>JAGXSL010000024.1 GCA_018333835.1 Lysobacteraceae bacterium
CCTGCCGCTGGCCAAGGCCCGCTGAGGGCGGGCCCGCCGCGCCCCCTTGCGCCCGGCCCCGGCCGCCCCCACCCCCCGTCCCGGTGCGTGCGATACTGGCGCGCTCCCCCTTCCCCCCATTCCCGGAGTTGTCCCGTGGCTGATGAAAACACCCCCGCCGTCGCCGGCACCGATGCCGCCCCGCAGGCCCAGTTCACGATCCAGAAGATCTACGTCAAGGACCTGTCCTTCGAGGCACCCGGCACGCCGATGGTGTTCAACGAGCAGGGCAATCCCGACCTGAACCTGAACCTCAACCAGAAAGTCGGCCGGCTCGCCGACGACGTGTTCGAGGTGGTGCTCGGCATCAACCTGAGCTGCAAGCTCGGCGACAAGACGGTCTACATCGTCGAGATCGAGCAGGCCGGCATCTTCGGCCTGGCCGGCTTCGACGAGCGCAACCTCGACTTCATGCTCGGCACCTACTGCCCGAACGTGCTGTTCCCCTACGCCCGCCAGCTCGCCTCCGAGCTGATCCAGGCCGGCGGCTTCCCGCCCTTCTACCTGCAGCCGATCAACTTCGAGGCGATCTACGCCGAGAGCCTGCGCCGTCGCGCCGAGCAGCTGAAGTCGGCCAGCGCGCCGGCCGTCGGCAACGCCTGATCCGCCGCCGGATCGACCGCCCGGCCACTCGGCCGGGCCGCGCCGCCGAGGAAACCCGCATGACCGCGACGAGCACCGTCACCGTGCTGGGTGCCGGCTCCTGGGGCACCGCGCTCGCCGCGCAGGTGGCCCGGCTCGGGCACGACACCTGCCTCTGGGGCCGCGACCCGGCCACGGTCGAGGCCATCAACGGGCGCCGCGAGAACCCGCGCTACCTGCCCGGCGTGGCCCTGCCCGCCGGCCTGCGGGCCACCGCCGATTTCGAGGCCGCCGTCGGCGCGGCTTCGATGCTGCTGGTGGTGATGCCAAGCCATGCCTTCACCGAGACTCTGCACCGGCTCGCGCCCCTGCGCCCGGGCGGCTGCGGCGTCGCCTGGGCGACCAAGGGCTTCGAGCCGGGCACCGGCCGCTTCCTCCACGAGGTGGCCGGCGAAAAGCTCGGCCCCGAGGTGCCGCTCGCCATCGTCACCGGGCCCTCCTTCGCCAAGGAGGTGGCGCAGGGCCTGCCGACCGCGGTCACCGTGCACTCCGACAGCGCCGACTTCGCCCAGCAGGTGGCCGAGCGGCTGCACAGCCCGGCCTTCCGCGCCTACACCGGCACCGACATGCTCGGCGCCGAACTGGGCGGGGCGATGAAGAACGTGCTGGCCGTGGCGACCGGCGTCGCCGACGGCATGGGCCTCGGCCTGAACGCCCGGGCCGGCCTGATCACCCGCGGCTTGAGCGAGATGCTGCGCCTGGGCGGCGCGCTCGGCGCCCGCCCGGAGACCCTGATGGGCCTCGCCGGCGTCGGCGACCTGGTGCTCACCTGCACCGGCGACCTCTCGCGCAACCGCCGCCTCGGCCTTGCGCTCGGCAGGGGCCAGAGCCTCGCCGAAGCCGTCGCCGCCATCGGCCAGGTGGTCGAATCGGTGCAGACCGCCGACGAGGTGATGCGCCAGGCCGAAGCCCACGGCATCGACCTGCCGATCAGCCGCCAGGTGCAGCGCGTGCTGCACGGCGAGATCACGCCCGTCGAGGGCCTGAAGGAACTGCTGGCCCGCGAACAGAAGCCGGAGTACCCGGAAAGCCTGCTGCGCGAAAGCTGAGCGTGGCGATGCGCCGTTCGCGGCCGTCCTGACGACGAAGCCCGGCCGGAGCCGGGCTTCGTGCGTACCCGGGCCCGCGGACTTCCGCGGGCCGTGGTGGCGGCGGTCAGAAGCTCGCGCGCAGGCCGAGGGTGTAGACCTCGTTGCCGTTGCCAAAGTCGATTCCGCCAGTGAGACCCCAGGTGGGATTGAACTTGACCAGCAGGCCGGCGGTGCCGCTGAAGCCGGTATCGCTCAGCGGGAAACCACCAACACGGCCACTGACATCGTGGTAGTTGACCTTGAACAGGCCCTCGACATTGCGGGTGAAGCTGTTGCGCAGACCCACCGAAACGCGGTGGCCATCGGAGATGTCGGCGTCGACATAGGCGAACTCGGTGATCAGGTCGGCCGAGTTGCCGATCGCCAGTGCATAGCCAACGCCGAGTTCCCAGATGTTGAGGTCGAGACCGCGGTCCGAGAAGTTCTGGTGCTGGCCGAGCGCATAGAAGCGGGTGTCGGCGAAGGCGATCGAGCCACGGATACCGAATCCATCGGCACCACCGTCGACCTTGGCGTAATTGCCTTCGATGTAGCTGTAGCTGCGCTGGGCGGCGGTGGCCGAGAGCGGGAGGACGGCTACGAGGGCGAGGGCGATCAGGGTCTTCTTCATGGTGTTCCTCTCTTCTTCTGTGTGGGGCACCGCGCCTTGGAGCGGCGTGGCCCACACAGGGGAACAGCCATGCCCTGCAGGAACAACCCAACAGAAAGTGAACATTCAGCGCAGCGTGGGGATCGCACCGGCGTAGCCGCACTGCCGCCAGGCTTCGAACACCATTACCGCGACGGCGTTCGAGAGGTTGAGGCTGCGGTTGCCGGCACGCATCGGCAAGGCGATGCGCGAGGCCGCATCGAAGCGGGCGAGCACGTCCGCGGGCAGCCCGCTCGTCTCGCGCCCGAACAGAAAGGCATCGCCCTCGCGGTAGGCGACACGATCGAAGCGCGTGGCCGCGCCGGTCTCGACCACCCACCAGCGTGGCGCGGCGTCGCCAGTGGCCGACGCGCACGAAGCGATCGCCGCGATGCACGCATCGAGGTCGTCGTGCACGCGCATCGTCGCGAACTCGCGGTAGTCGAGGCCGGCGCGGCGCAGGCGCGCATCGTCGACGGCGAAACCGAGCGGGCGGACGAGGTGCAGGTTGGCGCCGGTATTGGCGCAGAGCCGGATCGCGTTGCCGGTGTTGGGCGGGATCTCGGGCTGGAACAGGACGACGTGGAACATGGCGGCCTCGTGGCGGCAGGGGCGCGAGTATCGCCGCGCGCTCCGCCCCTGTCAGGGCTCGACGCGGCAGGCGCGCAGGGGCTCGGTGGCGAGCGCCTCGAACTCGGCGGTGCTGGCGGGACGGGCCGGCTCGGGGAAATCGATGCGCACCTGCAAGGGCCGCACGCCGCGGTCGTCGCGCAGGTTGGAAAGCCCCTCGAAGCGCAGCAGGCGGCGGTCGTCGGCGGCATAGGCCACGTCGATGTAGGGCGCGAACCAGCCCAGCCAGCCGCCCAGCCGCAGGCGGAAGCGGTACGCCCCGTCCTGCGGCACGGAGTGGCGGGCCTCGACGGCAAAGGGGTAGGCGGCCAGTCGGGAAGGCACGAGGAAGCGCAGGCGCAGGCGCTCGCCGGCAACGAGCGGCGTCCAGTGGTTGCGCGCCCAGACATCGAAACCGGCATCGGCCACCAGCGGGCCGGCATCGATGGTGCCCGCCCGTTCGACCCCGCCGAGGTACTGCACGAAAGCCTCGCGACGGCCCTCGCGGCGGCGCAGGCCCTCGCGGTAGCCGCTGCGGGCATCGTGCAGGACGAAATCCGGTGCTTCGGCATCGGGGCGGTGGTCGACGCGCTTGAAGGCGAAGGCGGTGCCGTCGGCGCAACGGTAGAGCACCCGGCGTTCCAGCAGCCGGCCGTCGGCGTCGAAGAGGAGGCCGTGGTCCTCGCGGTAGAGCAGCCGGCCGTCGTCCGGATCGCGCGCCCAGGCGGTGTCGGCGGCGTGGCGCCCGGCCGCCGCCAACGGGCCGGCGAGCAGGACGAGGGCGAACAGGAGCGCCGCGGCAAGCCTCACCACGGCAGCGTTTCGCCGCGCCAGTCGAGGAAGGGCGCGCGGGCGTCGGCCGGCAGCGCGTCGATCACCGCCAGCATGCCGCGCACCGACTCGGCCGGGGTCAGCGTGGCTCCGGGGCCGCCCATCTCCGTCTGCACCCAGCCCGGGTGCAGCAGCACGCTGCGGATGCCGAGCGCGCCGAGCGGCGCGGCGAGGTGGCGGGCCGCCATGTTCAGGCCGGCCTTGGCCACGCCGTAGCTCACCGTGTAGAAGCCGCTGGTGTTGGCGATCGAGCCGAGCGTGGAACTCAGGTAGGCGACGCGCGGTTCGACGCCCCGCGCCAGGAGCGGCGCGGCCGCCTCGGTGAACAGCAGCGGCGCGAGGGTGTTGGTCTCGAAGGCGGCGCGGAAATCGGCGGCGTCCAGCGCGCCGAAGACCTCGCCGCGGCGCAGCACGCCCGCATTGTTGATCAGCCCATCGAGCGCACCCCAGCGGGCTTCGGCGGTGGCGAGCGCGGCGCGCCGCGAAGCCGGGTCGGTGACCTCCAGGGCCTGCACCAGCAGTGCATCGCCGGCCTCGGCCGCGAGCGCGGCGAGCGCATCGGCCCGTGCCGGATCGCGGCAGGTGGCGAGCACGCGGTCGCCGCGGGCCAGCAGCTGGCGGACGAATTCGAGGCCGATGCCGCGCGAGCAGCCGGTGGCGAGGACACGACGGGAGGAGGCATGCATGATGCGACGATGGGACCCGTCCGGTCGCGTGGGCGTCAAGACCGACGCCACCGCCCGAGGGTCATCGCCGATTCAGCACCCGGCCGCCGCCTGGCCGGCACAATCCCCCTCCACTCGTCCCGGAGCCGTCCGCGATGCGCCCGAACCCCCGCCTGCCCGCCGTCGTCCTGCTCGCCGCCGGCCTCTCGGCCTGCACCTTCGTCCCGATCCAGCCGGCCGGCGTGCAGGTGCGGGTGGCCGCGCCGAACCAGCCACTGGCCTGCGAGCGCCTCGGCGAGATCACCGTCTCGGTCCAGGACCGGATCGGCCCGATCGCCCGCAACGAACTCAGGATTCGCGACGAGCTCGAGGTGCTGGCCCGCAACGAGGCCCCGGCCCTCGGCGCCGACACCGTGCAGGCGCTCGGCGAACCGCTCGACGGCGAGCAGCGCTTCCGCGCCTGGCGCTGCGGCCCGGCCGGGGCGGTGCCGGCCACCACCGTCCCGCCGCCCACCCGCGAAGCCGAGACCCTGCCGCTGCGCGATCCCTGAAGGTTGCCGCGGCTGCCTGCTGCGTGAAGGCTGCGCCGGCAGGCCGGGCACGGCTGCGCTAGACTCCGGGGCCCGTTTTCCCCTCCCTCCGGGTCCCGCCCATGCTGTTCCAGCACGTCTCCATCGCCGGTCTCGCCCACATCGACGCGCCGCACACGCTGTCCTCGGACGAGATCAACCTGCGCCTGAAGCCGACCCTCGACCGCCTCGGCATCAAGACCGACGTGCTGCGCGACGTCGCCGGCATCAACTCGCGCCGGCTCTGGGACGAGGGCCAGCCGACCGCCGACGCCGCCACCGACGTGGCCCGCAAGGCGCTGGCCGAGGCCGGCATCGAGCCGGCCAAGATCGGCATCCTGATCAACACCTCGGTCTCGCGCGACTTCCTCGAACCCTCGGTCGCCAGCATCGTCAGCGGCCAGCTCGGCCTGCCGGACACCTGCCAGAACTTCGACGTGGCCAACGCCTGCCTCGCCTTCATCAACGGCATGGACATCGCCGGCCGCATGATCGAGCGCGGCGAGATCGACTACGCGCTGATCGTCAACGCCGAGAACGCCAACATCGTCTACCAGAAGACCATCGAGCGCCTGAACCGCGAAGGCATCACCCACGACGAGTTCCGCAACGAGTTCGCCAGCCTGACGCTCGGCTGCGGCGCCGCCGCCATGGTGCTGGCGCGCCGCGAGCTGGTGCCGGATGCCCCGCAGTACAAGGGCGGGGTCACCCGTGCCGCCACGCAGTGGAGCCACCTCTGCCGCGGCAACCTCGACCGCATGGTTACCGACACCAAGATGCTGCTGATCGAGGGCATCAAGCTCGCCCAGCTCACCTTCGCCGCCGCCAAGCTGGCGCTCGGCTGGGCGGTCGAGGAGATGGACGAATTCGTCATCCACCAGATCTCGCGCGCCCACACCGAGGCCTTCCTCAAGACCTTCGGCATCGACCCGCAGAAGGTGCTGACCATCTTCCACGAGCACGGCAACATCGGCCCGGCCTCGGTGCCGATCGTGCTGTCCAAGCTCAAGGAAATGGGCCGGCTCAAGAAAGGCAAGCGCATCGCCCTGCTCGGCATCGGCTCGGGACTGAACTGCTCGATGGCGGAAGTGGTCTGGTAAGGTCGTTTGTCCAATCTTGAACCGCGAGGGCTGGGTGACCGGCCCTTCGTTTTGGGGGTGCCGGCGCGATCTGTTCCTAGTTTCCGGATTTTTGGACCAATGCGCCATGACGTGTATAGATAGTCGCGCATTTCTTTACACCTCCCCCGCCATGCGCCTGCCACCCCTCCAATCGCTTGACGCAACCCGTTTCGATCAACCAGCACTGCTGAAGCGGCTCAATGTCGCGAGCCGGGGCCTGGCCGAACTGAAGGGGCTCGCCGCCAGCATCCCGAACCAGAGCATCCTGGTCAGCACGCTCACGCTGCAGGAAGCGCGCGACAGTTCGGCCATCGAGAACATCATCACGACGCAGGACGACCTCTATCGTGGCGACGATGCCATCGACGCCACCGGTTCCGCTGCAAAAGAGGTGCTGCGATACCGGCAGGCACTGCAAGCCGGGTACGCCCAAGTCCAGGCGACGGGCCTGCTCACACTGAACACGATCCTGCAGATCCAGACAGCGCTGGAGGCCAATCGGGCCGGGTTCCGGAAAGTGCCCGGAACCGCACTGCGGGATGGCGCGGGACGGGTGGTGTACGAACCGCCGCAGGATGCCAACGAGATCCGCCGCCTGATGGGCGAACTCGAGCACTTCATGCACGAGCCGCCGCCCGGTGCGATGGATCCACTGGTGCGGATGGCGCTCGTCCATCACCAGTTCGAGAGCATCCATCCCTTCTACGACGGCAACGGACGAACCGGACGGATCATCAACGTGCTGTACCTGGTGAAGGAGGGCCTGCTCGATATCCCGGTGCTGTACCTGAGCCGCCACATCGTCCGCACCAAGCCCGACTACTATCGCTTGCTGCAAGCCGTTCGGGACGACGACGCCTGGGAAGACTGGGTGGCCTACATGCTCGACGCCGTCGCCAACACAGCGTCCGAAACGATTGACACCGTCCGCGCCATCCGGGACCTGCTGTCGCAAACCAAGCAGCGGCTCCGCGCCGATTACCGCTTCTACAGCCAGGATCTGCTCAACAACCTGTTCCACCACCCGTACACCCGCATCGAATTCGTCCAGCGCGAGCTCGGGGTTTCAAGAGTCACCGCCACGCGCTATCTCGACACCTTGGCCAACGACGGCGTCCTCGAGAAAATGCGGGTCGGGCGCAACAACTACTACGTGAATCGGCCCTTGTTCGCTCTGCTCGGCAAGGGTGCCGAGACCGGAACCACGACAGGTCGGTGAGCCCGGCCGCCCGCCCCGCCACAGGATGTCCGATGACCTACCCCGACTACCCCTTCACCCCGCGGCGCTTCGAGGTCCGGGCCGGCATCGCGATGAGCTTCCTCGACGAGGGCCCGCGCGACGGCGAGGTGGTGCTGATGCTGCACGGCAACCCGTCGTGGAGCTTCTACTGGCGGCATCTCGTGCGCGGCCTCTCCGACCGCTACCGCTGCATCGTGCCCGACCACGTCGGCATGGGCCTGTCGGACAAGCCCGGCGACCGGCACTACCGCTACACCCTGCAGTCGCGCATCGAGGACATCGAGAAGCTGCTGGAGCACCTCGGCATCACCGGCCCGATCACGCTGGCCGTACACGACTGGGGCGGCATGATCGGCTTCGGCTGGGCGCTCAAGCGCCGCAACCTGGTGCAGCGCCTCGTCATCACCAACACCGCCGCCTCCCCGCTGCCGAAGGAGAAGCCGCTGCCCTGGCAGCTGCAGCTCGGCCGCAACTACAACATCGGCGCCCTGCTGATCCGCGGCTTCAACGCCTTCGCCGCCGGCACCATCGACCAGTGCGTCTCGACCCGGGTGTCGCCCGCGGTGCGCGCCGCCTACGTCGCGCCCTACGACTCGTGGAAGAACCGTATCGCCACCCTGCGCTTCGTGCAGGACATCCCGCTCTCGCCGAAGGACAAGGCCTGGGCCTTCGTCGAGGAAGCCGGCCGCACGCTGCACGAGTACGCCGACCGACCGGCCTTCATCGGCTGGGGCCTGCAGGATTTCGTGTTCGACCGGCACTTCCTCGAGGGCTTCACCCGCGCGCTGCCGAAGGCCGAGGTGATGGCTTTCGAGGACGCCCACCACTACGTGCTGGAGGACAAGCACGCGGTGCTGGTGCCGGCGATCCGCCGCTTCCTCGACGCCCACCCGCTTGCGAACTGAGTCCGGCCCGCCCATGGATGCGACCACCGTCAACATCGCCGCCGTGCTGCCGCGCATCGCCGCCGAGCGCCCGGAGCAGCCGGCCATGCGCTGCCCGGGCGGCAAGGGTGCCGACGGTTTCGCCCGCTACGACGTGGTGCTGAGCTACGGCGAACTGGACCGCCGCTCCGATGCCATCGCCGCCGGGCTCGCCGGCTACGGCATCGGCCGCGGCATGCGCACGGTGGTGATGGTGCGCCCAAGCCCCGAGTTCTTCCTGCTGATGTTCGCGCTGTTCAAGCTCGGCGCGGTGCCGGTGCTGGTGGATCCGGGCATCGAGCGCTCCGCGCTCAAGACCTGCCTCGACGAGGCGGCACCCGAGGCCTTCGTCGGCATCCCGCTCGCCCAGTTCGCACGCCGTGCCTTCGGCTGGGGCGGAAAGACGATCCGCCGGGTGGTCACGGTCGGCTGGCGCGCCTGGCCGCTGTGGCGCGGCGAGACGCTGGCCCGCCTCGAACGCCAGGGTGCCGCCCTGCTCGCCGCCAAGGCCGCGCGCGGCGAGCCCACCGGCATGCTCGCCGACACCCGC
>JAGXSL010000025.1 GCA_018333835.1 Lysobacteraceae bacterium
ACGGCCGCGGCGCGATCCTGATCACCACCAACAAGTCGGTTCGCGACTGGACCGAGCTTCTGGCCGGCGACGAAGCCTTGGCCGCCGCAATCCTTGATCGCCTGCTGCACAAGGCCCACGTCCTCAACATCAAGGGAAGGAGCTACCGACTCAGAGACCTCGAAGCCACGCTCGGCACCACACGGAACTGAACCTCGAACCGTCCCGGGGTGCGTGAATCTGGGTGTCGCCTTAATGCGTGAAACTGGGTGTCGCTTGACACGCGGACATCAAGGCCGAGGTCGAACGTGGCGGGTGATGCGCTGAGACCCCTGCGCACCACGGCGTGGGGTGCGACGGGCGCACTGTTGACCAGCGTCGGAACACTGGTGTGCTGCGTGCTGCCCGCGGTCATGGTCAGCCTCGGCGCGGGCGCCGCTCTGGCCGGCCTGGTTTCGGCCGCTCCCCAGCTGATCTGGCTGTCAGAGCAGAAAGGCTGGGTGTTTGGTGCCGCGACCGCAGCACTCGCAGTTTCGGGCGCGCTGCTCTGGAATGCCCGGCGCCTGCCGTGTCCCGCGGATCGAGCGCAAGCCGAGGTGTGCGCAAGCCTTCGCCGCTGGTCCCATCGGATCTATGGTGCAGCAGTGATCCTCACGCTGATCGGCGCCGTGTTCGCCTTCGGTCTGCCCTTGCTTTGACCGCTGGCCCCGGGGCGTTTCGCCCCGGGGCTTTTGCGCATGCGCCTTGCTTAATCAACGGTTCGGGCCTCGTACCCGGCGGCGCGTATCGCCTCGGCCAGAACGCGCGGGTCGGTATCGTCACTGCGGACCTCGCGCGTGGCGAGGTCGATGTCGATTTGATGGCCAGGAAGCGCCTTGTCGAACGCCGTCCGCAGCGTCTTGACGCAATGGCCGCAGGTCATTTGAGGGACATGGAAGCGCATGGTGAGGGCCTCTGGGTGGACTGAAAGCAGCGTGACCCTTCCCTTGGTGGGAAGGTCAAGTTCGGCGGTCTTTGGGGGGGGGCTTGACCTTCCCATCATGGCAAGGCGGAGCCTAGGCTCCGACCGATGCGGAGAACGCCCATGCCGGACACTTTTTCGACTCCATCATCCCTGACCCTGGAAGTCGAGGGGATGACGTGTGCGTCCTGCGTGGGTCGTGTCGAATCCGCGCTCGCCGAAGTGCCTGGCGTAACCGAAGCCAGCGTGAACCTCGCAACCGATACCGCTCGTGTCGAGGGCACGATTTCCGACGCGGAGGCGCTTTTGCGCGCTATCGAACGCGCTGGGTACACCGGTCGCGTCCGATCCGGGGTCTCCCCTCGGCCAGTAGACACGACCTCGTCGATGCTGCGTTGGCAATTGCTTGTCGCCAGCGCACTGACCTTGCCGCTGGTCGCGCCCATGCTGCTGATGCCCTTCGGCGTCCACGCCATGCTCCCCGGCGTCTGGCAATGGGCGCTCGCGACACCCGTGCAGTTCTGGATCGGGGCGCGCTACTACCGCGGAGCCTGGTCAGCGGTTCGCTCAGGCAGCGCCAACATGGACGTGCTGGTTGCGCTGGGGACCACGGCAGGCTACGGCTTGAGCGTCTGGCACCTGATCGATCCGAGAGCCGGATCGGGCGCGGCGCTGTACTTCGAAGCGTCGGCGGCAATCATCACTCTCGTGCTTCTGGGTAAGTGGATGGAGGCTCGCGCGAAGCGCGATGCGTCGGCGGCCATCCGGGCACTTCAGGACTTGCGACCCGCGTTGGCCTGCCTTGTGCAAGATGACGGCACCGAGGTGACGTGGCCGATCGAACGAGTGCGTGCGGGCGATCGACTGGTGGTTCGGCCCGGTGAACGCATTCCGGTCGATGGCGATCTCCTCGATGGGGAAACGCACGTCGACGAATCGATGCTGACGGGCGAGCCTTTGCCCGTCGTCAAGCTCGTCGGCGATCGGGTGACCGGCGGTTCGATAAACGGTGAAGGACGGCTGACCCTGGTGGCTCGGGCATCTGCAGCCGAGGGCACGCTCGCCCGAATCGTTCGTCTCGTCGAGGACGCCCAGCTTCGTAAGCCACCGATCCAGCGTTTGGTAGACCGGATCAGCGCCATCTTCGTCCCCGCCGTGGTGCTGATGGCTGTCGGAACTCTGATGGGCTGGGGCTTGGTCACCGGCGACTGGGAGCGTGCGCTGATCACCAGCGTGGCGGTGCTGGTGATCGCCTGTCCGTGCGCGTTGGGTCTGGCAACGCCTACGGCGATCATGGCGGGCACCGGTCTGGCCGCCCGGGCAGGCATTTTGGTGCGCGACGCGGTGGCCTTGGAAGCAGCCCGCGATGTCCGCGTCGTCGCGTTCGACAAGACCGGCACCCTAACCGAAGGCCGCCCACGCTTGGCCGGCTTCTATCCGGCGGCCGGACCTCGCAGCGAGGCGCTGGCGCTCGCCGCAGCCGTGCAGCAGGACAGCGAGCACCCGTTGGCGAAAGCGGTGGTCATGGCGGCGGAGGCCGAGGGGCTGGCCATTGGGCGCCCCGAGCAGGTGAAAGCCATCCCCGGCCGTGGCGTTCAGGCGGTGGTTGGCGGGGCGACGTACGCCTTGGGCAGCGGTCGGTGGATGGACGAGCTCGGCGTTGACCGCCACCCCCTCATCGATGGCGCCGACGCGGCTGGGGCTCAGGGCATGAGCGTGTCGTGGTTGGCCGACGTCAGCGCAACAGAGCGCCGCCTTGTCGCGCTAATGGTGTTCGGCGATGCGCTTCGCCCGGAAGCCGTCGAGGCGATCACGCTGCTGAAGGCCGACGGCATCCGCCCCGTGCTCGTCACCGGGGATCACGCCTTGGCAGCGGCCCACGTGGCGCAGGCGGTCGGCATCGCTGCCGAGGACGTGCATGCCGGCGTGCTGCCGGAAGGCAAAGCGACCGTGGTCGCGGACCTCGCCCGGCATGGCCCCGTCGCCATGGTGGGCGACGGCATCAACGACGCGCCGGCGCTGGCCGCCGCGCGGGTTGGCATGGCGATGGGATCGGGCACCGACGTCGCCATGGAGACGGCGGGGATCACCCTGATGCGCGGCGACCCGCGCCTGGTGGCCGACGCGCTGGATTTGTCGCGACGCACGGTCCGCAAGATGCGCCAGAACCTGTTCTGGGCGTTCGTCTACAACGCCGTCGGCATTCCGTTGGCCGCCGCCGGCCTGCTCAATCCAATCGTGGCCGCCGCCGCAATGGCGCTGTCGAGCGTCAGCGTGGTCGGCAATACACTACTGCTCAAGCGCTGGACCCCGAGGAGCGACCGATGACGCGGCGAGCCGATCGACCCGTCCCCGTGCCGAGTGGACCCCACACCATCGGGGAGGCAGCGGCGTTGTCCGGCGTGTCGGCCAAGATGATCCGGCACTACGAGGCGATGGGGCTGATACCGGCCGCGGCGCGCACGGACAGCAACTACCGCCTCTACGCGAACGCGGACGTGCATCGGCTCCGCTTCATCAAGCGCGCCCGGCTGCTGGGGTTCTCGATGAAGCAGATCGAGGTCCTGCTTGGACTATGGGCGGACCCAGGGCGCAGCAGTCGCGAGGTCAAGACCTTGGCCCTCGCGCACGCCGACGAGCTCGAGGCGCGAATCCGAGAGATGGCGGCGATGCGCGACACGCTGCTGGATTTGGCCCGGAACTGCCGCGGCGACAGCCGCCCGGACTGCCCAATCCTGGCCGACCTGGCGCAGCCGGGTGGCGCTTAACGTATGCCGATGTAGACTTGGGTTCATGCTACCCGTCCGCACCCTGCTGCACCTGCTCCTCGCTGTGATCCTCGTGATCAATGGCGTCGCTGGCGTAGCCATGGCGGCGGGCATGGCTGGTCACGGGGCGCCTCCGGATGCTCCGGCGGCTCTGGCATCCGAAACCCATGGCGGCTGCCACGACAGCGTCGCCGCAGCCCCAGCGGAAGCGGCGGACCCTCACTCCAGTGCCGCCACCGACTGCTGCGAGGACGGCCGCTGCGCTTGCGCCTGCATCCACCACGGCACCGTCGTGTTGGCCTCCGTCCCGCCGGTGGTGGCGTTGGTGGCCGTCTGGCCGCCGGTGGCGACCCTCGACGTGACCGCTGTGCCCAGTGCGCCGCGCTCCCCCGGCCTCCGACCACCGATCGCACCGATCTCCTGAGCGGGCACCAAGCCCGCTGAACGCCCCTGCCTGTCGTCGGACAGGCGGATGACGCGGCTTTCTTGCCGCTGAGTTCCGGAGACCACCATGAATCCTTTGTTTCGCCGCAGCGCTCTGGCTGTGGCTCTCGCTTCCCTTTTGGGGGGCTGCGCTTCCCTGTCCCCACGCCCTGATGACGCTCAGGTCAATCGCCTGCTGGAAGCGCGGGGCGCACCGGCCCTGACGAAAATGGCCGCCGACGAGCCGCCAATCGACCTTCGCGAACGCCTCGCCGCGCCCATCGACCGGGATCGCGCCGTCGCCATCGCCTTGCTGCGCAGTCCGCGCATGCGCGAGGCCTATGCCCGGCTGGGTCTCGCCCGCGCCGAGGTGATCGACGCCGTGGAAGTGGCGAACCCCGGCGTGTCCTTTGCCCGGATGAATCTGAGCCCTGGCGCCGGGTACAACCAGACCGTGGGGGTATCGCTGCCGTTCGTCGACGTGCTGCTTCTGCCGGTTCGCATGCGCTGGGCCCGACAGCAGTACGAGCGCCACAGCATCGAAGTGGCGCAGGCTGTGATCGGCCTGACCGTTGAGGTCGAGGCGTCGTGGTATCGGGCCGTCGCGGCACAGCAGGTCGCGGACATGCGCTCGGCCGTCGCTGAGGGCGCGGACGCCACCGCCGAGCTGGCGCAGCGCTTCTATGACGCCGGCAACATCAGCGAGCTGCAGCTCAAGCGCGAGCAGGCGGTGGCAACACAGGCGCGCATCGACGCGGCGCAAGCGCGTGCCGAAGCGCTGCGCGAGCGCCTTGCTTTCGGCAACCTTCTCGGCCTCGGTCCTGCCGACGGCGAATGGTCTTTGGCGGATCGCCTGCCGATGCCGGTAGCTACCGAGGACGAGGCCGACGCGCTGGTTCGCATCGCCGAATCGTCCAGCCTCGAGCTTCAGGCCGCACGTCTTCGGGAGTCGCAATTGCGCTCGGCGTTGCGCACGACTCGCGCCACGCGCTGGTTCGGCGGCGTTTCCGCCGGGGCTGAGCGTGAAAAGGAGGCTGACGGCGCATACCTCACTGGCCCGACGCTGAGCCTTGAGCTCCCAGTGTTCAACCAAGGTCAGAGCAAGCTCGCTCGCGCCGAAGCGCTGCTGGCGGAAGCACAGGCCCGCGTCCAGCTCGCTGAGCTGAACGTCACCAACGCCGTGCGCACCGGATCGCGTGCTTTGAGCGAGCACCGGCAGATCGTGGCCTTGCATCGAGACGCGTTGATCCCGCAGCGCGAACGCATCGTTGAGCGCAGCCAGCAAGAGCAGAACTTCATGCTGATTGGCGTGTTCGAACTGGTGCAGGCGAAGGTCGAGGAATACGACGCTTACCAGAGCTATCTCGAGGCCGTGCGCGATTACTGGCTCGCTCGCGTCGAATTGATGCAGGCCGTCGGGCAGCGACTGCCGAGCGACGCCGCGCCCAGCGAGCCGACGCCCAGCGTGCAAGACATCCTGACGCCCAAGGGCGGTATGGGGGCGATGGATCACAGCGCGATGCCCGGCATGGACCACAGCCAGCACGGCAGCGCGACCCCGTCGACCCAAGCGCCCATGGAAGGCATGGACCACAGCCAACACGGCACCGCGAGCCCGTCGGCACAGGCGCCGATGCCCGGCATGGACCACAGCCAGCATGGCAGCGCGAACCCGGTCCAAGCGCCGATGGAAGGCATGGATCACAGCGCGCACGGCCCTCCCGATGACGAAGCGGAAGAAGCCCAGCGCGAAGACCCGAATCACCAGCAAGACCACCCCGATGACGGTGGTCAGGGAGAAACCCGATGAGCACGATGTCCCGACGCGATCTTCTTCGCACCGCCGGTGTGGGCCTGGCCGGCGCGGCCGCCACTGGCCTTGTCGTTGCGCAGGACCATGCTGGCCACGCCGAACACGGGGCAACGCCTGCCGCTCCGATCGCGCCCGAGCGCCGCGGCGCCGGGCGATCCGGCAAGGTCCGCACCTTGAACGGCTGGACGCTGCCCTACCGCATGAATGGCGGAGTCAAAGAGTTCCACCTCGTCGCGGAAGAGTTCGAACACGAGTTCGCGCCGGGCTCGAAGGCGATCTGCTGGGGCTACAACGGCAGCACGCCGGGCCCGACCATCGAAGCCGTCGAAGGCGATCGCGTGCGAATTTTCGTGACGAATCGACTGAAGGAGGCCACCACCATCCATTGGCATGGCCTGATCCTGCCGTCGGGCATGGACGGCGTGGGCGGTCTTTCCCAGCCGCAGATCGGTCCGGGCGAGACCTACGTCTACGAGTTCACCCTGCAGCAGCACGGCACGCACATGTACCACCCGCATGCCGATGAAATGGTGCAACTGGCCATGGGCATGATGGGGCTCTTCATCATCCATCCGAAGGGCGAGGACCCGGCGCCGGTCGACCGCGACTACGCCTTCCTGATCCACAACTTCGCCCTGCATCCCGGCACGCGACGCCCGGACCCCGCGATCATGCAGGACTTCGACCTGTGGACCTTCAACTCGAAGGTGTTCCCGGCGATCGATTCGATCGTGGCACGTACCGGCGAGCGGGTGCGGATTCGCATGGGCAATCTGAGCATGTGGAATCACCCGATCCACCTGCACGGGGTGCAGTTCCACGTCACGGGCGGCGATGGCGGACGGTGGCCGCGTAACCAGTGGCGCTCGGAAGTGACTGAGATCATCGGCGTCGGCCAGATGCGCGACATCGAATTCACTGCCGTACCGGGTGACTGGGCGTTCCACTGCCACATGTCGCATCACACGATGGGGCCGATGGGCCACGACATTCCGAACACGCTGGGCGTCAATCAGCGCGGGGTCGAAGAGCGCATCCGCAAGATGCTTCCTGGCTACATGGCCATGGGCGAGTTCGGCATGGCCGAGCACCAGAAGCACACCGACAGCGGCCACATGCAGGGACCGCCGAACACGCTGGCGATGATGGCCGGCAACGGTCCGTTCGGACCGCTGGAGATGGGCGGGATGTTCACTGTGGTGAAGGTTCGCGACGACCTGCGTCCGGGCGATTACAGCGACCCGGGCTGGTACCGGAACCCCGCCGGCACGGTGGCGCGAAAAGTCAGCGCTGACCCCAGCTTCGGCAACCCGCCGCGTCGTCCCCGCTAAGCCTTGGAGTCGAACATGAATTTCCTGAAATCCGCTTTGGTGATCGGCGGCGTCGGCCTGCTCGGCGCGACCGGCGTCATCTATTTCGGCGTCGTGCATCCCGGCGCTGATGAGCCACATTCGGCGGCCGTGTATCGCCTGATCGAAACCGCTCGCGAGCGTGCCATCGCCGTTCGGGCGGACGACGTCGTCGTCCCTGCGCTGGGCGATGCCGAGCAAATCCGCCGCGGTGCGGGCAACTACGCCTCGATGTGCGTGGCCTGTCATCTCGCGCCCGGGGCGGCTGGCACCGAGTTGAGTCAGGGTCTCTATCCGGCGCCGCCGAACCTTTCGACGCAGGCCATCCGCTCGCCTGAGCACGCCTTCTGGGTGATCAAGCATGGGATCAAGGCCTCGGGCATGCCGGCCTGGGGCAAAAGCATGGACGACCCCTATATCTGGGACATGGTCGCGTTCCTGCAAGCGATGCCGACGATGGATGCGGCGTCCTACCGCGAGCTGGTCGCGTCGAGCGACGGCCACTCGCACGGCGGTGGGGAATCGATGCCGCATCCGAACGGCAGCGCCGGTGGCGGCGATCACCACGGTGCCGTTGCCGAGGGCAGCAGCGCGGCCGCCCACGACCACGGCAGTCACGACCACGGGGCGCATGACCACGGCGACGCCGCGGCCGCCACCGAGGCCGCACCGGCCGACCACCACGACGACCCCAACGCGCCGCCCCACGCGCACTGACCGGAGCACACGAATGCACACCTTCACCCGATCCGCCGGCGTCCTCATGCTGGCCGCCGCACCCATCCTTGCAACGGCGCACGAGAACGCGCCCCACGCGCCCGCCGCCTTGGCGACGGCGCGAGCGCAACACGTCGCGCCAGCGGCATCCACCCCCGAGGCGACGGTGGAAGCCTTCGCGCAAGCGCTGCGTCGCGGCGACACCGCCACGCTCCGCTCCCTTCTGGCGCCCGACGTGCTGATTCTCGAGGGCGGCGGCGCGGAGCGCTCCGCCGAGGAGTACTTGGGCGGGCACGCCGTTTCCGATGCCGCGTTCCTGAAAGACGCGCACATCCAGCAGACGGCACGAACGGTCAAGACCGAGGGTAACCTCGCTTGGGTCGCCACCGAGAGCGAGCTGCACGTGGAGCGCGACGGCCAGCCGGTGACGCTGAGCAGTGCGGAGACGATGCTGCTGCAGAAGATCGACGGCGCCTGGCGCATCGTCCACATCCACTGGTCGTCGGCGCGACGCGCCCAGAAGGCGACGCCATGAGCCGCCTCCTGATCGCACTGGTGCTCGGCCTCTCAGCTGCCGCCTCGGGGTGCAGTGTGGCCACGTCGACTGACAGTGCGCCACAGACGACCGCAGCGGCGCCGGCGGCGGCGTCGCCGCTTCTGGTGGTGCACAAGAGCCCGACCTGCGGCTGCTGCTCGCTGTGGGTCGACCACATGAAACAGGCCGGCTTCCGCGCCGAGATCCAGCTGTCGGACAACGTCGAGCCGGTGAAACGCCGTGTCGGCGTTCCGGCGGGCTACGGCAGCTGCCACACGGCGGAAGTGGGCGGCTACTTCGTCGAGGGCCACGTGCCGGCCGAAGACGTGCAGCGCCTGCTCAAGGAGCGACCGGACGCGCTCGGGCTGACCGTGCCCGGCATGCCGATGGGATCCCCGGGGATGGAAGTACCTTCCGGCGAAGTCCGGCCCTACACCGTGTTCCTCGTGCATCGGGACGGCTCCGTGTCGCCCTTCGCCGAGCACGGTCCGCGCTGAGGAGAACGCCATGGCGCACGCCCCCCACGCTCACCACCGGCACGCCGAGGCTGCCAATCCCACACCGTCGCCCGCCGCGGTCGGCGAGAGTGGCAGCGGGGGTGGGGCCTGGTACACCTGCCCGATGCACCCCGAGGTACGCCAGCTCGGCCCGGGGCACTGCCCGAAATGCGGCATGGCGCTTGAACCCGAGCTCCCGGGCGCGGATGACGATGCGGTCTCGCCCGAACTGGCCGACTTCACGCGCCGGTTCTGGTGGACGCTGCCGCTCACGGTGGGGGTCTTGGCCATCGCGATGGCCGGCCACCGCGTTCCCGGGTGGTCGCCGGCGGCGCGCACCTGGATCGAGTTGGTGCTGACGACGCCGGTGGTGCTGTGGGCGGGATGGCCGTTCTTCGCCCGCGGCTGGGTCTCGTTCCGCACGGGTCAGCTCAACATGTGGAGCCTGATCAGCGTCGGCGTCGCGGCCGCGTTCCTGTACAGCTTGGCGGCGACGCTCGCACCGGGAGTATTTCCGGCCAGCTTCGTCGAGCACGGCCGCGTCGGGGTGTACTACGAAGCCGCCGCAGTGATCGTTTCCCTGACACTGCTGGGGCAGCTGCTGGAACTGAGCGCCCGGTCGAAGACCTCGGCAGCCATCCGGGCCCTGCTGGACCTGGCCCCGAAGACCGCGCGTCGTCTGAAGGCCGACGGCGCGGATGAGGACGTCCCGATCAGCGAACTGCACGTCGGCGATCGCGTCCGCGTCCGGCCCGGCGAGAAAGTCCCTACCGACGGCAAGGTGCTCGAAGGACGGTCGCACGTCGACGAGTCGATGCTGACGGGCGAGCCGGTGCCGGTGGAGAAGTCGGCGGGCGATGCCGTGATCGGCGCCACGCAGAATGCGAACGGAGCGCTATTGGTCGAGGTGACCAAGGTCGGGGGCGACACGCTGCTCAGCCAGATCGTGCAATTGGTGGCGGCGGCGCAGCGGTCCAAGGCGCCGCTGCAGCGCATGGCCGACGTCGTAGCGTACTGGTTCGTCCTCGCCGTCCTCGCCATCGCGGCGGTGACCCTGCTCGGCTGGGGTCTATTCGGCCCGGCACCGTCGTGGACCTACGGCGTGCTCAACGCGGTGTCGGTGCTCATCATCGCGTGCCCGTGTGCCCTCGGACTGGCCACGCCGATGTCGATCATGGTGGCCACCGGACGCGCAGCACGCTCCGGGGTGTTGTTTCGGGACGCCGAGGCCATCGAGACGCTGCGCAGTGTCAGTGTGCTAGTCGTCGACAAGACCGGGACGCTGACGGCCGGGCGACCGGCGTTCAGTGCGGTACTGCCGACGCCAGGTTTCACCCAAGACCAGATTTTGCGATGGGCGGCATCGCTCGATCTGGGTAGCGAACATCCGCTGGCGGCGGCCATCGTCGACGAGGCGCGGCGTCGCAACCTACCGCTCACCGCGGCCGAGGATTTCTCGTCCGATTCCGGCATCGGTGTCCGCGGCCGGGTGGACGGCCTCCACCTGATGCTCGGCAACGAAGCGCTGATGGCGCGGGGCGCCGTTCGGCTCGGTGCCCTCGCGCCGTCCGCCGAGAGCTTGCGCAGCGCCGGCGCCAGCGTCATGCATCTGGCCGTTGACGGGCAGCTGGCGGGATTGCTCGCGGTGAAGGACCCCATCAAATCGACCAGCCCCGAAGCCATCGCTGCGCTGCGCCGCGCCGGTATGCGCGTCGTGATGGCCACCGGAGACGGCCACGCGACGGCGAAAGCGGTGGCCCGTGCGTTGGGCATCGATGAGGTGCACGGCGAGGTTACGCCGGCCGACAAGCTGGCATTGGTCGAGCGCCTGCAGTCCACAGGGGCGAAAGTCGCGATGGCGGGCGACGGCATTAATGACGCGCCCGCATTGGCAAAGGCGGACGTGGGCATTGCGATGGGCACGGGGACAGACGTGGCGATGTCGAGCGCCAAAGTGACCTTGGTCAAGGGCGATCTGAAGGGCATCGCGATCGCCCGTCGAATCTCGGAGGAGACCGTGGCGAACATGAAACAGAACCTCGTGTTTGCCTTTGCCTACAACGCGGCCGGAGTGCCCGTGGCTGCCGGACTGCTGTACCTGTTCGGCGGCCCCCTGCTCAGCCCGATGGTCGCGGCGCTGGC
>JAGXSL010000026.1 GCA_018333835.1 Lysobacteraceae bacterium
CCAGCCATGAGAACGTTTTCCCCGCAGCGCGGTTTCAGCCTGATCGCCGCCATCTTCGTGGTGGCCCTGGCCCTGCTCGTGGTGCTGGCGGCGGTGCTCACGCTGAACGCCCGCAGCCGCAGCACGGTGCAGGCCTTGGACGCCAGCCGGGCGCTGGCGGCGGCCCACTCGGGGCTGGAGGTGGCGATCGCCCGCAGCCTGGGCGGCGGCTGCGCGGCGGTGCCGGCCACGCTCATGATCGAAGGCTTCGAGGTCCAGCTCGCCTGCACCGCCTTCGCCGCCGACGAGGCGCCGATCACCTACGACATCTTCCGCCTGACCGCCAGCGCCCAGCGCGGGCGTTTCTCCGACGGCACCTTCGTTTCGCGCACGGTACGCGCCACGGTGACGCAATGAACGCCCCGAACTTCCCGCACGCTCTCCGCCCCCTGCTGCGGCTGGTGTTCGTCCTGGCCTGCCTGCTCGCCCTGCCGGCATGGGGCCAGGACACCTGGCGCGACGATTTCAGCACCACCGAGTGGGACGAAAACACCGGCACCCGCTCCTTCGCCACGGCCTGGTCGGTGGATGGCACGGCCGTGCGGACGGGGGGCGAGGTCCAATTGCGGCGCGACGAATCCGAGATCCTCCGCACGGCGAACCTTTCGGGTTACGACATCGCGCGCCTGGCCCTGCGGGTGCGCAGCCTCGGCAACCTCGAAAGCAGCGACCGGTTGCTGGTCCAGGTGGCCGCCAGCAGCGGCGGGCCGTGGACGACCTTGCGCACCTTCGCCGACGACCTGCCGGCCGCGGTGGACCTCGACGAACCCATCCCCTTCGCGTTGATCACCGCCACCACCAGCGTCCGCCTACAGGTCGAAGGGACGAACGCCGGCGGCGAGAACTGGGCGGTGGATTTCGTCGAACTGCGCGCGGTCGCTCCAAGCTGCTTCGAGGACGATTTCAACACCGCCCCGCTCAATCCGGCGAACTGGGCCACCAGCAGCGTCAGCGGCAGCTTCGGCCAGCCGCGCATCGTGGGCGGCCGCCTGCGCCTCACCGACAGCAGCGGCAACGTCTCGACCGCCGCCTCGCTGTTGCGGCTTTTCCCCGGTGCCGACAACCGGGTGATCCTCGAATTCGACCACTTCGCCTACGGCGGCACCGGTGCCGATGGCGTGGTCTTCACCCTCTCGGACGCGGCGATCAATCCGGTACCCGGCGGCTTCGGCGGCTCGCTGGGCTATGCGCAACGGACCGGCATCGATGGTTTCGCCGGCGGCTGGCTGGGGGTCGGCCTCGACGAGTTCGGCAACTTCTCCAACCCGACCGAGGGACGGGTCGGCGGACCCGGATTCGTCCGGGACGCCGTGGCCCTGCGCGGCTCCGGCAGCGGCCGGAGCGGTTATCCCTTCCTGCGCGGTACCTCGACGCTCAGCCCCGGCGTCGATGTCTCGGGCAGCACGCCG
The DNA here is from genome assembly GCA_018333835.1 of Lysobacteraceae bacterium. Taxonomy (GTDB): domain Bacteria; phylum Pseudomonadota; class Gammaproteobacteria; order Xanthomonadales; family Xanthomonadaceae; genus Silanimonas. The sequence goes on from JAGXSL010000026.1 coordinate 1,449, forward strand.
GGTCCGAACCACCGCTACCGCATCACCGTCGACCACCGCATCGGCGTCGTGGGCGCGCAGATCACGGTGGAGCGGCGGACCACCGCCACCGGCAGCTTCACCACCATCATCCCTTCGTTCGACATCTTCGCGGTCAACCCGGCGCAGGCCGCGGTGCCGCAGGACTTCCGCCTTTCGCTGACCGGCTCGACCGGCGGTTCGACCAACATCCACGAGCTCGACAACCTGCGGGTCTGCGCCACCCGCGTGAACCAGCTCATCGAGGTCGACCACTACCGCTTCTTCCACGACGGCCAGGGCCTCACCTGCGGCCCGGAGAGCATCCGCATCGTCGCCTGCCGCAATCCCGACTGCACCCAGGAGGTGACCGGCCCCCTGCAGGTGACACTCTCGCCCTCGGGCTGGGTCGGTGGCGACGTGCAGACCATCACCAGCGGGCAGACGCTGCAACTCTGGCGCACCACCCCGGGCAACGTCACGCTCGCGATCACCTCCAGCAACCCACCGCGCCGCCCCTTCACACCCGACCGCTGCTTCATCGGCGGTGTCCAGCAGAGCAACTGCAGCCTGAATTTCGCCGACTCCGGCTTCGTCTTCGACGTGCCCAACCACGATGCCGACACCCCACAGAGCGTGCTGGTCTCGGCGGTGCGGCGCGACGACGTGACCCAGGCCTGCGTGCCGGGTTTCGCCAACGTCACCCGCACCGTGGCCTTCGGATCGGCCTGGCAGAACCCGAGCACCGGGACGCTGCCTGTCCGCGTCAATGCCACGCCGGTGGCGACCGGCGGCTCGCCGACCACGCCACTGTCGCTCGCCTTCGACGCCAACGGCCGGGCCACGGTGTCGGTGCAGTACGCCGATGCCGGCAGCGTGCGCCTGTTCGCCCGCTACACCGGCTCGGCGGCGACCGGGGACGTCGGCCTGGTGATGAACGGGCAGGACGATTTCGTCGCCCGCCCGATCCTGCACCTCGAGATCACCAGCCCGGCGAACCCGGCCGCCACCGATGCGACCGGCGGCGTGTTCACCGTGGCCGGCCTCGATTTCGCCACCCGGGTGACGGCGCGCAACGTCAACAACGCGGTGACCCCGAACTTCGGCCGCGAGACCAGCCCCGGCGAATCGGTGCAATTGCGCTCGACCCTGGTCGCGCCGGCGGGCGGCAACCACCCGGCCCCGGTCGGCAGTTTCGGTGCCGCGAGCAACGGCGTGCTGACCGGCAACTGGCGTTGGGACGAGGTCGGCATCATCGGCCTTGCGGCCCACCTCGTCGACAACGACTACCTCGGGGGCGGCGACTTGAGCCGCCCGCCGGTGGCGGTGCTGCCTCGGGTAGGACGCTTCGTGCCGCAACGGCTCGCCGTCTCGGCCAACACCCCGACCTTCGCCGCCAGCTGTGCCGTCGGTGGCTTCGGTTACGTCGGCCAGGAATTCGGCTTCGCCACGGCCCCGCAGTTCACTGTCACCGCCCTCACCGCCCAAGGCGGGGTGGCCGGCAATTACGTGAACGTCGGCACGGCTCCGGCCCTGCGGTTCTGGCGGCTTGCCGGCGACCTGCCGGGCCGCAGCTACGCCAACACCGCGGCCACGGCCGCCACGCTGTCGCGGACCACCGTGGGCTCGGCCTACGCGCCGACCGCCGTCGATGCCCCGCCTTTCGACGGTAGCGGCGTGCTGCAGGCCTCGGACCCGCTGCAACTCGACCGCCTGACCTACGCACGGCCCGCCAATCCGGAAGCTCCCTTCGCGCCGGCAGTGACGATGACCCTGCCGGCCGCCGACCTCACCGACGCCGACGGCCGCTGCCACGACCCCGACAACAACGGCAGTTGCGATGCCTTCGCCCTGCCGGGGATCACCGGGCCGCAGCAACGCTGGGGCCGGGTGGCCATGGACAACGCCTTCGGTCCGGACCTGCTCGACCTCGCTGTGCCGATGCGCGCCGAGTTCTTCAACGGCAGCACCTTCGTGCTCAACACGGACGACGCCTGCACGGCGCTGAGCCCGCTCACCCTCACCGACCCGGCACCGGCCGACGCCTTGTTGCCGGGCGAGACCTGCGTGCAGGACAGCGGCGCGCCGGGGGCGAGCGGCATCGGTTGCGCGGTGGCCGGGCCGCCGGCGCGGCGCTACGCAGCGACTCCCGTGGGCGGGCAATGGACCCTGTGGCTGCGCGCCCCGGGGGCCGGCAACGTCGGCATGCTCGACCTGAGTGCTCCGGTACCGCCGTGGTTGCAGTTCGACTGGCGCGGTGCCGGCGTGGAGGCACCGCGGGCAAGGATCGGCTTCGGCGTGTTCCAGGGCGACCGCCGCGCCATCCACACCCGCGAGGTCTACTGAGCCTCGTCCTCGTAGCGCACCGCCACCACGGTGAAGCGCACCGCGCCGCCCGGCAGCACGGCCTCGATGCTGTCCTCGACCCGCTTGCCGAGCAGGGCGCGGGCGAGCGGCGCGTCGATGCTGATCCAGCCCCGGCCGGCGTCGCTCTCGTCCGGCCCGACGATGCGGTAGGTGGCCTGCCGGCCGTCGTCCTCGTCCTCGAGCGTCACCCAGGCACCGAAGAACACCGCCGTGGGGTCGGCGGGCCGACCCTCGACCACCTTCAGGACTTCCAGCCGCTTCGTGAGGTAACGCACGCGGCGGTCGATCTCGCCGAGCTGCTTCTTGCGGTAGCTGTATTCGGCGTTCTCCGAGCGGTCGCCCTCGGCGGCGGCCGCGGCCAGCGCCTGCACCACCTCGGGCCGGCGGACCCGCCAGAGTTCGTCCAACTCGGCCTTGAGCCGTTCCTGCCCCTCGCGCGTGATCAGCGCGGTCGAAGGGCCCTGGGCTGCGCGCCAGCGCGGCACCGCGGCCCGCTCAGCCGGCCACCGGGTAGGTGAGCGCCGCCCCCGGCCCCAGCGGCAGGCCGAAGAGGATCCACAGCGAGAACAGCGCCGACCAGCCGACCAGGAAGGTGATCGAGTAGGGGATCATGGTCGCCACCACGGTGCCGATGCCGGCCTTCGGCTCGTAGCGCTGCAGGAAGGCGATGACCAGCGCGAAGTAGCTCATCATCGGCGAGATGATGTTGGTCACCGAATCGCCGACGCGGTAGGCGGCCTGGGTCACCTCCGGCGAATAGCCGAGCAGCATGAACATCGGCACGAACACCGGCGCCATCAGCGCCCACTTGGCCGAGGCCGAGCCCATGGCCAGGTTCACCGTGGCGGTGAGCAGGATGAAACCGAGCAGCAGCGGGATCTTCGGCAGGTCGAGCGCCTTCAGGGTTTCGGCACCCTCGACGGCGAAGATCAGGCCGAGGTTGGTCCAGTTGAACAGGGCCACGAACTGCGCGGCGAAGAACACCAGCACCAGGTAGGTGCCGAGCGTCTCCATGCTCTTGCCCATGCCCCGCACCACGTCGGCGTCGCTGCGGATGGTGCCGGCGCCGATGCCGTAGGCGATGCCGACCAGCGCACCGGCAAGGAAGATCAGGGCGACGATGCCGTTGAGGAAGGGCGCCAGGGCCTTCAGCGTGTCGGTCTCGCCGGGCAGGCGCAGCACGCCGTCGGCAGGCACCGTGGCCGCCAGCAGCAGGGCGGTGAAGACCAGCGCGGTGATCCCGGCGTAGGCGAGGCCGCGCTTCTCGGCCGGGGTGACCGCCTCGATCACCTCGTCGCCGCGGCCGTACTGGCCGTCGGGGAAGCGCCGCGCCACCACTTTCTCGGTGACCCACCAGCCGAGCAGCACGATCAGCGGGGTCGAGGCCTGCATGAAGAACAGGTTGGCGGCCGGGCTGACGGTGTAGGCGGGATCGATGATCTGCGCGGCTTCCTCGGTCAGGCCGGCCAGCAGTGGATCGACGGTGCCGAGCAGCAGGTTGGCCGAGAAGCCGCCGGAAACGCCGGCGAAGGCGGCGGCGATGCCGAGGATGGGATGGCGGCCGGCGGCGATGAACAGCAGTCCGGCCAGCGGCACCAGCAGCACATAGCCGATCTCGCTCGCCATGTTCGACATCACGCCGGCGAACACCACGATCGGCGTCAACAGCACCCGCGGCGCGCTCAGCACGACGATGCGCAGGCAGGCGCCGATCAGGCCGGAATGCTCGGCCACGCCGATGCCGATCATCGCCACCAGCACGGTGCCGAGCGGGACGAAGCCGGTGAAGTTGGTGACCAGCCCACCCATGATCCGCTGCAGGCCCTCGGCGGTCAGCAGGTTGATCGGGTTGACCGTCTCGCCGGTCTTGGGGTGGGCCACCGCGATGTCGAGCTGGGCGGTGATGGCGCTCAAGACCAGCACCAGCACGGTGAGCAGGAAGAACAGCGTGGCCGGATGCGGCAGCAGGTTGCCGGTGCGTTCGACCACCCGCAGGAAGCGGTCGATGGCGGTGTGCGCGGGTTCGGAGGGCAGGACCGGAGGGGTGGACATGCGGGCGGGGGAGGGCAGGGAAGCGGCGATTGTGCCGCAGCCCGGCGCTTCCTGCCGGCTTGAGTGCGGTCCGGCGCGCGGCTAGGCTGCGATGCCGTTCCGCGCCAACCACCGATGCGTCCCGCGATCCTCCCGCTGCTGCTCGCGCTCTGCGCGCCCTTCGTGCAAGCCGCCGACCTCGATGCCGACGAGGCGGTCGTGACGCTCCACGACGCCTTCGAGGCCGCTGCCCGCGACCATCGCGCGGCCATGGCTGCGGTGGCGGCGGGCGAGGGCAGGGCGGCCCGGCGCACCGCCACGCGGGCGCTGGATCGCATGCTGGACGTGGCGCAGGCCTGCGCCCGCACACCGGGTTGCGACCCCACGCAACTGCTGGCCGGGCTGGACGGGCCGCTCGGGGCCGAGATCGGGCTGGCCGGCGAGGGCGAGGCCGCCGCAATCGCCACTGCCGCACCGCCCTCGCCGGTGGTCGCCGCCTTCCCCGATGCCGGCGCCACGCTCCAGCACTTCAACGGCCGCGACCTGCGCGAACTGATCGTGCAGAACGAGGCCGTGCTCGCCGCCAAGGCCGAGTGGCTGACCCATCTGCGGCCGCAGCTCATCAATGCCTTCGAGCAGTACCAGCACCTGCGCTTCCTGATGTGGCCGGAATACGAGCGCGCCGGCCTGCCGGAGGCCTTGCTGTTCGCCATCCTGGCCCGCGAGTCGGGCGGCCGGGTGCATGCCATCTCGCCCGCCGGCGCGGCCGGCCTGATGCAGTTCATGCCGGCCACCGGGCGGCGCTTCGGGCTGGGTTGGGTCGAGGGCTTCGACACCCGCTTCGAGCCGCAGCTCGCCGCCCGCGCCAGCGTGCTCTACCTCAACGAGCGCTTCGCCCAGCTCGGTCACGACCTCGAACTGGCGCTGGCGGCCTACAACGGCGGCGAGGGCCGCATCGGCCGGCTGGTGCGCGCCGCACCGCCCGGCACCCGCTTCTGGGACCCGGCCATCTTCAACGCCCTGCCGCGCGAGACCCGCGACTACGTGCCCTACGTGCTGGCCGCGGCCTGGCTGTTCCTGCACGCCGAGGACTACGGCCTGGTGTTCCCGCGCGTGAACAGGGCCGCCACCCTGCTGCGCCTCGAGCGGCCGGCCAGCCTCAACCAGCTGACCATCTGCCTTGGCAACCCGAACAACCGCTACGGCTATTTCCGGGTGCTGCGCAACCTCAACCCGCGCTGGCTGCCGCACGACGAACTGGCGGCCGGCACCGAACTGCGGGTGCCGGTCGAGGTGCTGCCGCTCTATGCCGCGAACTGCCTCCACGGCCCACGCGCCGACCAGGCACTGGCCCTGGTGCGGGCGCGCCGCGCCGAAGTGCCGGCGAGCGCCCGGATCGCCGCCACTGGCGGCCGCCACACCGTGCGCAGCGGCGATACCTTGAGCAGCATCGCCCGCCGCCACGGTTGCAGCGCCGCCACGCTGGCCCGTGCCAACGGGCTGCGGCCGCCCTACGCCTTGCGACCGGGGCAGCAGATCGACCTGTCCGGCTGCGGGTCCTGACGGCCCCGGCATGGCCCGCCTGCGCCCGCTCCTGGTGCTGCTCGTCGGCCTCCTGCTGGGCTACGGCCTGATCGTGCTGCTGTTCTGGAGCCAGCAGCGCGCCCTGCTGTTCCATCCGGCCTTCACCCGCGCCCCCGACCTGCCGCCCGATTTCGAATTGCCGGTGGAAGGCGCGGTGCTGCGCGGCTGGGTGGTGAATCCGGGGCAGCCGCTCGCCCTGCTGTACTTCGGTGGCAATGCCGAGGACGTCTCGCGTTTCCGCGCCGATGCGGCGCGGCTGTTCCCGGCCAGCACCGTCTACCTCGTCGCCTACCGGGGCTTTGGCCGCAGCAGCGGCGAGCCCAGCGAGGCGACCCTGGTGGCCGACGCGCTCGCGCTGTTCGATCACGTTGCGGGCCAGCATGCGGCGGTCGATGCGCTGGGGCGCTCGCTCGGGGCCGGGGTGGCGGTGCAACTGGCGGCGGCGCGGCCGCTGCGGCGGCTTGGCCTGGTCACGCCCTTCGACAGCGTCGATCGGGTCGGTGCCCACCACTACCCCTGGCTGCCGGTGCGCTGGCTGGCGCGCGACCGCTTCGACAGCCTCGCGCACGCGCCGGGCGTGGAGGAACCGGTGTTGGTCGTGGTGGCCGGGCAGGACCTAATCGTGCCGCCGGCCCACGCCGAGCGTTTGCTGGCGGCGTTGCCGCGTCCCGCCCGGGTGCTGCGCATCGAGGCGGCCGGCCACAACGACGTGCAGGAGTTCCCCGGCTTCGACGCCGAGCTGGCGGAGTTCTTCGCCGCCGAGGTGGTGCCGGACGTGGGACTCGAACCCACACGCTTTTGAGGGCGGCGGATTTTGAGTCCGCTGCGTCTACCGATTCCGCCAGTCCGGCTGGCAGGCGAAGTATAGCGGCTTCTCGCGATCAGCCCTCGAGGAACCCCCGTACCGCCGGGGCGAAACGTTCGAGATCGACGAGGAAGGCGTCGTGGCCCTGCGGCGAGGGCAGGGGCAGGAAGCGGCTGTCGGCACCGCCGGCGCGCAGGCCGCTGGCGATCTGCTCCTGCTGCTGCAGCGGGAACAGGATGTCGGTGTGCACGCCGATGGCGAGCGCCTGCTCCAGCCTCACCGTCGCGAGCGCCGCGGCCACCTTGGCGTCCTCGTCGGCACCGTCGCCGCGATGGGTGCCGGGCGCGTAGTCGGCGGCGTCGAACCAGTCCATCGAGCGCGACAGGTACAGGTAGCTGTTCGGGTCGAAGTGCCGGACGAAGCGCCGCGC
>JAGXSL010000027.1 GCA_018333835.1 Lysobacteraceae bacterium
CCCCGCCGCATCGAGCGGCGGCGCGGCGGGGGCTGCCGGTGGCGCGGCACCCACGTAGAAAGCGGCATGCGAGGGCGAGGGCGAGGAGGTCTGGGTGACCGCATCCTCGGGCTGCAGGTAATGGATCAACAGCAGGGCCGTCGAGATCACGAAGTAGAGCAGGATCACCGAGATCAGCACCTCGTTCTCGAGGCTGTTCTTGCGGACGGCGGGACGGGCGGTGATGTTCATGGTGCGAACTCCAGTCAAGGATAGGGGGAGCACGCATCGGGGCTCCCCGTCGGCGGCATGCGCACGCCGAAGCAAACGCCGCCCGGATCGGGGCGGCCTGTTCCATGGAATGGGGAGGAGCCAAAGCTCAGCGTTGCGCGGAGCTTGGTGGCCACTACCCGCCGGTTCGGCAGGGCAGTGGCACGAGAGAACCCGTGGTTACCTTGCCTGTGTTGGACCGATCGGTGATCGGCAACTGCAACTGTCCACCCAAGGGTTCTCGTGGTTTTGAGGTGCGCGGACTCTATCGGCGGCCGCGGCCGCGGTCAAGCCGGGCCCGCGGCATGGGACAATGCGGCGATGAGCGACCCCAGCGCCGATCCGAAGCCCACGCCGCGCCAGAGCGTCGATTCGCTGCGCGGCCTGCTGCCCTTCCTCGCCCCGCACCGGCGGCTGCTCGCGGCCTGGCTGGCGGCGCTGGCCCTGTCCTCGACCGCCACCCTGTCGCTGCCGGTGGCGGTGCGGCACATGATCGACCAGGGCTTCTCGGCCGGGGGCGACATCGACCGCTGGTTCCTGCTGATGTTCGCGGTGGCCCTGCTGCTCGGGGTGGCGACGGCGCTGCGCTTCTATTTCGTCTCGCTGCTGGCCGAACGGGTGCTGGCCGACCTGCGCGGACGCCTCTACCGCCACCTGCTGGCGCTGGACCAGGCCTTCTACGACCGCTCGCGCTCGGCCGAGCTGGTCTCGCGGCTGGCGGCGGACACCGAACTGGTGCGCAGCGTGGTCGGCTCCAGCATGTCGGTCGCCCTGCGCAGCGTGGTGATCGTCATCGGCAGCGTGGTGATGCTGGTGGTGACCAGCCCGACGCTGGCCGGGCTGGCGGTGGTCGGCATCCCGCTCGCCGTGCTGCCGATCGCGCTCGGCGGGCGCCGCGTGCGCAAGGCCAGCGAAGCCACCCAGGACCGCGTGGCCGAGGCCAACGCCCGCGCCGGCGAGACCCTCGGTGCCATGCACACCGTGCAGAGCTACGCCCGCGCCGCCTACGAGGCCGGCCGTTTCGACGCCGCGCTGCGCGCCACCCTGGGTGCCGCCACCCGCCGCATCCGCCTGCAGGCCTTGCTGACCGCGGTGGCGATCGTGCTGTTCTTCGGTGCCATCGTGCTGGTGCTGTGGAGCGGGGCGCAGGCGGTGATCGACGGCCGCATGAGCGCCGGCACGCTCGGCCAGTTCATGCTCTACGCGCTGATCGGCGCCGGCTCGGTCGGGGCCTTGGCCGAGGTCTGGTCGGAGGTGCAGCGCGCCGGCGGCGGGATGAGGCGCATCGCCGCGCTGTTCGCCGAGCGCGCCCGGGTCGTCGCGCCGGCGCTACCGCGGCCGCTGCCGCGGCCGCTGCGCGGGGCGATCCGCTTCGAGGGCCTGCGCTTCGCCTACCCCTCGCGGCCGGAGCAGCCGGCGCTGGACGGCTTCGACCTGGAACTTCGGCCGGGGGAGACGGTGGCCCTGGTCGGGCCTTCCGGCGCCGGCAAGAGCACCGTGCTGCAACTGCTGCTGCGCTTCCACGACCCGCAGCAGGGCCGCATCACGCTCGACGGCATCGACCTGCGCGAACTCGACCCCGAGGCCCTGCGGGAGGTGATCGCGCTGGTGCCGCAGGACCCGATGATCTTCGCCGCCAGTGCGGCCGAGAACATCCGCTACGGGCGGCTGCAGGCCAGCGATGCCGAGGTGGCGGTCGCCGCCCGGCTGGCCGAGGCCGACGAGTTCATCCGCGCCCTGCCGCAGGGCTACGCCAGCGAACTCGGCGAGCGCGGCGCGCGCCTCTCGGGCGGACAGCAGCAGCGCATCGCCATCGCCCGCGCCCTGCTCAAGGACGCCCCGGTGCTGCTGCTCGACGAGGCCACCTCGGCGCTCGACGCGCAGAGCGAGCACCTGATCCAGCAGGCGCTGGAGAAGCTGCTGCGCGGTCGCACCACGCTGGTGATCGCCCATCGCCTCGCCACCGTGCTGAAGGCCGACCGGATCGTCGTGCTGGACGGCGGCCGCATCGTCGACGCCGGCACCCACGCCGAACTGCTGGCCAAGGGCGGGCTGTACGCCGAACTGGCGCGCCTGCAATTCGGCGTCGCCCCGGCGCCAGGGACATCGGCTACCCTCGCCGCAATCTCCTGAAGTACCGCCCATGCGCACCGACTCCCCGCCCGGCTCCGAACTCCCGGCCCGCGCCCTGGACGCCCTGGCGGTGCTCGCCGGCTACCGCGGCCGGCCGCTCGACCTGCTGCCGCAATGGCTGGCCGAACTCGGCGAAGCCTGCGGCGTCGATGGCCTCGGCCTGCAACGCCGCGAAGGCGAGGACCTGGTCTACGTCGCCACCACCGGCAGCCTCGGCGGCCAGAACGGCGTCCGCCAGCGCCTCGACGGCAGCCTCGGCGGCGTGGCCCTGCGCAGCCACGCCCCGGCGCTCTCGGCGGACGCCCTGCACGACCCGCGCATCGACCGCGGCATCTGCCTCGCCACCGGGGCCGGCGCCCTGCTGGCGATCCCGGTCGAGGTTTCCGGCGCGCCCGCGGCGGTGCTGCTGGCGGTCTGGCGGCAGCCGCACGCGATCGGCGAGACGGTGCAGCGGGTGCTGCGGATCGGCGCCGCCCTGGTCGGCGGCGGCATCGCCCGCAGCGTGCTCGCCGAGCGCGGCGAGGACCCGGAGCGGACGGTGGCGACGGCCTTCGCGCAACGCCGCCACGAGGAGGCGCAGGGCCGCGCGCAGGCCGAACTGGACCCGCTCACCGGCCTGCTGCGGCGCGCACCGTTCCAGACCGCCCTGACCGCGGCGGTGGCGCACTGGTCACCCGGGCAGGGCAGCGCCGTGCTGTTCATCGACCTCGACCGCTTCCGCCGCGTCAACGAGGCCCACGGCCACGCCACCGGCGATGCGGTGCTGCAACGCATGGCCGAGCTGCTGCGCCGCTGCACCCGCGGCCACGAGTGGTGGCCCGGCTCGGCGACGATGATTTCGCCGTGCTGCTGACCCGGCTGGGCGATCCCGCCCCGCAGGCCGCGGCCACGGCGGAACGCATCCACGACGCGGTGCTGGCCGACCACCTGATCAACGATGCCCTGCCGCTGGTACGACCCTGCATCGGCGCCGCCCTGATCGAGCGCGCCGGGATGGACGCCGGGCGGGTGATGCGCGAGGCCGAGGAGGCCCTGCGCGCCGAGAAGGCCGATCGCGGCTGAAGCGGCATCGGCCGCCACGGCCACGGGTCCCGGTCAGAACTTCAGCGCGCGCAGCAGGGCCGGCAACGGTTCGGTGGCCGCGGCCATGTTGGCCAGGACCTCCTCCATCGTGATGGTCTCCGCCACCGGCGCACGGCCGGCCGCCCAGTTGGCGACGATGGCGAGGCAGGCGTAGTCGAGCCCCAGTTCGCGGGCGAGCGCGGCCTCCGGCATCCCGGTCATGCCGACGAGGTCGCAGCCGTCGCGGCGCAGGCGCTCGATCTCGGCCTTCGTCTCCAGCCGCGGCCCGGGGGTGGCGCCGTAGCAGCCGCCGTCGACCACCGGCACGCCGGCGGCCTCCGCGGCCGCGAGCAGTGCACGCCGCAGCGCCGGCGTGTAGGGCTCGCCGAAATCGACGTGCAGGGCCTCGCCCTCGCCGTCCCACAGGCTGGGCACGCGGCCGTGGGTGTAGTCGATGAGCTGGTCGGGCACGCCGATGGCGCGCGGTCCCCAGGCCGCGGTGATGCCGCCCACCGAGTTCACCGCGACGACGCGCGTCGCGCCGACGGCCTTCAGCGCCCACAGGTTGGCGCGGTAGTTGATGCGGTGCGGCGGCAGCGCATGGCCCTCGCCATGGCGGGCGAGGAAGGCGATGCGATGCGGCCCGAAGCCGCCGACGCGCAGCGGTGCCGAAGGCCTGCCATAGGGCGTTTCGGGCGTGTGCGTCTCCACACCCTCCAGTTCGGCCAGCTTGTAGAGCCCGGTGCCGCCGATGACGGCGAAGTCGATTCCTTGCCGCGCAGCACCGGTGCCGGAAGCGCCCGCCGCTTCGGCCGCAGCACCGGTAGCGGACGCGCTCACCGCTTCGGCTCCCAGGCGTGGATGGCAGGGAGGCTGCGGCCCTGCTCGTGGAAGTCCATGCCGTAGCCGTAGACGTAGGCATCCGGCACCTCGAGGCCGATGTGGTCGGCGCGGGCGCAGGGCACGGAGCGACCGTGGCGCTTGCGGCACAGCACCGCCACGCGCACCTCGGCCGCGGCCTGGTCGCGGCACCACTGGGTGATGCCGACCAGGGTGTTGCCCTCGTCGAGGATGTCGTCCACCACCAGCACGCGCCTTCCCTTCAGCGAGACCTGCGGGCGATGCAGCCAGACCAGCTGCTCGCCGGTGGTCCTGCCGCGGTAGCGGGTGGCGTGCAGGTAGTCGAACTCGAAGTCGACCCCGGCCTGCAGGGCCAGGTTGGAGGCGAACAGCATGCCGCCGTTCATCACCGTCAGCAGCAGCGGTGGGCGCGAGTCGGTGGCGTCGCTGATGGTATAGACCGCACGCAGCTCGCCGGCGATGCGGGCGATGGCGGCGTCGATCGCGGCACGGTCGTGGAGGATGCGCGATTCGCGCAGGGCGTCGGCGAGCTTGGGGGCGTTCATGCGGTCCGTTCCAGGGCGGCGAGGTCGTTGCGGATGGCGGAATGGCGGGGATCGGCGGCCAGTCCGTCCCAACCGATGCCGCCGCGTCCGCGCAGGGCGTCGAAGCGGTCCGGCCGCGGCGGCGTGCGTCCCTCCACGGCCGCCAGGCTGTCCTCGACCAGGGCCGGGGCACAGACCAGCACCAGGTCGCAGCCGGCGTCGAGGTGGGCGTCGATGCGCGCCTGGATGCCGCCGGCGGACTCGGCGGCGGCCATGCCGATGTCGTCGGAGAAGGCGATGCCGCAGAAGCCCATGCGGCCACGCAGGATCGGCCCCAGCCAGCGTGGCGAGTAGCCGGCCGGCTCGGGCGCGACGGCCGGGTAGGTGACGTGGGCCAGCATCACCGCCTCGGCACCGGCCTCGATGCCCGCGGCGAAGGGCAGGAGATCCTCGCGCTCCAGCACCTCGAGCGGACGCGGGTCGATGGCCGCATCGAAGTGCGTGTCCTCCCGCACCGAGCCGTGGCCGGGGAAATGCTTCAGCGTCGCCGCCATGCCGGCGGCATGCATGCCCTGCACGTAGGCGCGGGTGAAGGCGGCGACCACCCGCGGGTCGGCGTGGAAGGCGCGCTCGCCGATGGCGCGGTTGCCGCGGCCGAGGTCCACCACCGGGGCGAAGCTGAGGTCAAACCCAATGGCGCGCATCTCGCTCGCCATCAGCCAGGCGTGTTCGTGCGCGAGGCGCAGGGCGGCACCGGGGTCGCGGTCGTGCAGCGGGCCGAACGGGGCGAGCGCCGGCAGTTTCGAGAAGCCCTCGCGGAAGCGCTGCACCGGGCCGCCCTCCTGGTCCACGCAGAGCAGCAAGGGGCGCGGCGCGGCTTCGCGGAGGGTGGCGGCGAGCCCGGCCACCTGCTCGCGCGAGGCGAAATTGCGCTGGAACAGGATGACCCCCGCCACCGCGGGGTGCTGCAACCAGTCGCGCTCCTGCGCGGTGAGTCCGGTGCCGGTGATGCCGATGATCAGCACGCGTTCCTCTCCTCGTCGGTCCACTGCGCGAACGGCCGGGCCGCCAGCGCGAGGTTGTAGTAGCGGGGCTGGTCGGTGACTTCAACACCGGCCCATGACGGCCGATCGAAGGCCTCGGCCTCCGAGCCCAGTTCGATCTCGGCGACGACGAGCCCGGCATTGTCGCCGTGGAACTCGTCGATCTCCCAGAGATGGACGCCATGCTCGACGTAGTGCCGCGTCTTGTCGACCACCCCGCCGACGCAGAGCGCCAGCAGGGCCTCGGCGTCGGCCAGCGGAATCGCGTACTCGAACTCCTGCCTAGATGCGCCGAGCTCGCGCGACTTCAGGTTCAGCGCGGCCTGCCCGCCGGCGATGCGCACCCGCACCGAGACCTGCTGCGTGCCCGCCTGCACCGAGGCGGCGTCGTTCAAGTACCCCTGCGCCATGCG
>JAGXSL010000028.1 GCA_018333835.1 Lysobacteraceae bacterium
GCGCGCAGGCCGACGATGACGCGCACACCGGAGTCGCGCAGGTTCTTCGCATGGGCGCTGCCCTGGCTGCCGTAGCCGATGACGGCGACGGTGCGGTGTTCCAGGGCGGCGGGCGTGGTGATGCGGGTGGTGGTGGTCATGGTGGAGTCCTTGGCGAGTAACGAGTGGAGAAGCGGGGAGAGAGGAAGGAGTGGGCGGGTGCGGCGCGGTACGCGGCCTAGCCGGTGGTGATTGCGCCGCGGCTCGCCGAGGCGACGTGGCGGGCGTACTTGGCGAGCGCGCCGTGGCGCACGCGGGGTTCGATGCGGGCCGGTTCGCGGGCGTCGAGGTCGGCGTCGGTGCGGATCTCGCGGGCGTCGACGTCGATCCGCACGCGGTCGCCGTCGCGCAGCCGGGCCAGCGGGCCGCCGCGCGCAGCTTCGGGCGCGATGTGCCCGACCATGAAGCCGTGGGTGGCGCCACTGAAGCGGCCGTCGGTGATCAGGGCCACGTCGTTGCCGAGGCCCTGGCCCACCAGGGCGGCGGTGACGGCCAGCATCTCGCGCATGCCGGGGCCGCCCGCGGGGCCTTCGAAACGGATGACGATCACGTCGCCCGGCTGGATGGCGCGCGCCTGCACGGCGGCGAAGGCGGCGTCCTCGGAATCGAACACCCGCGCCGGGCCCTCGTGCCGACGGCGCTGCGCCGGCAGCTTGCAGATGCAGCCCTCGGGGGCGAGGTTGCCGTACAGCACCGAGTAGCCGCCGTGCGGCTTCAGCGGTGCCGCGAAGCCGGGCACCACGGCGGCCGCTTCCGGGTCGTCGAGCGCGGTGCCGCTGGCGGCGTGTGCCACGCGGGCGGCATCGACGGCCGCGAACAGCGTCTGGCCGGTCATCGTCGGCGTGTCGGCGATGCGGCCGGCGGCGCGCAGCTCGGCCAGCACGCGCGCGGTGCCGCCGGCGGCGTGCAGCTCCACCGCGGTGAAGCGGCCGCCGGGCTTGAGGTCGGCGATGACCGGGGTGCGCGAGGCCGCCTCGAATTCCTCCAGCGCGAAGGGCACGCCGGCTTCGTGGGCGATGGCGAGGATGTGCAGAACGGCATTGGTCGAACCCGCCGTCGCCGCGACGGTGACCGCGGCGTTGCGCAGGGCTTCGAGGGTGATCGTCTGCCGCGGACGGCGGCCCGCGGCCAGTGCCTGCATCACGATCTCGCCGCAGCGGAAGGCGGCCTCGCGCTTGCCCGGGTCGGTGGCCGGGATGTCGTTCAGGCCCATCGGCGACAGGCCCAGCGTGGTCAGCACCATCGCCATCGTGTTGGCGGTGAACTGGCCACCGCAGGCGCCGGCACCCGGGCAGGCGCGGCGCTCGATCTCGGCCAGCTCGGCGTCGTCGATGCGGCCGGCCGCATGCGCGCCGACCGCCTCGAAGACCTCCTGCACGGTGATCTTCTTCGCCTTGCAGAAGCCCGGCTGGATGGTGCCGCCGTAGAGCACCACGCCCGGCAGGTCCATGCGCCCCAGCGCCATCGCCGCCGCGGGGATGGTCTTGTCGCAGCCCACCAGCACCACCACGGCGTCGAGGCAGTGGCCGCTCACGGCCAGCTCGATCGAATCGGCGATCACCTCGCGCGAGGGCAGCGAGGCGCGCATGCCGACGGTGCCCATGGCGATGCCGTCGGTGACGGCGATGGTGTTGAACTCGACCGGCGTGCCGCCGGCGGCCTTGACGCCCTCGCGGACGTGGCCGGCCAACTCGCGCAGGGTCAGGTTGCAGGGCGAGATGTCCGACCAGGTGTGCACCACGCCGACCAGCGGCCGGGCGATGTCGGCGTCGGACAGGCCGGTGGCGCGCAGCATGGCGCGGGCGGGGGCGCGGGAGGGGCCGGATTTGATCTGGTCGGAGTTCACGGGGGCGGGAATCGCTATCGGAGGGCGGGAAGGTTTTCGAGGGCCCTGGAACGCGAAACCCCGCACCGTTGCCGGTGCGGGGTTTTCGTTTCGGACCTGGTTTTGCGCTGCTTCTAGGTCACGTCGATCCCGCACCGGTGGAGGCGCCAATGAGAAGGACGACGACGACGAGGACGAGCGCGGACGGCGCGACGGCGCGCAGCGCGACCGCGAGGGTCGGGGCGTTCGGCGCAGCGGCGGTCGGGCGGAAGTTCATGGACCCGACGAAATCATGCGCTTTCCGGACCTGTCAAGCCCTTCCGCGGACGCCGCGGCGTTTGGAGCGAATGCTCGATGGCAAGTGATTGATGCGGAATGGCGGTGGTTGCGTCCCGAACCGTTACCCACGCCGCGGAAACCGCATCGCCCGCGGCCGCTTGCGCAGGATGCGCACGCCGTCACGCCCGCGCCGGCGGCGAGCGGCCATCCTCATGGCGTCCCACGGGAGCCTGCCATGTCCCTGCCGCTGTCCACCGTCGCCCTGCCCCTGTTCCCCCTGCACACCGTGCTGATGCCGGGCGGCCTGCTCGCCCTGCGGGTCTTCGAACCCCGCTACCTCGACCTGGTGCAGCGCTGCCTGCGCACCGGCGAGGGCTTCGGCGTCTGCCTGATCGAGGAGGGCGGTGAGGCCGGTACCCCGGCGCGGCCGGCCGGCGTCGGCACCGAGGCGCGGATCGTCGATGCCGTGCGCCGCGAGGACGGCCTGCTCGGCATCGCCGTCGAAGGCGAGCGGCGCTTCCGTATCTGCACCCGGGCCACGCAGTCCGACGGCTTGCAGGTGGCCGAAGTGCTGTGGCTGCCGGCACCGCCGCCACGCCGCCCACGCCCCGGGCATGCCCTGCTGCTCGACCTGCTGCGGCGCCTGCTCGAACGGGCCGGCGGGCCGCATGCCCACGCCGAACCCGGCTGCTTCGACGATGCCGACTGGACCAGCCTGCGCCTCGCCGAACTGCTGCCGCTCGCGCTCGACCAGCGCCAGCACCTGCTGGAGGAGGCCGATCCGCGGGCCCGTCTCGATGCCCTGCTGCGCTGGCTGCCGACGATGGCCTGAACTCAGGACCCGGCCGATGCCGGAGGCTCGCGCAGGCGCAGCACCTCCTGCGCGGGGCCGACCCGCAGCGCCGCGGCGTCGCTGGCCAGCCGTCGCTGCGCCGCTTCCAGCGCGGGTTCCGCCCGCCAGTAGCGGACGAAGCCTTCGCCGCGGGTGGCGAAGCGCAGCTCCTGCACCGTACCGAGCCAGAGCGATTCGCCGTCGCCGAGCCGGTAGGGCGCGTGCCACAGGCGCAGCACCACCCGCCGCCCGTCGGCATCGACCGGCAGGCCCATCAGCAGCGACTCGGCGTGGCCGCCGTGGGTCGAGGGCATCACCGGCAGCGTGTCCGGGCGCGATTGCTCGTCGAGCATCATCAGCAGGCCGCGCCAGTCGCCGGGCTCCAGTCGTGCCCAGCCACGATCGGCGAGGTGGGCGGCCAGCGCGTCGAGGTCGCCGGCGTACTGCACGTTGAGCGGCCAGGCGTCGCGGCTGCGCAGCTCGGTGCGGCGGGCCGGCAGGCCGAGGCGCGGATCGCCCTGCAACCACAGGCGGGTATCCACCGCCTGCCGCAGCAGCGGCGGGTCGAAGGCGGCGACCATGCGGTCGGCGGAGCGTCCGGCATGCCAGCCGCCGACCAGCAGCACGGTCCCGAAGAACATCGCCGTCACCGGCCGCGCCCAGAACGAACGCACCACCCGCCGGCGGTAGGCGATGCCCAGCACGGTCACCCAGACCAGGCCGAGGCAGATCCCGGCCAGCACGTCGGAAAGCCAGTGCGCGCCGAGGTAGAGCCGCGAGAAGCCGAGCAGGCCGACCAGCAGGGCCCCCAGCACGTAGGGCCAGATCCGCGGCCCCGGCAGTTCCCGGGCCACCATCACGGCGAGGAAACCGTAGACCACGGTGGCCAGCATCACCGGCTGCGAGGGGAAGGAGAAGCCGGCGACGGCGGTGGCGGCCGGTGGCTTCGGCAGGTCGATCAGCGCCCCCAGCACCCAGGCCCCGACCAGGGCGAAGGCCGGGGCGGCGATCCAGTGCCAGGCCGCCACCGGCCGTCGTCGCCAGAACAGCCAGGCCGCCACCAGCGCCACCGCCGGGCCGAGCACGACGAGGTCGCCCAAGCTGGCGAGGAAGCCCATCATCGGGTCGGCCAGCGGGTGGCGCAGGCCGAACATGGCCTGGTGGACGGCGAGGTCGAGTCGCGATGGCGCGAGGCCAGCACCGACCGAGGCCAGCAGTTCGAAGAAGCCCCAGGCCGCTGCCAGCAGGGCGACCGCAAACACCAGCAGCGAGGGCGACTCGCGCTGCTTCGGGTCGATCAACGCGGCCGAATAGCGGCCGAGCACCGGATGCCGGTGCGACCAGGCCAGCAGTTGCGCGAGCAGGTCGTTGGTGCGCGGCGCCATCCAGCGCCAGACGTAGAACACGAGGCCCCAGATGGCCGCGATCAACACCAGCACCAGGCCGATCACGATAGCCAGCCGGCCGGCCACCGCCGCCACCAGGTCCAGCGAGGCACCGAGCAGCCAACCCGGCCCGAGGAAGGCCAGCGCCCAGAGCAGCGAGGCGAACGTGGTGGCGGCGATGTATTTCGGCGCCGGCATCCGCAGCATGCCGGCGATCGCCGGGATGAAGGGCCGCACCGCGCCGACGAAGCGGCCGATGATGAGGCTCTTCATGCCATGGCGGCGGAACGAACGGTCGCCGTGCTCCAGCCACTCCGGGTAGCGCGAGAACGGCCAGCGGCGGCGCAGCGAATCGCCGTAGCGGCGGCCGGCGAGGTAGCTCACGCCATCGCCGCAGAAGGCGCCGGCGGCGGCGCAGGCGAGCGCGTACAGCGGGTCGATGTGGCCCAGCCCGACCAGCACCCCGACCGCGATCAGCAGTGGCGAGGCCGGCACCGCCACGCCGACGATCAGCAGGGCGTCGAGGAAGGCGATGAGGAAGATGACGACGCCCGCCGCCAGCGGGTGGCGCGAGATCCAGTCGAGGATGGCGTGCCAGTGCGGCGAATCCATGCCCCCGAGTATAGGAGGGCATTGCGGCAGGACATCGCTTCAGCGGCCCCGCCGCGCCTCGCGCAGCAGGGTGTCGCGCAGGGCGAGGGCGGCCAGCAGGCCGAACAGGAAGCCGCTCAAGTGCGCCCACCAGGCGACGGCGCCGAAGGCCGGCCCGGCCCAGGTGAACAGCAGTTGCATCAGGGCCCACAGCAGGATCAGGGCCGAGGCCGGCATCCGCACGAACTGCAACCACAGGCCCAGCGGCAGCACGATGCCGAGCCGCGCCCGCGGGAAGAGCGCGAGGTAGGCGCCGATCAGCACCGAGATCGCCCCGGAGGCACCGAGGATCACCCGGTCGGGGCGGTCCATCGACACCGCGGCGGCGAAGTTGGCCAAGGCACCGCCGAGCAGGAACAGGCCGAGCAGCCGCCACGGGCCGAGCGCGCGCTCGGTCGGCAGCCCGAACACCAGCAGGAACACCAGGTTGCCGATCAGGTGGCTGGCGCTGGCGTGCAGCAGCAGCGCACTGAACAGGGTGCCGATGCGGTCGGCCTGCAACAGCAGGCGCCAGTCGGTGCTCGCCGCCGAGAGCGCACCCCAGCGATGCAGCAGGACCTCGCGCTCGGCCGGGGCCAGCAGCGCCAGCGCCACCCCGGCGAGGCCGCAGGCCAGCAGCAGCAGCGGCGTGGCCCAGCGCAGGGTCGGGCGGTTCCGGCCGGGGGCGTCGACGAACACCATCAGCGCGGCAGGTGCAGCAGCCGGCCGCGCCAGTCGAGCCGCAGGCCGTCTTGTTCGATGGCGACGAGTTGCAGGCCCGGTGCCAGGGTCTCGCCCTCGCGCACGCGGCGGCCATCGACGAGGACGAAGCGCCGCGCCGGGTCGGGGTCGTAGACGTGCATCGACACCCGCAGCGGCGGCAGCATGGCGCGGCTCGCGGCATCGAGTCGGTCGAGCGGCAGGGCGTCGCCGGCGGCTGCCGGTCCTGCGGGCATGGCCGCGGGAGGCGGTGCGGACACCGCGGGCATGGATGCCGGTGGCGCAGGCGCAGGCGCCGGTGTTGGTGTTGGTGTCGGTGCTGGTGCCGGTACTGCGGCTTCTGTAGGCGGGACCGGCATCGCACCGGCGTCGAGTTCGCGGGCGAGGGCCGTGGCGGCGGGCGGCAACGCCCCGACCATGGCCGGCGGCGGTGCGGGTGCCGGGGCGGCGGGCCTGGGCGGGGTTGCCGGGGACGCCGTACCGGTGGGCATCACCGGGGTTTCCGGGGCGGGTGCCGTGCCCGCCGTATCCGGGGCGCTGGCGCGGTGGACGGCGAGCAGGACCAGCAGCAGGCCGAGGCCGGCGAGCAAGGCCAGGACGGCCCGGCGCGAACCGGAGCGCGGCGGCGGGACGTCCGTGGTGGCGCTGTGCAGCCCCGGGGGGCTGCCGCGTCGGCGTTGTGCTTCCGAGCGGCGCAGGGCTTCGAGGATCAGCGACATGGCCGCGTCACTCCAGCCGCCGCCGCAGCTGCGGGCCGTCGCCGGCCTCGGCACCGAGCAGGCGCAGGCTGGCCGGGCCGGGGACGCCGTCGACGCGCAGGCCGTGGGCCGCCTGCACCTCGCGCAGCCGCTGCTGCCAGGTGGCGTCGAACACCTGCGGGCCGGCCGGCAGGACTTCGCCGGCCGCGGTCGCCAGCCGTGCCGCCAGCCAGTCCACCGCCGGGCCGCTGTCGCCGGGTCGCGACACGCGTTCGATGAAGGTCGGACCGCGCCAGAGTGCGATGGTGTGGCCGTCGAAATGGTGCTGGAAATCGAGCCGGGCCGCATCGACCACGATGCCCCCCAGCCACAGCCGCACCCGCAGGTCGTCGACGCCGAGCAGCACCGCCCAGCGCGGCCTCGCCGCCCGGCCACCGGCATCGGCGGGCGGGAGCAGCCGCACCAGGGCCGGCCGGCGGGCGGCGGCCAGGGCATCGAGGCTGGCGCGGCCGGAGTGGCAGAACAGGCCCGGGGCTGGCAGCGGCGGGCAGTCGACCAGCATCGCCGGGACGGCCTCGTCGGCGCGCACCGCCCACAGCCGCAGCAGTTCCTCGTCGGCGCCGGCGAAGCCCGGCTCGATCGCGGCCAGCCGGGTGGCCAGCCGCGCACCGTCGAGGAACGGAGGGGGCAGCGGTGCGAACAGGGCTTCCACCGGCTGCGGCGGCGGCGGTACCGGGGCGGGCCGTGGCCAGAGCAGCAGCAGGCCGAGGCCGAGCAGCAGCGCGCCCCCCACCCAGGCCGCCAGCGGCGGCATCGGCAGCCGGGCCAGCGGCGGCACCAGCACCTCGCGGGCGGCGAGGTCGACCAGCCGTTCGCCGATCGGGTTCTCGTCGCGGGCATAGCCGGCCAGCAGGGCGCGTTCGGCGATCACGTTGAGCAGGCGCGGCACGCCGCCGGAGTGCGCGGCGAGGCGTTTCACCGCCAGCCGGGTGAAGGGGAAGCGGGTGGCGCCGGCCACGGCCACGCGGTGGCGCAGGTAGGCCTCGACCTCGCCGGCGTCGAGCGGCGTCAGGTGGAAGCGCGCGGTGATGCGCTGGGCGAGCTGGCGCAGCTCGGGCTTCTCCAGCAGGTCGCGCAGTTCCGGCTGGCCGAGCAGCACGATCTGCAGCAGCTTCTGCGTCGGCGTCTCCAGGTTGGTCAGCAGGCGCACCTGTTCCAGCGCGGCCATCGAGAGGTTCTGCGCCTCGTCGATGATCACCACCACGCGCAGCCCTTGCGCGTAGGCCTCGAGCAGGTAGGCGTTGAGCCGGTCGTAGAGGCCCTTCAGGCTGCCGCGCACCGTGGCGACGTCGAGCCGCAGCTCCTCGGCGATGGTCTCCAGCAGTTCCACGGGCGAGAGCAGCGGGTTCAGCACCAGGGCCACGCGCACGTTCCCGGGGAGCTGTTCGAGCAGCAGGCGGCACAGCGTGGTCTTGCCGGTGCCGACCTCGCCGGTGAGCTGCACGAAGCCGCCGCCGCCGCCCTGGGTGATGCCGTAGTGCAGGTGCGCCAAGGCGTCGCGGTGGCGCTCGCTCAAGTACACGAAGCGCGGGTCCGGCGTGATCGAGAACGGCGGTTCGGCGAAGCCGTAGGACTCGAGCAGCATGGCGGGGTGGCGGACTATTCCGCCAGCGTGAGCAGGCTGGCGTTGCCGCCGGCCGCGGTGGTGTTGATGGTGAGGGTCCGCTCGGTGGCGAAGCGGGCGAGGTAGTGCGGGCCGCCGGCCTTCGGCCCGGTGCCGGAGAGACCCTCGCCGCCGAAGGGCTGCACGCCGACCACGGCACCGATCTGGTTGCGGTTGACGTAGCAGTTGCCGACGCGGACGTTCTTCGCGATGTGCTCGACCGTGGCGTCGATGCGCGAGTGGATGCCGAGCGTCAGGCCGAAGCCGGTGGCGTTGATGTCGGCGATGACCCGGTCGAGCTGGTCGGCCTTCCAGCGGATCACGTGCAGGATCGGGCCGAACACCTCGCGCTCGAGCTGCGAGAGCGAGGTCAGTTCGTAGGCGCGCGGGGCGACGAAGCAGCCGTGGGCGGCGGCCTCGGGCAGCGGCACCTTGTGGATCAGCCGCGCCTGCGCATCCATCCGCGCGGCGTGGGCTTCGAGGCCCTGCCGTGCCGCCTCGTCGATCACCGGGCCGACGTCGGTGCTGGGCAGGCCGGGGTCGCCGACCACCAGTTCGTCCATCGCGCCGGCGAGCATCTGCATCACCTTGTCGGCGATGTCGTCCTGCACGAACAGCACGCGCGCCGCCGAGCAGCGCTGGCCGGCGGAATCGAAGGCGGACGCGATGGCGTCCTTGACGACCTGTTCCGGCAGCGACGAGGAATCGGCGATCAGCGCGTTCTGGCCGCCGGTCTCGGCGATCAGCGTGGCGATCGGCGCGTTGCGTGCGGCCAAGGTACGGTGGATCGCCCAGGCGGTCTCGTTCGAGCCGGTGAAGGCAACACCAGCCACGCGCGGGTCGCGGGTCAGGCCGGCGCCGACGGTGGCACCGTCGCCCGGCAGGAACTGCAGCACGTCCTCGGGGACGCCGGCCTCGTGCAGCAGCTTCGTCGCGGCGAAGGCGATGAGCGTGGTCTGCTCGGCCGGCTTGGCGATCACGCTGTTGCCGGCGGCCAGTGCCGCGGCGACCTGGCCCAGGTAGATCGCGAGCGGGAAGTTCCACGGGCTGATGCAGACGAACACGCCGCGGCCGTGCAGGGTCAGCTGGTTCGACTCGCCGGTCGGGCCGGGCAGCTGCACCGGCGTGAAGTGCTCCCGGACTTGGCAAGCGTAGTAGCGCAGGAAGTCCACCGCCTCGCGCACCTCGGCCACCGAGGCCGGCAGGCTCTTGCCGGCCTCCTTGACGCACATCGCCATGAACTCCGGCATGCGCGCTTCCAGCAGGTCGGCGGCCTTCTCGAGGATCACCGCGCGGCTGGCGGCGGGCAGGGCGTCCCAGCCGGGCTGCGCCTTCACGGCATGGGCCAGGGCCTGCTGCACGTTGGCCTCGCTGGCGGCAAGGTACTCGCCCACGGCCTCGCGGCGGTCGGCGGGATTGGTCACCCTCACCGTCGCACCGAAAGCCGTTGCGCCCGGCACCAGCGGTCGGGCCGACCACGGCTTCAGGGCGGCGTTGATCTTCTGGCTGAGCTCGCGCAGCTGCGCGTCGTTGGCGAGGTGGAGGCCCATGGAATTGGTCCGGGGTTCGTTCTGCGAGCGGAAGAGGTCGCGCGGCAGCGGGATGTGCGGATGCGGCGAGAGCGCGTTGCGACGGACCGTGGCCACCGGGTCGGCAACCAGGTCGGCGGCGCGCACGCGGCTGTCGGTGATGCGGTTGACGAAGCTGGAGTTGGCGCCGTTCTCCAGCAGGCGGCGCACCAGGTAGGGCAGCAGATCCTCGTGCGAGCCCACCGGCGCATACACGCGGCAGGGCACGCCGAGGCGGTCGGCGCCGATCACCTCGGCGTAGAGGTCCTCGCCCATGCCGTGCAGGCGCTGGTACTCGTAGTCACGTCGCGTGCCGCCCTCGTTGGCCATGGCGTGGATCGCCGCGATCGTCTGCGCGTTGTGGGTGGCGAACATCGGGTACAGCGCGTCGGTGGCCGCGAACATGCGCCGTGCGCAGGCGAGGTAGCTGACGTCGGTGTTGGCCTTGCGGGTGAACACCGGGTAGCCGGCATGGCCCTCGGCCTGTGCCTTCTTGATCTCGGAATCCCAGTAGGCGCCCTTGACCAGCCGCACCGGCATGCGCCGGCCGACCGAGCGGGCCAGCGCGACGAGTTCGTCGATGACGAAGGGCGCGCGCTTCTGGTAGGCCTGCACGGCGAGGCCGTAGCCCTCCCAGCCGTCGAGGCTGCGTTCCGCGAAGACGCTGGCGATGACGTCGAGCGAGAGTTCGAGGCGCTCGCTCTCCTCGGCGTCGACGGTGAAGCCGATGCCCTGCGCCCGGGCGTGGTGGGCCAGCTCCAGCACCATCGGCACCAGCTCCGCCATCACCCGGGCGCGCTGGCCGACCTCGTAGCGCGGGTGCAGGGCGGAGAGCTTGACCGAGATGCTGGGTGCGGCGAAGACGTCCGATGGGCCGGCGTCCCCTGCGCCGCCGCCCGCCCTGTGCGAAGCGCCGATCGCGCCGATGGCGTCCTTGTAGGCCTGGAAATAGCGGGCGGCGTCCTTCGTCGTCAGCGCCCCCTCGCCGAGCATGTCGAAGCTGTGGCGGTAGCGGGCGTTCCCGCCCTTGCGGCTGCGCTCGAGGGCCTCGTCGATGGTCCGGCCCATGACGAACTGGTGGCCCATGATCCGCATGGCCTGGCGCACCGCGAGGCGGATCACCGGCTCGCCGGTGCGGGCGACCAGCCGCCGGAAGGCACCGCCGAAGTCGCGGCGGGTGTCCTCGGCCAGGTTCACCACCCGGCCGGTCAGCATCAGCCCCCAGGTGGAGGCGTTGACCAGCACCGAGGACGAGCCGCCGAGGTGCTTCTCCCAGGCGGCGTCGCCGAGCTTGTCGCGGATCAGCTTGTCGGCGGTCGGTTCGTCGGGGATGCGCAGCAGGGCCTCGGCCACGCACATCAGCAGCACGCCCTCCTCCGAGCTCAGGTCGTACTGGCGCATGAAGGCCTGCACCAGCTCCGGGTCGGCGGCGCGCACGCGGGTGCGCTCGACCAGGGCCTCGGCGGTGGCCTGCACCCGTGCCTGCACGTCGGCGGGCAGGCTGGCGGCCTCGACGAGTCCGGCCAGGTGCCCGGATTCGTCGCCGAGGTGGGCCGCGGTCGTGCGTTCGCGCAGCGGCGACGGCGCGGCGGGGAGTTCGGGGCGGAGGATGGGCTTCACGCGGCGATCGGCGGAGGCGGAGCGGGCTTGCAGTGTGCCCGCCCACCGTGGCGCCGTCAGCCCCTTCACGGCGTCGCGCCGCCTTTGCTTGCCGCTGCCGCCGGGGCGGGCGTAAACTGCCCGGGCTTGACGCAGGTCAAACGCACGTCGAACGTGATCGTGGAACTGCCGCCGTCGGAGGGAGGGGCCGAGTGCCAGCTCGTGCTGCGGCCCCGCCGCATCCTGACGCAGCGGCAG
>JAGXSL010000029.1 GCA_018333835.1 Lysobacteraceae bacterium
CCGCGGCGGTGAGGGCCGACCTGCGGCAGCGAGGCAGGAGCCGAGCGCCGCGCGTGAGGGCAGGACGCCCGATCGCGCGGGAAGCAGGTGGCCCGATCCGCCGACAGGCTCGCCTCGAGAAGCCCAGTCGTCCGATCCGCCGACAGGCTCGCCCTCCCGAGCCTGCTCCGATCCGCCGACAGGCTCGCCTTGCCAAGCCCGATCCACCGTCCGGCCCGCCCTGCCGGACTCCCGTTCAGGGCACCGGATCGACGCCGCCCGGGTGCAGCGGGTGGCAGCGGCACAGGCGCTTGGTACCCAGCCATACACCCCGCAGCGCGCCGTGGCGTTCCACCGCCTCGTGCATGTAGAGCGAGCAGCTCGGGTGGAAGCGGCAGTGCTGGCCCAGCAGGGGGCTGATCCAGCGTTTGTAGCCACGGAGCGTGGCAAGGATCAGGCCGCTCAGAGGAGGGGGAGGCACGGGCGATTGCACGGGTTGCCGTCGATGGTGCGACAGGCTATAACACCCCGCCGCAATGGCTCAATGAACGATTCCAGAGGTGCTCGTGGCAGCCAGCAAACCCGCAAAGAAAGCGGCCAAGGCGCCGGCCAAGAAGGCCGTCGGCACGATGGGCAAGATGGCGAAGGCGGTCGGCAAGGTCGCCAGCGCACTGAAGAAGGCCGTGGCCAAGCCGGCCGCGAAGCCCGCCGCCAAGGCTGCGCCGAAGGCCACGAAGCCCGCCGCCAAGGCTGCGCCGAAGGCTGCGAAGCCCGTCGCCAAGGCTGCGCCGAAGGCCGCGAGGCCCGCCGCCAAGGCTGCGCCGAAGGCCGTGAAGCACGCCGCCAAGGCTGCGAAGCCCGCCGCCAAGGCTGCGCCGAAGGCCGTGAAGCACGCCGCCAAGGCTGCGAAGCCCGGTGCCAAGGCTGCGCCGAAGGCCGCGAAGCCCGCCGCCAAGGTTGCGCCGAAGGCTGCGAAGCCCGCCGCCAAGGTTGCGCCGAAGGCTGCGAAGCCCGCCGCCAAGGTCGCGCCGAAATCCACCGCGAAGCCGGCCCCCCGGGCTACGGCCCCGGCCGCCCCGCCGGCCGCGGCGCCCAAGGCCCCGGCGAAGCCGGTTCCCCAGGCCACGTCCCGCGCCGAGCCTTCCAGGACCAAGCCGCCCGCACCCGCGGGACGTGCCGGCTACAAGAAGCCGCAGCGGCCGGTGGACGAGCCCAAGCGGCCGGTCCTCGTCGTCGAGCGCGTCGACCTCCCGCCCGGCTACCGGCCGGACCCGGCCGAGCCCTACATGAACCCGCGGCAGCTCGAATACTTCCGCCGCAAGCTGCTGGCCTGGCGGCAGGACCTGGTCGAGGAGTCGCAGCAGACCATCGAGAACCTGAAGGACGAGGTCCGCGACGTCGGCGACGAGGCCGAGCGCGCCACCCGCGAGACCGAGAACGCGCTCGAGCTGCGCACCCGCGACCGCTACCGCAAGCTGATCAACAAGATCGACAGCACGCTGCGCCGGCTCGACGAGGGCGACTACGGCTACTGCGTCGACACCGGCGAGCCGATCGGCCTGGAACGGCTGGAGGCGCGGCCGACCGCGGAGCGCACGCTCGACGCCCAGGAGCGCTGGGAGCACCTGCAGAAGCAGATGGGCGACTGACTCAGCGCGCGCTGGCGTTGGCCGGCGAGTCGAGGAAGCGCCAGTCGGCCGCCGGCGCTTCCGTCCCGACCCGGTCGAACAGCCGCTCGCGCAGCAGGTGGATCGGCATGCTGCCCTCGCGCAGCACGCGGTCGTGGAACTCGCGCTCGCTCCAGCCGCCGCGCAGCACGCGCTCCTCGTGCAGGGCGCGGAGCTGCCAGCCACCGACCAGGTAGGCCACCTGGTAGAGCGGGTCGTAGTCGCCGGCGATCGAGCGCAGCACCTCGGCGCGGGCGTTGCGCGGCTCGTGGCCGATGCGTTCGACCAGCAGCGCCACCGCCTCCTCCGGCGTCATCCGCCCGGACTGCACGCCGAGCGAGAACAGGATCCGCGCCGCCCGGTGGCTGCGCCAGAACAGCATGCCGAGGCGATCCTCTGGGGTCGCGGCGAAACCCATGTCGTAGAGCCTGAGCTCCCAGTACAGCGCCCAGCCCTCCAGCCAGAACGGGCTGTCGAAATCGGCGCGGTGGGTGTTGTGGCGCTGGGCGTGCCAGTGCTGCAGGTGGTGGCCGGGTACCAGCTCGTGGTGCACCACCGCCCGCGAGAAGTGCCGGTTGTTGCCGCGCAGAGCGTTCAGCTTGTGCTCCTGCGGCATCCCGGCGGTGGGGAAGGCGACCCAGACGTCGCGGCCGCCGAGGAAGAACGGCGCCTGCAACTGCCACTCGGCGTCCAGCATGTTCATGCGCCAGCCACGGCGGGTGCCCTCCGGCACGGTCACCAGTTCGCGCTCCTCGAGGAAGCGCACCGCCTCGTCGGCCAGCTCGACCACCAGTGCCGGTTGCCGGCCCGGCTCGACGTGGCGCTGCTTGACCCGCTCCAGCGCCTCGCGCCAGTCGCGGGCCCCCATCGCGCGGGCCGCCTCCTCCATCTCGGCCCGGCACCAGGCCAGCTCGCGCTCGGCCGCGGCCATCAGCTCGGCCGGGCTGTAGGGGATGCCCTCGGCGCGCAGGGCCGCGACGATGGCGGCATCGCCGATCGGGTCGGCATGCAGCGCGCCGTCGGGGTCGTCGAGGCCACGGCGCAGGCGTTCGGCGCGGACCTTGAGCGCCTCGTCGAGCGCGGCCTGCGGCGCGTCCACCCACCAGCCGAACAGCGGGTCGTAGCCGGACTGGTGGCGGTGCCAGTCGGCCAGCGCCTCGCGCAGGCCATCGGCGTGGCGGGCGGCGCGCAGGGCGAGGGTGGGCGAGAATCGGCCGGCCGCGAGCGCAGCCTCCAGGGTCGGCGCGTCCGCCGCGAGCGCGGCACGGACGGATTCCAGCACGTCGGCGGCGGTCCGTGCCTCGGCCTGCACCAGGTCGCGCCGGGCCTCGAACAACCCGACCAGTTCGGCATAGCCGGGCAGCAGGGGCGCGATCTCGGCCTGGCGCTGCCGCTCGAAGTCGAGCGCCTTCGCCTGCATCCCGAGATGGCGGCGCAGCAGCAGGCGGTCGAGGCGATCGTCCTGGTCGAGCGCGGTGGGGTCGAGGGCATCGAGGCGTGCCGTCCAGTCGGCGAGGAAGGCTCGCCGCAGGGCGTCGCGGCGTGGGGCGAGCAGCGGGTCGCGGCCCTCGTCGACCAGGCTGCGCACGTGCTCCAGGAGGGCCCGGTCGGCGCGATGTCGCTCGATAAGCGGCCGCAGCCACGAGGCCGGCTCGACCGCCAGCTCGGCGAGCGGCGGCGCCACGGCGAGCGGGTGCGGCGGCATGCTGGCGGCGGCCGCGGCGTGGGCGGCCGGCAGGCCGCCGCTGGCGAGGCCGAGCAGCACGGCGAGGGCGAGCGGGCGTGGGTTCACGGGCGGTCTCCGGCGCGGCGCGCGGTGTCCTGGAGGAAGGCGAGCAGGGCCGCGAGGCCGTTGCTCCGGGTCGGCGAGAGATGCTTGGAAAGACCGATCGCGGCGATGTAGTCGGGCGGCGTGGCGAGGATCTCGGCAGCACTCCGCCCGGAATACACGCGCAGGGCGAGGAACAGCAGCCCGGAGACGATCGCCGAGTCGCTGATGGCGTGGAAATCGAGCCGCCGCGCGTCGCCCTGCGGTACGACCCAGACCTTCGACTGGCAGCCCAGCAGGCGGTGCTCCTCGGTCTTCCAGGCCGCCGGCAGGTCGGGCAGCTTGCGACCCAGGTCGATCAGGTACTGGTAGCGCTCCGACCAGTCGCCGAAGAAACCGAACTCCTCGGCGATGGCGGCCTGCGCCGCGGCCGGCGTCGGCTCCATCGGGAAGGGCGAGACCGGAGCCTCGGGCCCGGCCGTGCTCATGCGCGCCTCCTCGACCAGCGCACGCCCTGCGGCGTGTCCTCCAGCACGATGCCGGAGGCGCTCAGTTCCTCGCGGATGGCGTCGGCGCGGGCGAAGTCGCGGGCCTTCTTGGCCGCGCTGCGTTCGGCCACGAGGGCGTCGATGCGGGCGTCGTCGTTGGCGGCACCCTTGCCGAACCATGCGTCCGGCGACTGCTGCAGCAGGCCCAGTGCCGCACCGGCGCCGAGCAAGGCCGCCTTCGCCTCGCGGGCCTTCGCGGCGGCCTTGGCCCTGGCGAGCCCTTCCGCCGCCTGTGCCCAGTCGCGTTGCGCGGCGCGGGCCTCGGCGGCCAGCCTGGAGAGCTCCGCCAGCGCGGCCGGGGTGTTCAGATCATCGGCCAGCGCCAGTTCGACCGCCTCCGGCAGCACCGGCGCGGCCTCGATATCGGCGAGATCGCGCAGTGTCCCGTAGAGCCGGTCCAGCGTGTTGATGCTCTGCTCGATCAGTGCCTCCGACCAGTCGAGCGGCTGGCGGTAGTGGGCGGAGAGCAGGGCATGGCGCAGGGCCTCGGCCGGGTATTCCTTGAGCAGTTCGTGCACGGTGCGGATGTTGCCGACCGACTTCGACATCTTGCTGCCGTCGAAGGTCAGCATGCCGTTGTGCAGCCACCAGCGCGCGAAGGTCTTGCCACTGGCGCACTGGCTCTGCGCGATCTCGTTCTCGTGGTGCGGGAACTGCAGGTCGACGCCGCCGGCATGAATGTCGATGGTGTCGCCGAAGTGGGCCTGGCACATGGCCGAGCACTCGATGTGCCAGCCCGGCCGGCCGCGGCCCCAGGGCGAGTCCCAGCCCGGCAGTTCCGGCGGGGAGGGCTTCCACAGCACGAAGTCGCCGGCCTCGCGCTTGTAGGGCGCGACCTCGACCCGCGCCCCGGCCAGCATCTCGTCGGTGCTGCGGCGGGAGAGGGCACCGTACTGGGCGTAGGTCGAGACCTGGAACAGCACGTGGCCGTCGGCGGCGTAGGCGTGGCCCTTCGCGATCAATCGCTCGATCATCGCGACGATGTCGGCGATGTGGTGGGTGGCGTGCGGCTCGATGTCGGGCGGCTTGACCCCCAGCGCGCCCATGTCCTGCCGGTAGATGGCGGCGAATTTCTCGGTGATCGTGGTGATCGGCACGCCCTGTTCGAGCGCCGACTGGTTGATCTTGTCGTCGATGTCGGTGATGTTGCGGGCGTACACCACTTGCGCGTAGTGGCGGCGCAGCAGGTCGGCCAGCACGCCGAACACCACCGGGCCGCGGGCATTGCCGATGTGCGCGAAGTTGTAGACCGTGGGCCCGCAGACGTACATCGTCACACGATCCGGCCGGGCCGGCCGGAAGTCCTCGACCTGTCGGGAAAGGCTGTTGAAAAGACGGATCGCCACGGGGCCTCGGGGCTGTCTGAACACGGCCTCGGAGTGTAGCAACCGGGCTTGCGGCTTAACGGAAATCTTAGGCCGGGGTTCAGCCGTCCGGTGCTGCAATCCTTGGCATCGCCCGCCTCCGGAGATGGCCATGCCCGCCCTGCGTTCGACCGTCCTGATCGCCCTTTCGCTGCTGCCGCTCGCGGCCCTCGCCCAGTCCGGCGAGCGTCACGGTGGCAGTTTCGCTTCCGGCGCCGAAAACGTCTCCTACGGCTATGCCCAGGTGACGCGGGTCGATCCGGTCTACGAGACGGTCCGTACCATCGTCCCGGAGGAACGCTGCGACGTGCCACCGGGCCGTGCCGCCGACCCGACCGGGGGCACGGTGGTCGGTGCGCTGGTCGGCGCGGCACTCGGCAACCAGGTCGGCAAGGGTGACGGCCGCGATGCCGCTACCGTGGCCGGTGCCGTGATCGGCGGTGCCATCGGCCGCAACGTCGCCCGCAACGAGGCCGCCCTGCACCCGGGTTGCCGCATCGTCGAGGTCGAGCGCGAGCAGCGCCGGGTGGCCGGCTACGACGTCGAGTACGTCCACCAGGGCCGCACCTTCATGTCGCGCATGCCCTACGACCCGGGTGACCGCGTGCGCCTGCGCATCTCGGTCCAGCCGGTGGCCGAGGCCGGCTTCCGCTGAGGGACGACGCTTGCACCGCGCCGCTCGACCTGCGATCCTGATCCGATGCTCTCCTTCCTGCCCGCCTCCGGCGTCCTCACCTCGGCCTACATGGCCGCAGGGATGACGTCTCGCGCGCGTCGACCGGAACCCCGCCACGCCGCTGGGTAACCGGTCCGTTTCGCTTTTCTGAAACCGCCAACGCCCAGCCTCGCGCTGGGCGTTGGCGTTTGCGTCCCCCGAGTTCCCCATCGCCCCGGCCGTTGCGGCCGTGGTCCGAAGCCCCCGGAGTCCCCACCGATGAAGCATTTCCTGAACACCCAGGACTGGTCCCGTGCCGAGCTCGATGCCGTGCTCGACGAGGCGGCGGCCTTCAAAGCCTCGAAGTACGGCCAGCAGATGGCCGGCAAGACCATCGCCCTGGTGTTCTTCAATCCCTCGCTGCGCACGCGCACCAGCTTCGAGGTGGGCGCCTACCAGATGGGCGGGCACGCCGTGGTGCTGGCCCCGGGCAAGGATGCCTGGCCGATCGCGTTCGAGCCGGGCGCGGTGATGGATGGCGAGGCCGAGGAGCACATCGCCGAGGTGGCGCGGGTGCTTTCCCGCTACGTCGACCTGATCGGCGTGCGCGCCTTCCCGAAGTTCGTCGACTGGACCGAGGACCGCGAGGACCGCGTGCTGCGCGGCTTCGCCCGCCACGCCACGGTGCCGGTCATCAACCTCGAGACCATCACCCACCCCTGCCAGGAACTGGCCCACGCGCTGGCCCTGCGCGAGCGCTTCGGCAGCGACCTGCGCGGCCGCAAGTACGTGCTGACCTGGACCTACCACCCGAAGGCCCTGAACACCGCGGTCGCGAACTCGGCGCTGACCATCGCCACCCGCCTCGGCATGGACGTGACCCTGCTGTGCCCGAACGATCAGTACCTGCTCGACGAGCGCTACATGGGCTGGGCGAAGGCGAACGTCGCCGAGAGCGGCGGTTCGCTGCAGGTGTCGCACGACATCGATGCTGCGTACAAGGACGCCGACGTGGTCTACGCCAAGAGCTGGGGTGCGCTGCCCTTCTTCGGCAACTGGGCCGACGAGAAGCCGATGCGCGACCGCTACAAGCACTTCATCGTCGATGAGCGGAAGATGGCGCTCACGCGCGAGGGCAGGGGGCTGTTCTCGCACTGCCTGCCGCTGCGCCGCAACGTCAAAGCCAGCGACGGCGTGATGGACTCTCCGCACTGCATCGCCATCGACGAGGCCGAGAACCGCCTGCACGTGCAGAAGGCGGTGATGGCCCGCCTGCTGCGCGGCTGAGTGCCGCCAGCCCCGCCGCACGCCGCCTCCCTCTCTCCTCTCTCCTCTCTCCTCTCTCTCTCCACTCTTTCCTCCCCACGCCCATGCCCAAGACCATCGTCCTCGCCTTCTCCGGCGGCCTCGACACCAGCTTCTGCGTGCCCTACCTGCAGGAACGCGGCTGGGAAGTCCACACCGTGTTCGCCGACACCGGCGGCGTCGATGCCGAGGAGCGTGCGTGGATCGAAGCCCGCGCCCATGAGCTGAAGGTCGCCAGCCACGTCACCGTGGACGGAGGCTCGGCCATCTGGGCCGGCTTCGTGAAGCCCTTCGTCTGGGCCGGTGAGCCCTACCAGGGCCAGTACCCGCTGCTGGTCTCCGACCGTTACCTGATCGTCGAAGCCGCGCTGAAGCGCTGCGCCGAGTTGGGCACCCAGGCCATCGCGCACGGCTGCACCGGCATGGGCAACGACCAGGTGCGCTTCGACCTCGCCATCAAGGCGCTCGGCGACTACGAGATCGTGGCGCCGATCCGCGAGATCCAGAAGGAGCACAAGGAAGTCCGCGCCTACGAGCAGGCCTACCTCGAAGCCCGCGGCTTCGGCGTGCGCGCCAAGCAACAGCGCTACACGATCAACGAGAACCTGCTCGGCGTGACCATGAGCGGCGGCGAGATCGATCGCTGGGAAGCGCCGGGCGAAGGGGCCAGGGGCTGGTGCGCGCCGCGCAGCGAATGGCCGACCACGCCACTGGAGCTGACACTGGGCTTCGAGCAGGGCGAAGCGGTCAGCCTGAATGGCGAAGCCCTGCCGGGCCACGTCATCCTCGCGAGGCTCAATGCCGCGCTGGCGCCCTACGGCGTCGGTCGTGGCCTGTACACCGGCGACACCACGATCGGGCTCAAGGGCCGGATCATCTACGAGGCCCCGGGCCTCGCCGCCCTGCTCACGGCGCACCGCGCGCTGGAGGAGGCCGTGCTGACCAAGAACCAGAACCGCTTCAAGCCGGAAATCGGACGCAAGTGGACCGAGCTGGTCTACGAGGGCTTCTTCCACGACCCGCTGAAAACCGACGTCGAGGCCTTCCTCGCCTCCTCGCAGCGCACCGTCAACGGCACGGTGACGCTCCGCACCGAAGGCGGCCGTGTCGACGCGGTGGCGATCCAGTCGCCGCACATCCTCAACGCCAAGGGCGCGACCTACGCGCAGGCCGCCGACTGGGGCGTGGCCGAGGCCGAGGGCTTCATCCGCCTGTATGGCATGAGCAGCACGCTGTGGGCCGAGGTGAACCGGTGAGCGAGGCCCTTATCAGCACGCTGGCGCACCTCGAGGCCCTGGTCGGCTTCGACACCCGCAACCCGCCGCGGACCATCGGCACCGGCGGGATGTTCGACTACCTGCAGGCGAACCTGCCGGGCTTCCGCTTCGAGCTGACCGACTTCGGTGCCGGCGCGGTGGCCCTGCTGGCCGTGCGTGGGAATCCGACCCGGGTGTTCAACGTCCATCTGGACACCGTCCCGGACTCGCCGGCGTGGACGGCCAGCCCGCACGTGCTGCGGGTCACGTCCGACCGCGCGATCGGCCTCGGCGCCTGCGACATCAAGGGCGCGGCGGCAGCGATGTTGGCGGCGGCGGCCCGCACCACCGGCGACGCGGCCTTCCTGTTCACCACCGACGAGGAAGCCAACGACGCCCGCTGCATCGCCGGTTTCCTCGCGCAGGGGCATGGCTTCACCGAGGCCATCGTGGCCGAGCCAACGAATTGCGAGGCCGTGCTGGCGCATCGCGGCATCGCGTCCGTGCTGATGAAGTTCCAGGGCCAGGCCGGCCATGCCTCGGCGGCGAATGCCTTGAAGCTCTCGGCCTTGCACCAGGCCATCCACTGGGGCGAGGCCGCGCTGGCCTTCGTCGAATCGCAGGCGCACCAGCGCTTCGGCGGGCTGACCGGTTTGCGCTTCAACATCGGCCGTGTCGAAGGCGGCATCAAGGCCAATATGATCGCGCCGAGCGCCGAGCTGCGCTTCGGCTTCCGGCCACTGCCCTCGATGGACGTGGCACGGCTGCATGCACACTTCAAGGAGCTGGCCGATCCGGCCGCACTGGCGCACTACGAGGCGACATTCTTTGGCCCCTCGCTGCCGGCGGGCGATGTCGCTTCCGCCGAAGCCAAGCGTCTTGCCGCCCGCGACCTCGCCGACGGGCTGGGCCTGCCGATCGGCAACGCCGTCGATTTCTGGACCGAAGCCAGCCTGTTCTCGCAGGCGGGCATGACGGCCATCGTCTTCGGCCCGGGCGACATCGCCCAGGCCCACACCGCCGACGAGTGGGTCGCCCTCGACCAGCTCAGCGCCTACACCGACCATCTGATCCGACTGTTCTCCCGGCCATGACCGACCTCCGCACCACGATCGTCCGCCTGCTCTCCAACATGGCGAGCGCCAAGGAGATCCAGCAGTACCTCAAGCGCTTCAGCTCGGTGGACGCCGCGCGCTTCGCGCTGGTGAAGGTCGGCGGCGCCATCCTGCGCGACGACATGGAATCGCTGGTGTCCTCGCTCTCCTTCCTGCAGCAGGTGGGCCTGACGCCGGTGGTGCTGCACGGCGCCGGCCCGCAGCTCGACGAGGAGATGACCGCCGCCGGGATCACCAAACAGACCGTCGATGGCCTGCGCGTCACCCCGCCCGAAGTGCTGGCCGTGGTGCGCCGCGTGCTGGTGCGCGAGAACCTGCGCCTCGTCGATGCGCTGCAGGAGGCCGGCGTCCGCGCCACCTCGATCCAGACCGGCGTGTTCGAGGCCGAGATCGTCGACCGCGAGCGCCTCGGCCTCGTCGGCGAGGTGAAGCGCGTCGAGCGTGAGGGCGTCGAGGCGGCGATCCGCGCCAACTCGATCCCGGTGATCTGCTCGCTCGGCGAGACCAGGGACGGCCAGATCGTCAACGTCAACGCCGACTGGGCGGCGAACGAACTGGTCAAGACCCTGCAGCCCTACAAGATCATCTTCCTCACCGGCACCGGCGGCCTGCTGGACGGCGAGGGCCGGCTGATCGACTCGATCAACTTGAGCACCGACCGCGAGCGCCTGATGGCGGCACCGTGGTTGACGGGCGGGATGCGGGTGAAGATCGAGCAGATCGCCGACCTGCTGGACGCGCTGCCACCCTCGTCCTCGGTGTCGATCACCCGGCCCGACGAACTCGCCAAGGAGCTGTTCACCCACCGTGGCTCCGGCACGCTGGTGCGCCGCGGCGAGGCGATCCACGTGTTCGAACGATGGGCCGATGTCGATCTGCCACGTCTGAAGCAGCTGATCGAATCCGGCTTCGGCCGCGCGCTGACCCTCGACTACTTCGAGACGACCACGCCGTGGCGCGTCTACGTCTCGGCCAACTACCGCGCGGCGCTGGTGCTGACCTTGGAGGATGGCATCCCGCACCTCGACAAGTTCGCGGTGGCCGACGACGCCAAGGGCGAGGGTCTCGGCCGTGCCGCCTGGGACGTGATGCGCGCCGAAGTGCCGCGGCTGTTCTGGCGTTCGCGCAGCAGCAACCCGATCAACGAGTTCTACTTCGACCAATCCGAGGGCGCATTGAAGGGCGAGCCGTGGACGGTGTTCTGGTACGGGCTCGAGGGTTTCGACGAGATCCGCTTCGCCGTCGAACACTGCCGCACGCGGCCTCCGACGCTGAAGCTCGGGGCGGCGGCGTGAGCCGCAAGCACATCGGTCTGGTCGGGGCTCGCGGCCATGTCGGCAGCGAGTTGATCCGGCTGCTGGCGAACCATCCCGGTTTCGAGATCGCCTTCGTCTCCTCGCGCGAGCGGGCCGGGCAGCGACTCGCGGACCACGAGCCGGCGTACACGGGCGAGCTGCGCTACACCGCCCTCGATGCGGCCGGCGTGGCCGTCAGCAACGTCGACGCCGTGGTCCTCGGCCTGCCCAACGGCCTCGCCGCGCCCTACGTGGCCGCGATCGACGCCCACGATGCCGGGCTCGGCACCGCTTCCGGCGATACGCCTGCATCGCGCCGCGTGGTCATCGACCTCTCCGCCGACTTCCGCTTCGATCCGGCCTGGGCCTACGGCCTGCCGGAGCGGCATCGCGTGGCGCTCGCCGGCACCACGCGGATCAGCAACCCCGGCTGCTACGCCACGGCGATGCAGCTGGCGCTGGCACCGGTCCTCGACCTGCTGGAAGGCCCTGCGCAGTGCTTCGGCGTCTCCGGTTACAGCGGTGCCGGCACCACGCCCGGCGATCGCAACGACCCGGCCAAGCTGCACGGCAACCTGATGCCGTATTCGCTGGTCGACCATCTGCACGAGCGCGAGGTCACCCGGCACCTCGGCCATCCGGTCGAGTTCATGCCG
Organism: Lysobacteraceae bacterium; assembly: GCA_018333835.1. GTDB lineage: Bacteria > Pseudomonadota > Gammaproteobacteria > Xanthomonadales > Xanthomonadaceae > Silanimonas. The sequence goes on from JAGXSL010000029.1 coordinate 11,609, forward strand.
CATGTGGCACCGCATTTCCGCGGGATCACCATGACCGTGAACGCGCACCTCCGCGAGCGGGCCTCGCTGGATGCGCTCCGCGAGCGCTACGCGGCCGCCTATGCGGGCGAACCGCTGGTGCGGGTGGTCGAGGCGGCCCCGTGGGTGTCCCGCATCGCCGGCCGCCCCGGTGCCGAGGTCGGTGGGTTCGCGCTGTCCGCGGACGGCCGGCGGCTGGTGGCGGTGGCCACCCTCGACAACCTGCTCAAGGGGGCCGCCAGCCAGGCCCTGCAGAACCTCAACCTCGCCTTCGGCTTCGCCGAAACCGCTGGAATCCCGATGGAGGACACGCCATGAGCAGCCTGCTGTGGGCCAAGCCCGGCATGGACATCGACGCCGACATCCAGCGTTTCCTCGCCGGCGAGGATGTTCTCCTCGACCGCGAATTCATCCGCTACGACCTCCGCGCCAGCGCCGCCCACGCCGAGGGCCTGCAACGCATCGGCATGCTCTCCGCCGACGAACTCGCCGCCATGCAGCGCGAACTGGCCGCCATGGACGCGGATATCGCCGCTGGCTGCTTCGTGCTGGACGAGCGCTTCGAGGACATGCACTCGGCTATCGAGGACCGGCTGATCGAACGACTCGGCGATACCGGCAAGAAGATCCACGCTGGCCGCAGCCGCAACGACCAGGTGCTGGTCGCCACACGCCTGTGGCTGCGCGACCGCCTGCGGCATGCCGGGGCGCTGTGCCACGAGGCGACCGGCATCGCCCTGCATCGGGCCGGGGCCGAGCAGCAGCTGCCGCTGCCGGGCTACACCCACCTGCAGCGGGCCATGGTGAGCAGCACCGGCCTGTGGTGGACGGGTTACGCGGAGGGCTTCCTCGACGACGTTGAGCGGCTTCGCCACACTGCCGCGTGGATCGACGCCAACCCGCTGGGGAGCGCGGCCGGCTACGGGGTCAACCTGCCGCTCGACCGCGACCACACCACGCAGGCCCTGGGCTTCGGCCGCATGCAGGTGGCCGCGACATCCGCACAGCTCTCGCGCGGCAAGTTCGAGCTGGCCGCGCTGGAGGCGCTGGGTTCGGCGCTGCTCGACCTGCGCCGGCTGGCCTGGGACCTCTCGCTCTACGCCAGCGCCGAGTTCGGCTTCGTGGCGCTGCCGGCCAAGTACACGACCGGCAGCTCGCTGATGCCGAACAAGCGCAATCCCGATGTCGTCGAGCTGCTGCGCGGCGTCTACGCCTCGGTGGCGGCGGCGAAGAGCGAGGTCGAGCAGCTCTTGTCGCTGCCCTCCGGCTACCACCGCGACCTGCAGTTCTCGAAGGGGGCGCTGGTGCACGGCTTCGGTCGCGGGCTCGGCGCGCTCGGCCTGCTGCCCGGCCTGTTGCGCGACCTCGAATGGGTGCCGGAGAGGATGCGTGCCGCGATCGAGCCCTCGATGTACGCCACCGACCTCGCGGTCGAACTCAGCGCCAAGGGGATGCCCTTCCGCGAGGCCTACCGCGAAGCCGCCAACCCGGCGAACTGGGCGGAACGCGACCCGGCCACCAGCCTCGCGGCGCGGGTGTCGCCGGGGGCGGCGGGCGATCTCCGGCTGGAGGAACTGCTTGCGCGCTGGCGCGGGCTCGGGCCGGCCTGAGCTCCCTCAGCGCAGGGCGCCCGGGTCGCGGTGGCCGGCGCGGCGGCTTTCCAAGGCCTCGCGCACGCGGCACATGGCCTCGCCGATGTGGTCGTGGGTCGTGGCCTTCGGCTTGCCCGGCCCGGCATCCAGGCCGAGCGCGGCTTCCAGGTCGGCGTAGTCGGCCCCTGCCGGCAGGGCGTTCAGGGCGTGGATGATGCGGTTGACGGCATCGACCGTCGGTTGCAGCTCGCCGGCGCGGCGGCGGGCGAGATCCAGGCTGCCGCCGAGCGCCTGCACCAGCGTGGCCCAGCGTGCCGTGCCGGTGCTGGGCGGTGGCAGGGCGGCGACCCGGCGTTCGGCGGCATGCCAAGCGCTCTTGGGGTCGATCCGGCCGCGCAGCGAGACCTCGTGCACGGCCACCGGGGGAAGCGGGGGGCTGGCGTCCATCGCGCATCCAAGGGTCAACCGATGTCAAGTGTGAACTGTATCACACTTTGTTGCACTGCGGGTGAAAACCGGCCCGGAAACGCCGAAGCCCGCCGGGAGGCGGGCTTCGCGGACAACGGATGGTCGGGGAGACAGGATTCGAACCTGCGACTTCTACGTCCCGAACGTAGCGCTCTACCAGGCTGAGCTACACCCCGACGGGAGCCGCGTACGATAGTCCGCGCGTTGCTCGATGGCAAGTCCCCGCCAACGGGGAGCGTGCCTGTCGGGCGATCCGCGGGGCGATCTGCCACAATCGCCGGCTGCCCCGCCGGCCGTCCCAGTCGGAGATTCGACGCGTGATCAAACCCCGCACCCCGCCCGGTGTCCTCGAGTTGCTGCCCGGCGAGCAGATCGCCTTCCAGCGCATGCTCGACGTGATCCGCCGCAACTACGAACGCTTCGGCTTCCTGCCGGTGGAGACGCCGGTGTTCGAGCTGACCGAGTTGCTGTTGACCAAGAGCGGCGGCGAGACCGAGCGCCAGGTCTACTTCGCGCAGTCCACCGGCGCGCTGGAGAAGAGGGAGGAGGGCCTGCCCGAACTGGCGCTGCGCTTCGACCTCACCGTGCCGCTGGCGCGCTACGTCGCCGAGCACGAGCACGAGCTCGCCTTCCCGTTCCGCCGCTACCAGATGCAGCGCGTCTACCGCGGCGAGCGCCAGCAGCGCGGCCGCTTCCGCGAGTTCTACCAGTGCGACATCGACGTCATCGGCAAGGACGCGCTGTCGGTGCGCTTCGACGCCGAGATGCCGGCGGTGATCCACGCCGTGTTCTCCGAACTCGGCATCGGCAAGTTCACCATCCGGATGAACAACCGCAAGCTGATGCGCGGCTTCTTCGAGCGCCTCGGCATCGCCGAAGGCTCGCGGCAGACGGCCGTGCTGCGCGAGGTCGACAAGCTCGACAAGCGTGGGCCGGACCAGGTGCGCGAAACCCTCACCGGCGAGGACTTCGGCCTGTCCTCCGAGGCGGTGGCGAGGATCCTCGAGTTCGTCTCGGTGCGCTCGAACGGCCACGCCGATGCTCTGGCGAAGCTCGACGCGCTGGGCGGCGGCAACGCCACGCTGGAGCAGGGGGTCGCCGAGTTACGCGAAGTGCTGGGGCTGGTGAAGGCCCTCGGCCTTCCCGAATCGGACTACGCGCTCAACTTCTCGATCGCCCGCGGCCTCGACTACTACACCGGCACGGTCTACGAGACCACGCTCGACGAGCACCCGCAGATCGGCTCGATCTGCTCCGGCGGCCGCTACGACGACCTCGCCAGCCACTACACCCGCTCGCGCTTGCCGGGGGTCGGCATCTCGATCGGCCTGACTCGCCTGTTCTGGCAGCTGCGCGAGGCCGGCCTGGTCGCCGGCGCGGAAAGCCACGTCGCCTGCCTCGTCGCGCTGATGGACGAGGCCGCGCTCGACGATGCGCTGGCGCTGGGCAGCCGCCTGCGTGCCGGTGGCCTCAACACCGAGGTGCAGCTGGAACCGAAGAAGCTGGCCAAGCAGCTCCAGTACGCCGACCGCGCCGGCATCCGCTTCGTGCTGCTGCGTGGCGAGGAGGAGCGCGCCCGTGGGGCGGTGGCGGTCAAGGACCTGCGCCGCAACGAGCAGTTCGAGTTGCCGGAAGCCGAGCTGGTCGCCGCGCTCAAGGTCGAACTGGCCCAGCCGCGTGCACTGGCGGGGCGTTGAGATGGCCGCCGCCCCCGTGATCCACCTCGACGGCCGCTCCCTCACCCGCGCCCAGGTCGTGGCGGTGGCGCGGGGTGCTGGCGTGGTGCTCGACGAGACCCAACTCGGCCGCGTGCAGCGAACCGCCGACTTCCTCGCCGCCCAGGTGGCCCGGCAGGAGCCGATCTACGGCGTCTCGACCGGTTTCGGCAGCAATGCCGACCGCCTGCTCGGCGCGCACCGGCTGCGCGGCGAACGCCCCGGCGACGACCCGCTGCATGCCGACCTGCAGCACAAGCTGATCACCAGCCACGCGGTCTGCGTCGGTGAACCGTTCCCGCCCGAGGTGGTGCGGGCCATGCTGGTGATCCGCATCAACACCCTGATGCAGGGCCATTCCGGCGTGCGCGCCAGCACCCTCAAGGCCTTCGCGTCCCTGCTCAATGCCGGCATCGTCCCGGTGGTGCCGATGCTCGGCTCGGTCGGGGCGAGCGGCGACCTGGCACCGCTCTCGCATCTCGCCATCGTGCTGCTCGGGCAGGGCGAGGCCTTCCTCGGCGGCGAGCGCCTGCCCGGCGGCGAGGCCCTCGAACGCGCCGGCCTGGTGCCGGTGCGGCTCTCGTACAAGGAAGGCCTGGCGCTGAACAATGGCACCGCGCAGATGCTGGCCACCGCGGTGCTCGCCGCCGAGCGGCTGGGCCGGCTCGTCGAGCTCGCCGACCGCTGCGCGGCGATGAGCATCGAGGCCTTCGCCGGCCGCGTCCGCGCCTTCGACGCCCACGTGCACGCCCTGCGTCCGCATCCGGGCCAGGTCGCCAGCGCGGCGAACCTGCGCGCCCTGCTCGAAGGCTCGACGCTGGCCGACATCGCCTACCACCTGGTGCCGAAGGCCAAGCCCTGGCAGCCCGCGAGCTGGCCCACGCCGGCACTCGCGGCCCTGCGTTTCGACATCGGCTGGGACTGGGTGCCGGCCGACCAGCGCCATGGCCGGGAACGCTTCTACGAACGCTTCAAGCCCTTCCGTGGCGGCAAGAAACACCAGCCGCAGGACAGCTACAGCCTGCGCTGCGCGCCGCAGGTGCACGGCGCGGTGCGCGATGCCCTGGCCCAGCTGGAGCGGGTGGTCGACATCGAGCTCAACGCCGTCACCGACAACCCGCTGGTCTTCCCCGACCTGCCGGGGGCCCGGAATATCGAGGACCAGGTGGTCTCGGCCGGGCATTTCCACGGCATGCCGATCGCGCTGGCGATGAGCTACGCCAAGGCGGCGGTGCCGGTGCTGGCCTCGATTTCGGAGCGCCGGCTCAACAAGTTGCTCGATCCCGCCACCAGCGACGGACTGCCGGCCTTCCTGGTCGGCAACGAGGACGCCACCGATTCAGGGCTGATGATCGTGCAGTACACGGCGGCGGCGATCGTCAATGACCTCGCCACGCGGGCGCATCCGGCCAGCGTCTACTCGGTGCCGACCAGCGCCAACGCCGAGGACCACGTCTCGATGGGTGCCAACGAGGGCCGCCACCTGTTGGCGATGGTGCAGGACCTCGGCAAGGTGCTGGCGCTGGAGCTGCTGGTGGCCGCGCAGGCGCTGGATTTCCGCCGCGACATGATCGAGGCGGCACGGCGGCTGGCCCGCGAGGCCGACCTCGCCACCTTCGCCGCCAAGGTCGGCAACGCGCCGCCGGAGCCGCACCCCCTGCGCCCGCGCTTCCTCGCCGAATGCGAGGCGCTGCGGGCCGAACTGGCGGCCAGCCCCGGGTTCGCGCCCGGCCCGGCCAGCGCCGCCCTGCACGCCGCTTTCCGCGCCCGGGTGCCCGGGCTCGACGAGGACCGGGCGCTCGACGGCGACGTCGCCGCGGCCGTCGGCTTCGTCGAGGACTGGACCGGCGGCCGGGCCTGAAGGCCGGCGGCGCCTGCGCACCTCAGCGCGGCAGCAGTTCGATGCGAGCGAGCTGGCCGTTGCGGGCGTCGGTCAGCACGTAGAGCGCGCCGTCCGGGCCCTGCCGGACGTCGCGGATGCGCTGGTTCCAGTCGTCGAGCAGCACCTCGCGGTGGGTGACGCGCTCGCCGTCCAGTTCCAGCCGCTCCAGCCGGGTCAGCGCCAGCCCGCCCACGAACAGGTCGCCCTGCCAGGCCGGGAAGCGCGCGGCGCTGTAGAAGGCCATGCCGGAGACGCCGATCGACGGCGTCCACTGGTACAGCGGCTGCTCCATGCCGTCCTTGGCGGTGAGGCCCTCGCCGATGGTGGTGCCGGTGTAGTTGATGCCGAAGGTGATCACCGGCCAGCCGTAGTTGCGGCCCGGCCGCGCCACGTTGATCTCGTCGCCGCCGCGCGGCCCGTGCTCGTGGGTCCAGAGCAGGCCGGTCTGCGGGTGCAGGGCCATGCCCTGGAGGTTGCGGTGGCCGTAGCTGAACAGGCCGGGGTGGGTGCCGGGGCGGTCGGCGAAGGGCAGCCCCGGGGCCGGGCGGCCGTCGTCGTGCAGGCGGAACAGCTTGCCCTGCCCGAGCGAGAGGTCCTGGGCGGTGTCCTGCATGCCGCGGTCGCCGGTGCCGACGAACAGCTTGCCCTCGCGGTCGAACACCAGCCGCGAGCCGTAGTGGAAGGCGGTGTCGACCTTTGGCGACTGCCGGAACACCACCTCGACGCCCTGCAGGCCCATGCCCTCCAGCCGGCCGCGGGCGACCGCCGTGCTGGAACCGCCGCTGCCCGGTTCGGAGAAGCTGAAGTAGACCAGCCGGTTCTCGGTGAAACGCGGGTGCAGCACCACGTCGAGCAGGCCGCCCTGGCCGCGCGCCCGAACCCGCGGCAGCCCGGTGAGCGGCGCGGACACGCGGCCATCGCGGTCGACGATGCGCAGCCGGCCGGGACGCTCGGTGACCAGCATCCGGCCGTCCGGCAGGAAGGCGAGGCCCCAGGGGTGTTCCAGCCCCTCGGCCACGGTGGTGACCCGCAACGTGCCGTGCTCGCTCGGGAACTCGCGGCTGGCGGCCCCCGCGGCGCTGGCGACGGCGAGGGACAGGGCAAGGGCGAGCACACGGGCGGATCGGCGGCAGGGCATGGCGGCATTCCAGGGGGCGAGGCCTCGATGGTCGGGCGTGCCCGCCCGCCGATCAAGGCCGCCGCACTAGCGGCGGTCCTCGCGTTGGCGTTGCGGTGCCGCCACCGACTGCGACACCGGCAGCGCCGGGCGCTTGCCGCGGGGCTGCACGGCCGGCGGGTCGAGGCGCAGAACGCGGCCGTTGTTCGGGTCGTCGGTGAGCACGTAGACGGCGCCCTCCGGACCCACCCGGACATCGCGGATGCGCCAGTTCAGGCCCGCGAGCAGGCGTTCCTCGACGACCACGCGACCGGCGTCGTCCAGTCGCAGGCGATGCAGGCTACGGCTGACCAGCCCGCCGACGAACATGCTGCCGATCCATTCCGGCGAGCGCGGATGCTGGTAGAAGGCAAGGCCGCTGGTGCCGATCGACGGCGTCCACTGGTGTTGCGGCTGTTCCAGGCCGGGCGCGCTGCTGCCGATCGATTCCGGGATCGGCCGGCCGTCGTAGCCGAGGCCGTGGGTGATGGTCGGCCAGCCGTAGTTGAGGCCGCGGCCGACACGGTTCAGCTCGTCGCCACCGCGCGGGCCGTGCTCGGTCATCCACAGTTGGCCGCTGGCCGGATGGAAGGCCAGGCCCTGCGGGCTGCGGTGGCCGGTCGACCAGATTTCCGGCCGCCATGCGGGGTTGCCGACGAAGGGGTTGTCGGGCGGCACGCTGCCGTCGCCGCGGATGCGCAGGATCTTGCCCTGGTGCTGGTCCTGCCGCTGGGCGGTGGCGTTCTGGAAGTTGTCGCCGGAGGTGACGTAGAGCATGCCGTCCGCGCCGAAGGCCAACCGCGAGCCGAAATGGCCCTGCGTGTTGAGTTTGGGCAGGGCGCGGAAGACCACCGTGCCGTTCAGGAGTGCGGTGGCGTTCGGATTGAGCTCGGCGCGGAACACCGCGGTGCCGGCGGTGCCGTTCGCGCCGGTCTCGGCGAAACTCAGGTAGACGCGGCGGTTGCTTGCGAAGGCCGGGTCGAGCGCCACGTCGAGCAGGCCGCCCTGACCCTGCGCGAACACCGCCGGCACGCCGGCCAGCGGTGCCGAGACCCCGCCCAGGGGCGTGACCAGGCGCAGCCGGCCGGGCCGCTCGGTGACGAGCAGGTTGCCGTCCGGCAGGAAGGCGAGGCCCCAGGGATGCTGCAGGCCGGTGGCGACGGTGGTGAGCCGGACGGGGCCGAGCGGGCTGGCCAGGGTCTGGGTGTTGGCCTGGGCGGCGAGCAGGCCGGGGACCAGGGCGGCGGCCAACCACAGGACGATGCGGCGAAACGGGGCGGCACGGTGCATGGCGGGCTCCGGCGACGCGGGCTTCCAAGCCTAGCCGGTCCCGGTCAAGGGAGTGTGGCGGCACCCGCCGCGTGCCGCGCCGCCGCGCGGCCGGCGTGCCGACCGCTGGCGAAGCAGGCGGTGAGCAGGTAGCCGCCGGTCGGCGCGTCCCAGTCGAGCATCTCGCCGCAGGCGAACCAGCCGGGCAGGGCGCGGATGCCGAGCCCGGCATCGACGCCGTCGAGGCACAGGCCGCCGGCCGTGCTGATCGCCTCGGCGATGGGGCGGGTGGCGGTCAGGCGCAGCGGCAGGCGCTTGATGGCGGCCGCGATCCGCACCGGGTCGGCCAGCGCCGCCGGTTCCAGCCGTTCGCGCAGCAGGGCCGCCTTGGCGCCGTCCAGTTTCAGCCGGCGGCGCAACACTTCGCTCAGGCTGCGGCCCTCCCGAGGGCGGGCGAGCGCGGCCTCCACCGTGGCCAGCGGGGTGGCCGGCAGCAGGTCGAGGTGCAGCAGGGCGTGGCCCTGCCGACGCTGCTGCTCCCGCAGGTCGGCGCCGATGGCGTAGAGCAGGCCGCCTTCGAGGCCGTATTCGCTCAGCACGCACTCCCCCTGCCGGTGCCGGGCCTCGCCGTGGATGGTGCTCCAGTGCGCGACGACCGGTTTCAGCGGCGCCCCGGCGAAACGTTCGCGCAGGTGCGGGCTCCAGGCATGTTCGAAGCCGCAGTTCGAAGCCTCGAGCGGCTGCACCGGCGCGCCGCGCCCGGCGAGCCAGGGCAGCCAGGCGCCGTCCGAGCCGAGCTGTGGCCAACTGCCGCCGCCCAGGGCAAGCACCACCGCCGCGGCCTCGAGACGGCGCGGCCCCTGCGGAGTGTCGATGCGGACCGTGCCGTCGTCCTCGAAGCCCGCCCAGCGGTGGCGGACGTGCAGGCGCAGGCCCTGCGCCTTCAGCCGTGCAAGCCAGGCCCGCAGCAGCGGGGCCGCCTTCAGGTCGGTGGGGAAGACCCGGCCGGAACTGCCGACGAAGGTCGGGATGCCGAGGCCGTGCGCCCAGTCCCGGAGGGCGGTGGCATCGAAGTCGTCGAGCCATTCGGCCACGCGTCCGCCGCCGCGGTGGTAGCGGCGGTCGAAGCCCGGACGGGGCTCGCCGTGCGTCAGGTTCAGCCCGCCGCGCCCGGCGAGCAGGAACTTGCGCCCGACCGAAGCCTTGACCTCGAACAGGTCGACCGCCACGCCGGCCGCGAGGGCGGCCTCCGCGGCCATCAGGCCGGCCGGTCCGCCGCCGATCACGGCCACGCCGGGGCAGGGCAGCGGCGGCGCGGCCATGCCGGGGTCAGGGCGCGGCGTCGATGCCGACCAGTTCGACCTCGAACAGCAGCGGCTGGTGCGGCGGGATCACCCGGCCTTGGCCGAGCACGAACACCAGCGGCTCGCCACGCGGGCGGGAGCTGTCGAACTCCGCACCCTGTCGCCCCGGCTCGCGCTCATCGTAGAGCCAGCCGGTGTAGTGCGCTTTCACCACGTCGCCGCTGCGGGCAACCGGCCCATCGCCGACGCGCAGCACGCGCACTTCGAGCCCGTCCGGCGTGCCGCCGGGGGGCGGGCCGGGG
>JAGXSL010000030.1 GCA_018333835.1 Lysobacteraceae bacterium
CCCAGCCGCAACAGCTCGGCCTCGGCCACGCACAGGCGGCCGTCGTGGCGGGCCGCCGCCACCAGCCCTTCGAGGAACTGCTGCTTCCCCTTCGGCAGCAGGGCGTCGAGCCGCGGCCAGGCCTCGTCGAGGCCGGCCAAGCCACCGACCGGCGGCACGTAGCGGGCGGTCGAATGGGGCAGCACGCGCTGCAGGCCGGCCATGAAGGCGCGCTGGGCGTCGGCGGTGGCCTCATTGCCGGCCTGCGCCATCGCCGCCAGCACCGCCACCACCTCGGCCTCGCAGTCCACCAGCTTGGCCGCCGGGCGCCGCCAGGCAGCGGCGGGATCGAGGCTGTCCTCCAACTGCTGACGCAGCAATTGCGCCAGCGCGTACTCGAACAGGCAGACGCGCTCGTCGGCGTGGCTCAGGGCGAAGGCGACGTCGGCGATCTGCTGCAACTCGGCCCGCGGCCGGCGCTTCAGGCTGGCCAGCGCCAGTTCGGCAAGCGGCAGCCGCAGGGCGGGGTGCAGGTCGCGCAGGCGATCGGCGAAGTCGAAGGCCGGCTCGACCACGCCAGCACCGGCGCGGGCGGCCAGCTCGCTGCGCTGGCGCTGGCGCACCGGCGCGGCATCGGAGAGAAGCAGGCCGTAGAACAAGGGCAGCGCGTGCTCGCGGTCGCGGGCGGCGCGCTCGGCCACCTCGGGCAGGGCCGCGAGCACCGCCTGCGCGCGGGCGTGGTCGGCGGCCTGGCACTCGCCCAGGGTCGCCACCACGGCCGCGGGCGAGAGCGCGACGCGGGCCTCGGGGGCCGGCAAGGGCGGCATGGCGGCGAGGCCGAGGGCGCGGTCCTCGTCCAGCCCGGACGGGGCCGGCAGCATCTGCCGCGCGTAGGCATCGTCGAGGCGGGCCGGCTTGAAGCCCGGGCGCAGCGCCTGAATGCGGGCGAGCAGCGGCGGGTGGGTGGCCAGCCAGCCCGACAGCCCGGCGCCCTCGTCGAACAGCATGTGGCTGATCTCCTCGGCCTCGATCGCCGCCATGCGGCGATCGCCGGGCACACCGGCGATCTTGAGGAAGGCGCCCACCAGCGCGTCGGGATCGCGGGTGAACTGCACCGAGGCGGCGTCGGCGAGGAATTCGCGCTGCCGGCTCAGGCCGGCCTTGATCAGGCGCGCGGCGAACAGGCCGATGGCGCCGACCAGCACGAGCGCCAGCGCCAGCACCAGCAGCGGCAGGGCATTGCGGCCGCGCCGCCCGGCCAGCAGCAGGTGGCGACCGACCAGACCGAGCACGACGATGCCGAACAGGGCACCGAGCAGGCGCAGGTTGAGGCGGATGTCGCCGTGGACGATGTGGCCGAACTCGTGGGCCACCACCGCCTGCAACTCGGCGCGGTTGAGGCGGTCGAGGGCACCGCGGGTGACCGCCACCGCGGCGTCGGCGGGGGTGTGGCCGGCGGCGAAGGCGTTGATGCGCGGCTCGTCCTCCAGCACGAACACCAGTGGCACCGGCACGCCGGCGGCGATGGCCATCTCCTCGACCACGTTGCGCAGCCGGCGCTGCGCCGGGTCGGTGGCGTCGGGCGGCACCGGCGTGCCGCCCATCGCCTGCGCCACCGCGGCCCCGCCGCGACGCAGGCCGATGACGCGGTACAGGCTGGCCCCGGCCATCAGCAGCACGATGGCGAGGGTGGTGCCCACGGCCACCGGCAGGGCGGCCTCGGGCTGTCCCGGCAGGGCCACGAACAGCGCGAAGGCCACCGCGTTGACCGCCAGCACCACCGCCAGCACGGCCAGCGCGAAGGCCAGCACCAACCAGCGCGAGCGGCGGCGCACCGCCTCCTGGCGTTCGAAGAAGCGCATGCCGGGCTTCAGAACTGCACGCGCGGCGCGAGCCGCTTGTGCGCCTCGTCGGCGCCGATCTCCAGCAGCGCCGCCGGCGCGAAGCCGCCCTGGGCGGCGACCAGGCTGCCGGGGAACATCTCGCGGCGGTTGTTGTAGGCCATCACCGCGTCGTTGTAGGCCTGGCGGGCGAAGGCGAGGCGGTTCTCGGTCGAGGCCAGCTCCTCGGCGAGTTGCTGCATATTGGCGCTGGCCTTGAGTTCGGGGTAGGCCTCGACCGCCACCATCAGGCGCCCCAGCGCGCCAGCCAGCTGGCCTTCGGCACCGGCCAGCTGCGCCATCGCCGCGGCCTCGCCGGGGGCGGCCTTGGCGGCCCCGAGCCCGGCGACGGCGGCGCCGCGGGCGCGGGTCACCGCCTCCAGGGTCTCGCGCTCGTGGCCCATGTAGGCGCGCGCGGTCTCGACCAGGTTGGGGATGAGGTCGTGGCGGCGGGTGAGCTGCACGTCGATCTGGGCGAAGGCGTTGCGGTAGCCGTTGCGGCCGGCGACCAGGCGGTTGTGGGTGCCCACCCACCAGAAGGCGAGGGCGGCGAGGCCGCCGACCACGATCAAGAGGAACCAAGCCATCGGGAATCGCTCCAATCCGGGAAGTTGCGCCGTGCAGCGTAGAATCGGCGCTTTCCAGCATACGTCGGCCATGCGTCACCGCAAGCTCTTCTCCCGCATCGTCCTCGCCAGCGCGCTCGGCCTCGCGGCGGCCGTCGCCGGCGCCGTACCGGCCGCACCGGCACGGTCCACCCCGGCGCCACCGGCGACGCCGGAGCGCCTGCCGGTACCGGCCGCGAGGGTGGACGCGGCGGCGGCCGAGATCGACCGCATCGCCCGCCGCATCGTCGCCGGCGGCGTGCCGGGGATCGCGGTGGCCATCGTCCACGGCGACCGCATCGTGCTGGTCGAGGGCTACGGCCGCACCGGGGCGCCCGGCGGCGAACGCATCGACGCCGACACCGTGTTCCGCACCGCCTCGCTGTCGAAGGGTTTCGCCGGCACCCTGGCGGCGCAGCTGGTCGAGCGCGGCACGCTGGACTGGGACATGCCGCTCCACCAGCAGTTGCCGGCCTTCCAGCTCGCCGACGCGGCCGGCTCGACGCGGGTCACCGTGCGCGACGTGCTGGCGCACCGGCTCGGCCTGAAGTTCCACACCTTCGACCGCGACCTCGAGGCCGACGTGCCGTTCCCGGTGCTGGCCGCCCGCCTCGACGAGGCACCGATGCTGTGCCCGCCCGGCGAGTGCTTCGGCTACCAGAACGTCGCCTTCAGCCTGATCGGCGACGTGGTGTTCGCGGTCACCGGCGACTTCTTCACCCGCCAGGTCGAGACCCGGCTGTTCGCCCCGCTCGGCATGGAGAACGCCACCTTCGGCCGCGACGGGCTGGAATCGAGCCGACGCTGGGCACGTCCGCACGTCCGTGGCCGCAACGGCTGGGTGGCGGTGCGGCCGCGCGAGAACTACTTCCGGGTGCCGCCGGCGGCCGGCGTCAACGCCTCGGCCCGCGACTTGGCGCTGTGGGCCAAGGCCCAGCTCGGGCACCGGCCCGACGTGCTCTCGCCGGCGCTGCTGGCCGACCTGCACGCGCCGCTGGTACGCACGCCGGACCAGCTCTCCGGCTCGGCCTGGCGCCGCGAGCGGATCCGCGACGCGCACTACGCCACCGGTTGGCGGGTCTTCGACTACGCCGGCGAGCCGCTCATCTACCACGCCGGCGCGGTGCAGGGGTACCGGGCGATGATCGGCCTGCTGCCACGCCGCGACACCGGCATCGTGGTGCTCTGGAACAACGAATCCCGGCAGCCTTCGGGGCTGATGCCGATCTACCTCGACCGCGTGCTGCGCCTGCCGCCCCGCGACTGGGTCGGGGCCACTACCGGCAGACGCTGAGGGCGGCGGAAAGCCCACACCCTGCGGGGCGTCCCCGGAAAGGCGATGCCCTGCAGGCACCGCGAAAAAGCAAACGCCCCTCGCGGGGCGTCAAGGCCTTTGCAGAAAGCCCCGGTCCGCTGGGCACCGGACCGGGGCGGGATGACAGCAATCGGGGTTGCTTACATCGCCGGGACCGGCGCGGCCGGAGCCGGAGCCGGGGCGGGAGTGGCCTTCTTCACGGCCTTCTTGACCGTCTTCTTGGCAGCGGCCTTCTTCGGGGCGGCCTTCTTCGGAGCCGCCTTCTTCGCGGCGGCCTTCTTCGGAGCCGCCTTCTTGGTGGCCTTCTTCGCCGCCTTCTTGGCGACCGCCTTCTTGGCGACCTTCTTCACCGCCTTCTTGGCCTTGGCGACCTTCTTGACGGCCTTCTTCACCGCTTTCTTGGCGACCGCCTTCTTGGCGGTCATCTTCTTCGCGACTTTCTTCGCGGCCTTCTTGGCCGGAGCCTTCTTCACCGCTTTCTTGGCGGCTTTCTTCGCAGCAGCTTTCTTGACAGCCATGGTGCACTCCTCATCGGTGGTTTGGCTTTTGCATCACTTGCCCAGTGGCAAAGGCAGGACCGCGACGCGAACGTCGCGGCTACATCCGGCCGCCGGCGGTACCGGCG
>JAGXSL010000031.1 GCA_018333835.1 Lysobacteraceae bacterium
CGGGGCTGTGAATCGCCCCGGCTTCTCCGAAGGCCGTTTCGTTTGAGTCACGCCGCCATGGCGTGACCCGGGTTGCCGGCGTAGAACGCCGCCTCGGCTTTCGCCGGGGGTATGTTGCCGATCGACCCCAGCAGTCGTCGGTGGTTATGCCTGGCGTCGCGAATCTGACGCCGGCCGCTCGGCTCGGAAAATACAGCCCCTGTTGCGTTTTCTGAATTAACAGCCTATAAGCTGTTTCTACAGAACACAGCTCAGGATGAGTGCCATGAGCCAGTACACCGTCCGAACCCCCGATCAGTTGCCTGCCCTGCTCAAGGCCTTCCGTAAACAGGCCGGACTGACTCAGGGCCAGCTCGCCGCGCGACTGGGCATCACGCAGCAGACGCTCTCCGCCCTCGAGCGCAACGCCAACAAGGTCAGCGCCGACCGGCTGCTGCAATTGCTGGGCATCCTCGGCGTGGACTTGGTGCTGCAGTCGCGCGCCCCCGGAACCGACCCGAAGCCCTCCGCCACGGGAGGTGCCGGATGGTGACGCCCCGTACCGGACGCACGTCGCGCCGCCAGGCCCTGGGCCTGTGGATGAACGGCGAGTTCGTGGGCACCTGGCGCCTCGACGCCAGCGCCGGCGATGTCCTCGAATACGACACCGGCTGGCAGGCTGCGCCGCAGGGCCGCCCGCTGTCGCTCTCACTTCCGTTCACGCCAGGCGGCTTGCCGCATCGCGGCGATGTCGTGCGCGCCTACTTCGAGAACCTGCTGCCGGACAGCCAGGAGATCCGGGCACGGGCCGCGCGTCGATTCCGCGCACGATCCACCGAGGCCTTCGACCTGCTGGCGCAAATCGGCCGCGACTGCGTGGGCGCGCTGCAGATCCTGCCCGATGGCATGACGCCGGGCGACGTGCGCACGCTTGATGCCACGCCGCTGGACGAACACGAGGTGGCCGCCCTCCTGCGCGGCACCGTGGCCCCGCCGGCGATGGCCGGCGCGATGCCGGTGGAAGACGACGACTTCCGCATCTCCATCGCCGGCGCCCAGGAGAAGACCGCGCTCGCCCGGATCGACGGCCGCTGGTGCCTGCCCCACGGCTCGACTCCGACGACGCACATCCTGAAGCTGCCGATGGGCCTGGTCGGCAACATGAAACTCGACCTGAGCCACTCCATCGAAAACGAGTGGCTGTGTTCGCGCATCCTCGCGGCCTACGGACTGCCGGTGGCCGAGTGCGAGCCGCTGCAGTTCGAGGACATGAAGGTGCTGGCGGTGAAGCGCTTCGATCGTGCCTGGCTGGACGGTCCGTCGGGCCGATGGCTGGCGAGGCTGCCGCAGGAAGACTTCTGCCAGGCCACCGGCACGCCCGCCGCGCTGAAGTACGAGTCGGACGGCGGCCCGGGCATCGAGCGCATCATGGGCCTGCTGGCCACGTCGGAAACGCCGCAGGCCGACCGGCGCACCTTCCTGCTGGCGCAACTGGTGTTCTGGATGCTTCGCGCCCCGGACGGCCACGCCAAGAACTTCAGCCTCTCCATCAGGCCACGGGGCGCGTATCGCCTCACGCCGCTGTACGATGTGATGTCGGCCTGGCCCCTCATCGGCGAAGGCCCCGGCCTGCTTTCGGAGCACAAGATCCGCCTGGCGATGGCGATCCGTTCGACCAACGCGCACTGGAAGATGAAGGAGATCCAGAGACGGCACTGGCTGGCGCTCGGCAAGCGCCATGGCGTGCTGGAGGACGACGGGCGCGACATCGAAGCAATAATCGACGCTCTTGTCGCCAGGACGTCCGGCGTGCTTGCCGACGTTGAAGCCGGCCTCCCGAAGGGCTTCCCAGACGAGGTCGCAGGCCCGGTGCTGCAAGGCCTGGAGCGGGCGGCGAGGCAGCTGGCCGGCGGCTGATGCGCCCCGTGGTTGGCGGCCTTTACTCGGCAGCCTGTGCCAGCAAGAGCCTGACGCCCCGCGCAGAATGGACGTCAATTGAGCTCGTAGCGCCCGCGGGCTTCCCGCTGGAAACCCCGCGGTCGCGGCCCGGGACCAACGGGGGCCATCCGCAATCCCTTGCCACCATTGAACTTTCACGGCTTCCGAAGCCATTGGTCGGGGGTTCGAATCCCTCCGGGCGCGCCAGTTCCCTCCGGGACAACGGGATGGATCCGGGAGAGCGCACGGTGACCGAGCGCGCCGGAGTGGGCAAAGGCGCGGCGATGCCTCCAGAGAGCCCTGGCCCGGGC
This sequence comes from Lysobacteraceae bacterium, assembly GCA_018333835.1. Taxonomy (GTDB): domain Bacteria; phylum Pseudomonadota; class Gammaproteobacteria; order Xanthomonadales; family Xanthomonadaceae; genus Silanimonas. Next base: position 2,229 of record JAGXSL010000031.1, read on the forward strand.
CCAGAAACGCCGATGCCCGCGACTTGCGTCGCGGGCATCGTGGGGCGGACCAGGCAGCGCGGGGGCTTACTTGATCTTCGCTTCCTTGTAGGCGACGTGCTTGCGGATGGTCGGATCGTACTTCTTGATCTCGAACTTGCCGGTCATCGTCTTCTTGTTCTTGTCGGTGGTGTAGAAATGGCCGGTGCCGGCCGTCGACACCAGACGGATCTTGTCGCGCTTCGAAGCCATGTCGGTTCTCCCTTAGACCTTGACGCCGGAGGCACGGAGCTCGGCGAGCACGGCGTCGATGCCGTTCTTGTCGATCGTGCGCAGGGCGTTCGCCGAGATCTTGAGCTTCACCCAGCGGTTCTCGCTGGCAACCCAGAAGCGGCGCTCGTGGATGTTCGCCGAAAACGTACGGCGAGTCTTGTTGTTGGCGTGGGAAACGCTGTTGCCCGACATCACGCCCTTGCCGGTCAGCTGACACTTGCGGCCCATGGGGACCTCCTGGGTTGCTGCGTGGGTGCCGCCCATTGCCCGGGCGGCCTCGGCCCGCCCCGCGGCCGGAAGGCCGGGCCCGCAAGGGCCGGGGCCCTGGAAGGCGTGGGGCGGAAGGTCCCCGGCCCGGCCGGGGCTGGACGCAGGGAGCCGCGCATCATGCACGAGCCGGGGCCTGTGGACAAGTCGGGGCCGTCCCGCCGACACTCGCCCGTTCCGGGGGAGGGGGATCCGCATGATCGTGACGGTGGCGAACCACAAGGGCGGCGTCGGCAAGACCGCGCTGGCGGCGCACCTCGTCTTCCGGGCCGCCGAGCGCGGCAACAAGGTGCTGGCGGTCGATTTCGACGCCCAAGGCAACCTCACCGGCACGCTGGCCGACCGCGGCCGGGCCCTCAAGGCCGACGGCGCCGAGCGCCTGTTCGCCGCCGACGGCGTGCCGGTGCCGATGTCCGGCGTCGAGCCGGACATCGCCGTGCTGCCGGCCACCGCGGCCCTCAACGCCACCGACCGCGGCCCGCTCTCGCAGGCTTTCACCGCCATCGGCCACCTGAAGGCGCTCCACGGGGAATTCGGGATCATCGTCATCGACACCGCACCCGCCATCGGCCTGCGGCTGACCGCGGCGCTGGCCGCCTCGCAGTACCTGGTCGTGCCGCTGCAACCGGAAAGCTACGCGGTGGACGGTGTGGCCTCCCTGCTGGCCGAGGCGGTGTCGATTTCCGAGCACATGAACCCGAACCTCGCGCCGGCCGAGTTCGTCATCAACGCCATCCACCCGCGGGCCAGGCAGCACGCGGCGACGGCCAAGCGCCTCGCCCAGCAGTTCAAGGTGCGCACGCCCTACCTGCGCCGCGCCATCGCCGTGGCCGACGCGCTGGCGGTGAAGCGGCCGGTGTGGCGCAACCCGACGAACAGCACCGTGGCCAACGAGTGGGCGGTGCTTTGCGACGAGCTGCTGGACGCCTTCGGCGTGGTCGACTGGCGTTGAGCGTCCGGCGCGTTCAGCGCGGAGGCGGCAACGACTCCTCCTCGAGCTGCGGCGTGGTCCCGTGGTCGGCGCGGTCGCGGTGCCAGCCACGGTGCTGGATGTCGAGGTAGAGGCTGTAGAAGGCGGTGAAGGTCGGGAACAGGCTGAGCAGCACGCCCACCGAATCCTGCTTGGCCGAGAAGCTGAAGTAGGCGAGCGTCATCAGGCTGCCGACGATGCTCATGTACCAGAACACCCGTGGGATCACCGGCCGGCCCTTGCGGCGGCTGGCGATGAACTGCACGACCCAGCGGGCACCGAACATCAGCGCCCCGGCGTAGCCGATCAGCTTCCACGGGGTGACGTGCAATCCGGTCCAGTCCAACCAGAGGATCTCCTCGTTCATGGTCATGGCCTCCCGGCCGGGTGTTCGCGCACCGCCGTGCGCCGGTTGCGGCGGATCAGCCAGGCCACGCCCTGCAGGTCGGCGAAGGCGACCAGCAGGCGGCCGAGGTTGTTGTATTTCGAGGTGCCGGTGGCGCGCGGCCGGTGGTTCACCGGCACGCTCAGCGTGCGCCAGCCGGCGCGCTGCATCAGCGCCGGGATGTAGCGGTGGGCGTGGTGGAACCAGGGCAGGTCGAGGAAGGCCTCGCGCTCGAACAGCTTCAGGCCGCAGCCGGTATCGGGGGTGGCGTCGCGCAGCAGGCGCGAGCGCACGGCGTTGGCGACCGTCGAGCCGATGCGCTTGCCGACGCTGTCGCGGCGGGTGGTGCGCCAACCGGCGAAGCATTTGACCTCCGGCGCCGCCTTCGCCCGTTCCGCCAGCAGCTTCGGGATGTCGGCGGGATCGTTCTGGCCGTCGCCGTCGAGGGTGGCGATCCAGGCGCCGCGCGCCGCCTTGGCGCCGGTGCGCAGGGCGAGGCTCTGGCCGCTCCGGGCCAGGTGCTCGAGCACGCGCAGCTCCGGGTGGCGCTCCTGCGCCGCACGCAGCTCGGCCAGTGTGCCGTCCTGCGAGCCGTCATCGACGAAGACCATCTCGAAGGCGATGCGGCCGCGCAGGACCGCGGCGATCTCGTCGGCCAGCCGGCCGGCGTTGCCGGCTTCGTTGAAGGCCGGGACGACCACGGAGAGTTCGGGGAGGCTCATCGGTACGGAGGGGCGGG
>JAGXSL010000032.1 GCA_018333835.1 Lysobacteraceae bacterium
ACGCAGTTCCAGCGCGGCGCGCACGTTGTCGGCCGCCGACAGGCTGCGGAACACGCTGGCCTCCTGCGGCAGGTAGCCGACCCCGCGGCGCGCCCGCAGGTGCATCGGCAGGGCGGTGATGTCCTCGCCGTCGAGCAGGATCCGGCCGCTGTCGCAGGGCACCAGCCCGACCACCATGTAGAAGCAGGTGGTCTTGCCGGCGCCGTTGGGGCCGAGCAGGCCGACCACCTCGCCGGGGTGCAGCTCGAAGCCGAAATCGCGGACGACCTCGCGCTTCTTGTAGCGCTTGCCCAGCGCGCTCGCCGAGAGCATCAGGGCCGCGCCGCGGCGGTTCTGGGCTGAATCGTCATCCGCACGCGGTTGCCGTCGCCGCCGCTGTCGATGGCGCCGGTGTCGAGGTTGTAGCGGATGGTCTCGGCCTCCAGCGTGCCGCGCGGCTGGGTCACGACGGCCTGGCCGCTGAGCAGCAGGTCTTCCGCGCCCGGCGTGTAGGTGACGCGAGCGGCGCGGGCGTCGACCGGCTCGCCGCGCCCGGTGAGCTGCGACATCCGCACCGGCGTACCGTCGAGCACGATGCGGGCGATCTCACCGTCGCGGCGTTCGACCGTGGCGCGGTCGGCGGCGATGGCGAGGCTGCCCTGGCGGATCTCGACGTTGCCGGTCAGCACCAGGGTGTCGTCCTCGCCGAGGCCGCCGCTCTGGCGGTCGGAGCGGACCTCCATCGGCTGCTCGCGATCGGGCTTGCGCGCCTCAGCGTTGCCCGCCGGCGCGCCGGCCAGCAGTGTCGCCAGCAGCAGGACGGGGATGGAAGATCGCATCGACATCGGCGAGCAGCTCGTAGGTTTGGGCTTCGAGATCGACCTCCAGCCCGGTGGCCCGCAGTATAGAGCGGCCCTGCACGATGGTCACCGCAGCGTCGGTGCGGGCGCGGTCCTCCTCCGGGAACACACTCAGCCGGTCGGTGCTGAAGCGCACCGCCTCGCCGTGGCGGTTGGGCGGGCCGTCCATCTCGACGCCCTCCAGCAGGCGCACCTCGCGGTGGTCCGGGCCGACCCAGGCGCTGCCGGAGCGGACCTCCCAGCGTCGCCCCGGCTGCCGGGCCGGGAAGCCGAAGCGCGGCGTCGACAGCACGATGGCGGCGCCCTCGCCGTCGCGTTCCAAGAGCGGCCCGGCGACCGTGAAGCCCTCGCTGCCGTCCTCCCGCAGCGCGCTCATCTCGAAGCCTTCCAGCCGGTAGTCGGCGCGGGTGTCCGGCGCGGGTGGCGGCGGCGGTTCGCGCAGCCACCACAGCGCCAGCCCGCTGGCCAGCGCGCCGGCACCGAGCAGCAGGCCGAGCAGGCCGCGGTTCACGCGAGGAACCCCGACAACACCGCGTCGGCCTTGCCCTGGGCGGTGAGCAGCAGATCGCAGAACTCGCGCGCCGCGCCGCGCCCACCACCGGCGCGGCTGCGCCAGTGGGCGCGGGCCAGCACCCAGGGGTGGGCGTCCGCCGGCGCGGCGGCGAGCCCGGCCGCCGCCATCGCGCCGAGGTCGACCAGGTCGTCGCCCATCATCGCCGCCGCCTCCGGGGCGAAGCCGTGGCGGGCGCAGAGTTCGAGCAGCAGGGCGCGCTTGTCGGCGACACCGGTGTGCACCTCGGAGAGCCGCAGTTCGCGGCCGCGTGCCGCGGCGACCGCGCTGTTGCGGGCCGTCAGCAGGGCCACCCGCACGCCGTGCTGCTCCAGCAGGCGCAGGCCCAGGCCGTCGTGGATGTGGAAGGCCTTGGCCTCGCGGCCCTCGGCGTCGAGCCAGAGCTGGCCGTCGGTCAGCGTGCCGTCGACGTCGAAGCAGGCGAGCCGGATGCGCGAAGCCCGCCCGTGGAGCTCGGCATCGATCGGCGGCAGCGGGCCGGCGGGGCGGGGGTCGGGCATGGCCTTTAGACCACCCTTGCCCGCAGCAGGTCGATGAAGTTGAGCGCGCCGACCACGCGGCCCTCGTCGTCGACCACCACCAGCGCGTTGATCTTGTGCGCCTCCATGGCATGGACGGCGGCGCTGGCGAGTTCCCCGGGGCCGATCGTCTTCGGCGAGCGGCCCATCACCTGCCAGACCGCGTCGCGGCGGACATCCAGCTGGGCGTTGTCGAGGGCGCGGCGCAGGTCGCCGTCGGTGAACACGCCGACCAGGCGCTCGGCCTCGTCGACGACCGCGGTCATGCCGAGCCGGCCGCGGCTCATCACCACCAGCGCCTCGGCGATGCTGGCCTCGGGGCGCACCCGCGGCACCGCCTCGCCGGCGTGCATCACGTCGCGGATGGTCAGCAGCAGGCGGCGGCCGAGCGCGCCGGCCGGGTGCGAGCGGGCGAAGTCCTCCGGGGTGAAGCCGCGCGCTTCCAGCACCGCCACCGCGAGCGCGTCGCCGAGGGCGAGGCTGGCGGTGGTGCTGGTGGTCGGCGCCAGGTTGTGCGGGCAGGCCTCGGCGGGCACCGAGACGTCGAGGTGCAGGTCGGCGAGGCCGGCCAGCGTCGAGCCGGGCCGGCCGCTCACGGCGATGAGCGGCACGCCGAGCCGCTTGAGCGCCGGCACGATGGTCAGGATCTCGTCGCTCTCGCCGGAGTAGGAGAGCGCCAGCACCACGTCGCCCCCGGTGACCATGCCGAGGTCGCCGTGGCTGGCTTCGCCGGGGTGCAGGTAGAAGGCCGGCGTGCCGGTGGAGGCGAGGGTGGCGGCGATCTTGCGGGCGATGTGGCCGGACTTGCCCATGCCGGTGCAGACCACCCGGCCGCGGCATTCCAGCAGCAGCGCGCAGGCCCGCTCGAAGGCGGTGCCGATCCGCGATTCCAGCGCCGCGAGTGCCTCGGCCTCCAGCCGGACGACGCGACGGCCGGCGGCGGCCAGGTCCGGGCACGGGGAGGTCGGGGCCGGTCGGGCGCTCATGGTGGGCCTTGCGGGTACAATGGAAGGCCTAGTCTACGGCAGCCTCCCGGCTGCTCCTCGCACCCCACATGAATGCAGATTTCGTGCGCCGGCTCATCGAGGCCGGCCTGCCCGGCGCGGAGGTCCACGTCGAGGGCGCCGACGGCGTCCACTTCGAAGCCACCATCGTCAGCGAGGCCTTCGCCGGCAAGCCGCCGATCGCCCGCCACCGCATGGTCTACGCCACCCTCGGCGAGCGCATGGGCGGCGAGATCCACGCCCTGGCGCTGCGCACCCTGACCCCGGCCGAAGCAGGTCGCGGCTGATGGCCAAGATCGTCATCGCCGGCGGCGAGCCGCTGAACGGCGAGGTGCAGATCTCCGGCGCCAAGAACGCCGTGCTGCCGATCCTCTGCGCCACCCTGCTGGCCGACAGCGCGGTCGAGATCGGCAACGTGCCGCACCTGCACGACGTCACCACGACCATGGAGCTGCTGGGCGAGATGGGCGTGCAACTGGTGGTCGACGAGAAGCTCTCGATCACCGCCGACCCGCGCCAGGTCACGAACACGGTGGCGCCCTACGAGCTGGTCAAGACCATGCGCGCCTCGATCCTGGTGCTGGGACCGCTCATCGCCCGCTTCGGCCACGCCCAGGTGGCGCTGCCGGGCGGCTGCGCCATCGGTTCGCGCCCGGTCGACCAGCACATCCGCGGCCTGCAGGCGCTGGGTGCGGAGGTGCTGGTCGAGGGCGGCTTCATCAAGGCCACGGCGAAGCGCCTGAAGGGCGCGCGCTACGTGTTCGACATGGTCACCGTCACCGGCACCGAGAACGTGATGATGGCGGCCACCCTGGCCGAGGGCACCACCGTGCTGGAGAACTGCGCGCAGGAACCCGAGGTGGTCGACCTCGCGCATTGCCTGAACGCGATGGGCGCCCGGGTCGAGGGCGCCGGCAGCAACCGCATCGTGGTCCATGGCGTCGGGCGCCTGCACGGCGGCCGCTACGACGTGCTGCCCGACCGCATCGAGACCGGCACCTTCCTGGTGGCCGGGGCGATGACCGGTGGCCGCGTGCTGGCCCGCCGTACCCGCGCCGACATCATGGACGCGGTGCTGGCGAAGCTGGAGGAGGCCGGCGCGCACGTCAACACCGGCACCGGCTTCATCGAGGTCGACATGCGCGGCGGCCGGCCGCGGGCGGTGAGCCTGACCACCGCGCCGTACCCGGCCTTCCCGACCGACATGCAGGCGCAGTTCGCGGCGATGAACACCATCGCCGAGGGTGTCGGCGTCATCACCGAGACCATCTTCGAGAACCGCTTCATGCACCTGAACGAGCTGACCCGGCTCGGTGCCGACGTCCGCATCGAGGGCAACACCGCGATCATCCGCGGCGTCGAGCGCATGACCGGCGCGCCGATCATGGCCACCGACCTGCGCGCCTCGGCCTCGCTGGTGCTGGCCGGCCTGGTCGCCAAGGGCGAGACCACGGTCGACCGCATCTACCACATCGACCGCGGCTACGAGAACATCGAGGAGAAGCTCGGCGGGCTCGGTGCCCGCATCCGCCGGCTGCCGGGCTGAGGCCGCGTGCAGCGCGTCGGCGAGGACATCCTGGAGGCTTTGCGCTCGGCCGCCGCGGCGGCCGAGCCGCCGCGGGTCGGCGAAGTGCTGGCCGGCGGCGGTGCCTCGGCCTTCGCGGTCGCCCTGATCGTGCTCTGCCTGCCCTTCCTGCAGCCGATCTCGCTCGGCCCGCTCTCGACCATCGGCGGGCTGGCGCTGGCCACGCTGGGCT
>JAGXSL010000033.1 GCA_018333835.1 Lysobacteraceae bacterium
GGGGTCACGGCGGGGATCGTCGGGAGGGGGGGCGTAGGCCGGCGGGGCTTGGATCAGAAGTGGCGGCGGTCCTCGCCGGGGCCGTCGACATTGTCCACGCAGCGGCCGCAGAGCTCGGGGTGCGCGGCGTGCGTACCGACGTCCTCGCGGTAGTGCCAGCAGCGCACGCATTTCGCCGCCGAGCTTGCCACGGCGCGGATGAACGCCCCGGCCACGCCCTCGGCCGGCACGGCATCGGCGGGCTTGGCCGCGACCGGGTGCAGCCGCAGCTCGCTGACGATGAACAGGAAGCGGAGTTCATCGGCGACCGGCGCCAGTGCCGCGAGCGTGGCCGCGTCGACGTAGAGGTCGACCTCGGCCTCCAGCGAGGCGCCGAGGGCACCCGCCGCGCGCATCGGCTCCAGCACCTTGGCCACCGCCTCGCGCAGGGCGAGCAGGCGTGCGAAGCCGTCCTTCGACAGGGCGCCATCCCCGGGCAGCGGGTCGAGATCACTGCTCCAGGTGGTGAACAGCACATGCGCCTCGCGCTCGCCCGGCAGGTGCTGCCAGACCTCGTCGGCGGTGAAGCTCAGGATCGGGGCGATCCAGCGGACGAGGGCATGGACGATGCGGAACATCGCCGACTGCGCGGAACGCCGGCCGCGGCTGTCCACCGGCATGGTGTAGAGCCGGTCCTTGGTGACGTCGAGGTAGAGCGCGCCCAGGTCGTTGGTGCAGTAGTGCTGCAGCGCGGCGACGACGGCGGCGAAGTCGTAGCGGGCGTAGGCCGCCACGATCTCGGCCTGCACATCAAAGGCGCGGGCCACGGCCTGCGCGTCCAGCCAGACGAGGTCGGCGTTCGGCAGCAGGTGCAGGGCCGGGTCGAAGCCGTTGAGGTTGGCGAGCAGGAAGCGCGCGGTGTTGCGGATGCGGCGGTAGGCGTCGGCGCTGCGCTTGAGGATGTCGTCGGAGACCGACATTTCGTTGCGGTAGTCGGCGCTGGCGATCCAGAGGCGCAGCACGTCGGCGCCGAGCTGGTCGATGACCTTCTGCGGCTCGACCACGTTGCCGAGCGACTTGCTCATCTTGCGGCCCTGCGCATCGACGGTGAAGCCATGCGTCAGCACCTGCCGGTAGGGTGCCGTACCGTCCATCGCGACACCGGTCAGCAGCGAGCTCTGGAACCAGCCGCGATGCTGGTCGGAGCCTTCGAGGTAGAGGTCGGCCGGCTTGGCAAGCCCGTCGGCACCGCGGGCGGCAAGTACCGCCTCGTGGGTGACGCCGGAGTCGAACCAGACGTCGAGGATGTCGGTGACTTTCTCGTAGTCGGCGGCCTCGGCCCCGAGCAAGTCGGCGGCATCGAGCGCGTACCAGGCGTCCACCCCGTCCTGCTCGATCTTCGCGGCGACGGCTTCCATCAGCTCGACCGTACGCGGGTGGATCTCGCCGGTGATGCGGTGCGTGAACAACGCGATCGGCACGCCCCAGGTGCGCTGCCGCGAGATGCACCAGTCCGGGCGGCCCTCGACCATGGCGCGGATGCGGGCCTCGCCCCAGTCCGGGAACCAGGCAACGTTCTGGATCGCCGCCAGCGCGTCGGCGCGCAGGTTCGCCTGCGTCATCGAGAGGAACCACTGCGGCGTGGCGCGGAAGGCCACCGGCGTCTTGTGCCGCCAGCAGTGCGGATAGCTGTGCTGCGTCTTGCCCGAGGACAGCAGCAGGCCACGGGCGGCCAGCGCGGCGACGATCAGGTCGTTCGCCTTCCACAAATGCACGCCGGCGATCGCGACCTCGCCCTCGGGGGTGGGGATCGGCGGCGTGCCGGGCAAGTACAGGCCCCGGCCATCGACCGGGTTGATCTGCGCGGCGGTGTAGCGGTCGGTGAGCCCGTAGCGCTTGCCGACGGCGAAGTCCTCCTGGCCGTGGCCGGGTGCGGTGTGCACCGCACCGGTGCCCTCCTCGGCGGTGACGTGCTCGCCGAGGATCAGCGGGATGTCGCGCTCGTAGAACGGATGCGCGAGCACGAGGCCCTCGAGCGCGCGGCCCTCGACGCGGCCCAGCACCACCGCTTCGGCGACGCCGTAGCGCGCGAGCGCCTTCTCGACGAGCGCCTCGGCCAGCACCAGCAGCATGCGCTTCCCGCCGCGGGCCGGGCCTTCCACCAGCACGTAATCGAGTTCGGGGCCGAGCGTCACCGCCAGCGAGGCCGGCAGCGTCCACGGCGTGGTGGTCCAGATCGGCACCGCGACGATGGCGTCGCCGCAATCCACGCCGAACTTCGCCACCAGCGCCTTCGCATCGCGAGCGTCGTAGGCGACATCGACCATCGGCGAGGTCTTGTCGGCGTACTCGATCTCGGCCTCGGCGAGTGCGGAGCCGCAGTCGAAGCACCAGTGCACCGGCTTGGCGCCGCGCACGAGGTGGCCGCGCTCGACGATCTTCGCCAGCGCCCGGACCATGTCGGCCTCGAAGCGGAAATCCATCGTGCGATACGGGTGGTCCCAGTCGCCCAACACGCCGAGGCGCTGGAAGTCGCGCGACTGGCCGGCGATCTGCTCGGCGGCGTACTCGCGGCAACGCTGCCGGAACGCGGCGGCGTCGAGCTTGTCGCCGACCTTGCCGGACTGCTTCTCGACGGCGAGTTCGATCGGCAGGCCGTGGCAGTCCCAGCCCGGCACGTAGGGTGCGTCGAAGCCGGAGAGCAGCTTCGACTTCACCACGAGGTCCTTCAGCACCTTGTTGACCGCGTGGCCGATGTGGATGCTGCCGTTGGCATACGGCGGGCCGTCGTGCAGCACGAAGCGCGGGCGGCCGGCGGCGCGGGCGCGCACCTGCTCGTAGAGGCGGCCGTCCTGCCAGCGCTGCAGCGCGGCGGGCTCGCGCTTCGGCAGGTCGCCGCGCATCGGGAAGGCCGTGTCCGGCAGCGAGAGGGTGGACTTGTAATCGATGCTCACGGCGTCGTCGGGCTCGGGGGTCGGGTGGGCGTGCCCTCAGGGGCGCAGCGCCGCGGCGGTGGTGGCGGCAGGGGGCGGAGCGGCCGCAGCGAGCAGGGCGCGGGCGGCGGCGGCGTCGCGGTCCATCTGCTCGACGAGGGCCGGCAGGCCGTCGAACTTCACTTCGTCGCGCAGCTTGGCGACGAACTCGACCTCGATGCGGCGGCCGTAGAGGTCGCCGTCGAAATCGAACAGATGCACTTCGAGCAGAGGTTCGCGGCCGTCCACCGTGGGCCGGGTGCCGAGGCTCGCGACGCCGGGCATGGGTCGTTCGCCCACGCCGCGCACCCAGGTGGCGAAAATGCCCTGCAGCGGCGGGCGCCTGCCGCCGAAGCGCAGGTTCGCCGTGGGGTAGCCGAGCGTGCGGCCGAG
>JAGXSL010000034.1 GCA_018333835.1 Lysobacteraceae bacterium
CGGGCGAGCCGCGGCGGTGAGGGCCGTCCTGCGGCAGCGAGGCAGGAGCCGAGCGCCGCGCGTGAGGGCAGGACGCCCGATCGCGCGGAAAGCAGGTGGCCCGATCCGCCGACAGGCTCGCCTTACCGAGCCCGAGCGTGCCACCCGATCCGCCGACAGGCTCGCCACCTCCACGAGCACGCCTGCCTTCGCGGTCCACGGGGCCGCGGCCGGCCTGCCGCGGGTTGCGACGCCAAGCAGCCGGCGCGCTATCCTTCCGGCCCGCCCCACGTTGCCGCCCGAACGCCATGCGATCCGTGCTTCCGCTCGTCGCCGCCCTCGGCCTCGCCGCCGCGCCCACCCTCGCAGCCACCGGTGCTGCTTCGCCGACCAATCCGCGCGGCTTCACCGCCAAGGACCTGGTGATGCTGGACCGCGTCTCGGCACCGCAGTTCTCGCCGGACGGCCGCCACATCCTCTACGCCGTGCGCCAGACCGACTGGGCGGGCGACCGCGGCATCGGCTCGCTCTGGCGCACCAGCGCCGAGGGTGGCGCCGGCCTGCGGCTGACGCCGGAAGGCAAGCCGGCGGTCTCCGGGCGCTGGTCGCCGGACGGTCGCTGGGTCTATTTCCTGAGCCCGGCCTCCGGCTCGATGCAGGTCTGGCGGGTCGGCGCCGACGGCGGCGAACCGCGGCAGGTCACCGATTTCCCGCTGCCGGTCGGCAGTTTCCGCCTGAACCCCGCCGGCGACGCGCTGGCGCTCGCCTTCGAGGTCTTCCCCGACTGCCCGACGCTCGCCTGCAGCGCCGAGCGCTTGCGCGCCGACGCCGCCGACAAAACCACCGGCGTGCTGCACGACCGCCTGTTCGTGCGCCACTGGGACCGCTGGGCCGACGGTCGGCGTTCGCAGATTTTCCTCGCGCCGATCGACGCCGACGGCAGGACGGCCGGCGAACCGCGCCTGCTGACCCGCGGCATCGACGGCGACGTGCCCGGCAAGCCCTTCGGTGACGATTCTGATTTCGTGTTCTCGCCGGACGGCCAGCACCTCGTCTTCAGCGTCCGCATCGCCGGCACCAGCGAGCCCTGGTCCACCAACTTCGACCTGTTCGAGGTGGCGGTGGATGGCAGCGCGCCGCCGCGGAACCTGACCGACGCCAACGACGCCACCGACACCAACCCGGTGTTCTCGGCGGATGGCCGTACCCTGTTCTGGCGTGCGATGAAGCGTCCCGGCTTCGAATCCGACCGCCTCGGCCTGATGGCCATGGACCGCGCCACCGGCGCCGTCCGCGAGATCGCCGCGAACTGGGATCGCAGCTTCGGCGACCTCGTGCCGGGCGACGACGGTCGCACGATGTTCACGGCGACGCTGGACACCGGCACCCACCCGGTGTTCGCCATCGACACGGTGACCGGCGCGGTGCGCCGGGTGGTGGCCGGCGGCAACGTCAGTGCCTTCGACCTCCATGGCGACCGCATCGTGTTCGCCCGCGACACCCTCGCCCAGCCCGCCGACCTCTGGCTCGGCGCGGTGCGTGGCCGGGTCGCCGAGCGCCGCCTCACCCACTGGAATGCGGAGCGCCTCGCCGACGTGCGCATGGGCACCTTCGAGCAGTTCAGCTTCGAGGGCTGGAACGGCGCGACCGTGCATGGCTACGTCATCCGGCCCTGGGACCACCAGCCCGGCCGCAAGGCGCCGGTGGCCTTCCTGATCCACGGCGGCCCGCAGAGCAGCTACCACAACCAGTGGCACTACCGCTGGAACGCGCAGACCTACGCCGGCGCCGGCTTCGCGGTGGTGATGATCGACTTCCACGGCAGCACCGGCTACGGCCAGGCCTTCACCGATTCGATCTCGCGCGACTGGGGCGGCAAGCCGCTCGTCGACCTGCAAAAGGGCTGGGCGGCGGCGCTGGCGAAGTACGACTTCCTCGACGGCAGCCGCGCCTGCGCGCTCGGCGGCAGCTACGGCGGCTACATGGTCAACTGGATCGCCGGCGTGTGGAACGAGCCCTGGGACTGCCTGGTCAACCACGCCGGCCTGTTCGACCTGCGCTCGATGGCCTATTCGACCGAGGAGCTGTGGTTCACCGAGTGGGAGAACGGCGGCGTGCCATGGCAGGCCGTCGAGGCCATCGAGCGCCACAACCCGGTGAACTTCGTGCAGGACTGGCGGGTGCCGATGCTGGTCATCCATGGCCAGAAGGACTACCGTGTGCCGGTCGAACAGGGTCTTGCCACCTTCACCGCCCTGCAGCGCCGCGGCATCCCGTCCGAGTTCCTCTACTTCCCGGACGAGAACCACTGGATCCTGCGCCCGCACAACAGCGTGCAATGGCACGAGGCGGTGAAGCGCTGGCTGCGGACCCACACTGCAGCACCCTAGCGCGTGGCGGCCCCCGGGCCGAGGGCGGAGGACTTCGAAGATCATGGCGAGCATGGCAAGCATGGCGACCGCGGAACTCAAGCAACTGTTCGGGCAACGCCGCTGCGACGAATGCGTGCTGCATCCCCTGTGCAAGCCGGCCGTGGTCGGCATCGAGGAGTTCGAGCGGCTGGCCGGCTCGGTCCTGAGCCGGCGGCCGATGGAACGCGACAGCGTGCTGTTCCGCGCCGGCGAGACCCTGCGCTCGGTGTTCATCTCGCAGAACGGCAGCTTCAAGACCGTTGCCGTCAACGAGGCCGGCGACGAGCAGGTGATCGGCTTCTACTTCCCGGGCGAGCTGATCGGCCTCGAAGGGCTGGGCGACGGCCGCTTCCGCGCCGATGCGGTGGCGCTCGAACTGGCCCACGTCTGCGAGGTGCCGCTGCCGGCGCTGGAGCGGGTTGCTGCGCAGCGGCCTGATCTGCAACGGCAGCTGATCCGCGCCATGGGGGCGGGCATGGCGCGCCACCAGGACCATCTGGAAATGCTCGGCCGCAAGCAGGCGCAGGAGCGGCTCGCCATGTTCCTGCACGGGCTCTCCGAGCGCCAGGAGCGGCTCGGCCGCGATCCCCTGCAGCTGCACCTGGCGATGAGCCGTTCCGACATCGGCAGTTACCTGAGCCTCGTCATCGAGACGGTCAGCCGGGGGCTCTCCAAGCTGCAGGACGAGGGCATCATCGCGGTCAAGGGCCGGCACCTGCGCGTGCTCGATCCGCGCCGACTGGCCGACCTCGCCCACGGCGGCGAGGCGGCCGCCGGCTGATCAGCCGCCGAGGCTGCGGCAGCCCAGCGCGGCCAAGGCCGCGTGCAGCACCGGCACCTGCATCAGCCAGGGCGCGGCGAGGGTGAGCAGGCCGGCCCCGCCGATCAACGTGGCCCCGGCATAGCGCCAGCCGCCCTGCGGCAGGCCCCAGCGCAACCCGGCCGCCGCCAGCGCCACCAGGGCCGGCAGGGTGCCTAGGCCGAAGGCCAGCATCAGCAGGCCGCCGTGCAGGGCGCTGCCTTCCAGCCAGGCCGCCGCCAGCAGGGTGTAGGACAGCCCGCAGGGCAGCCAGCCCCAGAGCGCGCCCAGCGCCAGTGGCCGCCACGGCCCGCTCGCCGGGACCGCCCGCCGCAGCGGTGCCAGCCCCTGCCAGAGGGGAGCCGCCGGCCCGCTCGGCAGGCGCAGCGCCCAGTGCGGCACGGCCAGCCGCACCGCGGCCAGCAGCAGCACCGCGCCGATCAGGGTGCGCAGCCAGGGCCCGGCGGCTTCGAGATCGAGAGCGCCAAGCAGGCCGGCCCCGAGGCCGCCGACCGCGGCGCCGGCCAGAGTGTAGCTGCCGATCCGCCCGAGGCTCGGTGCCAGCGCCTGCCACAGCCGCTCCGGCCAACTGGCCCGTGGCCGCGCCGGCAGGGCGGTGGCCACCGCGATCCCGCCGCACATGGCGGCGCAATGCGCCGAGCCGAGCAGGCCGGTCAGGAAGGCCGCGCCCAGCACCAGCAGGTCAAGGGGCATCGTCGTCGTCGGCCAGCAGGTCGATCGGCGGGCTGTCGAGGTCGTCGAACTGGCCGCTGCGGACCGCCCAGATGAAGAAGGCGATGGCGATGCCGAACAGCACCATCGAGATCGGGATCAGGAACAGCAGGGAACTCATGGCGGGCTCCGCAATCGCCAGGCATTGGCGCTGACCAGCAGGGAGGAGGCGGCCATGCCGAGCGCCGCCCAACCCGGCGACATCGCGCCGATGGCGGCCACCGGCAGGGCCAGGACGTTGTAGCCGACCGACCAGCCGAGGTTCTGGCGGATGGTGCGGCGCGCCGCGCCGGCGATGCCGAGCAGTTCGGCGACCCCGGCCAGGCGCTCGCCGGAAAGCACCACGTCGGCCTGGCGCAGCGCCAGCGGGGCGCCGTTGGCCATCGCCACCGAGACATCGGCGGCGGCCAGCGCGGCGGCGTCGTTGATGCCGTCGCCGACCATCAGCACGCGCCGGCCCTCGGCCTGCAGGGCGGCGATCGCCGCGCACTTGCCCTCCGGCGTGCAGCGCGCCTGCACCTGCGTGGCCGGCAGGCCGAGCGTGGCGGCCATCGCCGCCACCCGCGGCGCGGCATCGCCGCTCAGCAGGTGCACCCGGTAGCGGCCGGCGAGGGCGGCGACCACGGCGGCGGCGTCCTCGCGGATCGGGTCGTCGATCTCGAAGCGGGCCACCGGCTCGCCTTCGCAGGCGAGCCAGACGCCGTCGTCGTCGGCTTGGCCCGGCACCGCGAAGCCGGCCTGTCCGAGGCGCCAGAGCCGGCCGTCGATCCGCCCCTCGATGCCCTGCCCGGGCATCGTGCGGCGCGCCTCGACCGGCCGGGTCGGGCCGTGGCCGAAGGCGCGGGCGAGCGGGTGGTGGCTGCCGGCCTCCAGCGATACCGCCTGCAGGCGGGCGGCCTCGGCGTCGTGGCCGCCGAAGGCGGTGGTGCCGACCAGCGTCGGCCGGCCGCGGGTCAGGGTGCCGGTCTTGTCGAACACCACGCAGTCGATGCCGGCGAGCCGGTGCAGGGCCTCGCCCGAGAGCACCAGCGCGCCGCGCTCGGCGAGCAGGCCATTGGCCCGCGCCAGCGCGGTCGGCACCGCCAGCGCCAGCGCGCAGGGGCAGGTCACCACCAGCACCGCGAGCACGGTCGGGAAGGCCTGCGGCGGGTCCACCCACAGCCACCAGCCGCCGACCAGCACCGCCAGCACCAGGGTGGCGAGCACGGCCTGCCGCGACAGTGCCTCGGCCCAGTCGAGCAGGGGCGGGCGGGCCTGCTGCGCGGCCTCGACCCGCCGCACCATGGTGGAGAGCACGGTCGCGGCGCCGACCGCGGCCACCCGCAGGCGGGCCTCGCCGCTGCGCAGCACGCTGCCGGCCAGCAGCAGGTCGCCGGGTTGGCGCCGGCGCGGCCGCGACTCGCCGGTGAGCAGGGCCTCGTCGAGGTCGGCGGCCGCATCGAGCAGGTGGCCGTCGGCCGGCAGGGCCTGGCCGGCATGGACGTACAGGCGGTCGCCGACCGCCAGTTCGCCGGTGGGCACCTGCTCCAGCCGGCCCTCGCGTTCGCGCCAGGCCAGCGCCGGCTGCGCCCCGGCCAGGGCGTCGATCCGCGAAGCCGAGGCATGCCGGGCGCGGCGCTCGAAATGGCGGGCGATCAGCATGAAGAACACGAACATCACCGCCGCGTCGAACCAGACCTCGGGCCCGTCGCGCACCGTTTCCAGCACCGAACCGCCCCAGGCCATCAGCACCGAGCTGCCGATCAGGGTGTCCATGCCCGGCGAGCGCAGCTTCATCTCGTTCCAGAAGCCGATCAGGAAGGGTGCACCGGCGTAGAACACCACCGGGGCCGAGAGCAGGGCGGTGATCCAGCGGAAGGCGTCGCGGGTGGCGATCGGCATGCTGCCGGTGGTGTCGAGGTAGAGCGCCTCGGAGAACATCATCGCCTGCATGGTGCCGAGCCCGGCGATGCCGAGCCGCAGCAGCATGGTTCGGCGGTCGCGGCGGCGCTGCGCCTCGCGCGCCGGCGAGCCGGGCAGCGAGGGCCGGTAGCCGAGCGCGGCGATCCGCCGCACCAGCACCGAGAGCGGCACCGCGGCCGGGTCGTAGTCCACCCGCACCCGCGCCGTCAGCACGTTGGCGCGCACCTCCAGCACGCC
>JAGXSL010000035.1 GCA_018333835.1 Lysobacteraceae bacterium
GAGGCGCTCTTGTAGGTGTTGGGCTGCCGCGGCTTGCGGACCAGCTGGTTGATCGTCGCCATGTTCGGGACCTTCGGTGAAAACGAAAGGCAGGCCGAGACGAACTCGACCTGCCAAGACTCGGGATTTTAGACCGCCTCGACAGGCCCCGTCAATGGCGACGGGGCCCGTGGAACCGCCCCGCTCCGGGGCTGGACGGGAACCGCCTCCCTGCGGTCCGCTCCGGTGCTCATCCCTCGGAGCCCGCCTCGGCTCCGGCCTCCTCCGGCGCCTGCAGGGCACGGAGGGCTTCCAGGTCGGCCTCGGTCAGGCCGGCAGGCACGGCGCGCCGCCGCGCGTGGTAGGCGAGGCCGGTGCCGGCCGGGATCAGGCGGCCGACGATGACGTTCTCCTTGAGGCCGCGCAGCGTGTCGCGGGTGCCGCGGACGGCCGCCTCGGTGAGCACGCGGGTGGTCTCCTGGAAGGACGCCGCCGAGATGAAGCTCTCGGTCGCCAGCGAGGCCTTGGTGATGCCGAGCAGCACCGGATCGACCCGGGCCGGAAGCTCGTTGCGGACCGCGGCGCGGGCGTTCTCCTCGACCACCCGGAAGCGGTCGATCTGTTCGCCGGCGAGGAAGCGGGTGCCACCGGCATCCGCGATCTCGACCTTGCGCAGCATCTGCCGGAGGATGGTCTCGATGTGCTTGTCGTTGATCTTGACGCCCTGCAGCCGGTAGACGTCCTGGATCTCCTTGACCAGGTAGGCGGCCAGCGCCTCGACGCCCTTCAGGCGCAGGATGTCCTGCGGGTTCGGCTCGCCGGCCACGACCTCCTCGCCCTTCTCGACGTGCTCGCCCTCGAACACGACGATCTGCCGGTACTTCGGGATCAGCTCCTCGTGCTCGTTGCCCTCGGCGTCCTTGATGATCAGGCGCTGCTTGCCCTTGGTCTCCTTGCCGAAGCTGACGATGCCGGAGACCTCGGCCAGCACCGCCTCGTCCTTCGGCTTGCGGGCCTCGAACAGGTCGGCGACGCGCGGCAGGCCGCCGGTGATGTCGCGGGTCTTGGAGGCTTCCTGCGGGATCTTGGCGACCACGTCGCCGACGCCCACCTCGGCGCCGTTCTGCACCGTCACCACGGCGCGCGGCGGCAGCAGGTACTGCGCCGGCAGGTCGGTGCCCGGGATCACCAGGTCCTTGCCCTTGGCATCGACGATGCGGACCATCGGGCGCAGGTCCTTGCCGGCCTGGCCGCGGCGCTTCGGGTCGGTGATCTCGATCGAGGCGAGGCCGGTCAGTTCGTCGGTCTTCTCGATGGCGGTGACGCCCTCGACGAAGTCGATGAAGCGCACGAAGCCCTTCACTTCCGAGACGATCGGGTGGTTGTGCGGGTCCCACGTGGCCACGACCTGGCCGGCCTTGATGGCGTCGCCGTCCTTGCCGTTGATGGTCGCGCCGTAGGGCAGCTTGTGGCGCTCGCGTTCGCGGCCCAGCGGATCGAGCACCGAAAGCTCGCCCGAGCGCGACACCGCCACCAGGTGGCCGGCGGAGTGCGCGACCGTCTTGAGGTGGGTGAACTTGATCGAACCGGTGGTCTTGACGGTGATGTTGTCGACCGCCGCCGCGCGCGAGGCGGCACCGCCGATGTGGAAGGTGCGCATCGTCAGCTGCGTGCCCGGCTCGCCGATCGACTGCGCGGCGATGACGCCGACCGCCTCGCCGATGTTGACCAGGTGGCCACGCGCCAGGTCGCGGCCGTAGCACATGGCGCAGATGCCGAAGCTCGCCTCGCAGCTGATGGCCGAGCGCACCTTGATGCTCTGCACGCCGGCGGCGTCGAGCTTCTCCACCCACTTCTCGTCGAGCAGGGTGTTGCGGGTGACGATCGGCTCATCGTCGTTGCCCGGCAGGAACACGTCCTCGGCGACGACGCGGCCCAGCACGCGGTCGCGCAGCGGCTCGACCACGTCGCTGCCCTCGACGATCGGGGTCATCGTGATCCCGTTCGTCGTTCCGCAATCGGTTTCGGTGACCACCACGTCCTGCGCCACGTCCACCAGTCGGCGGGTCAGGTAGCCGGAGTTCGCGGTCTTCAGCGCGGTGTCGGCGAGGCCCTTGCGGGCGCCATGGGTCGAGATGAAGTACTGGAGGACGTTCAGGCCCTCGCGGAAGTTCGCGGTGATCGGCGTCTCGATGATCGAGCCGTCGGGCTTGGCCATCAGGCCGCGCATGCCGGCCAGCTGGCGGATCTGCGCCTGCGAACCACGGGCACCGGAGTCGGCCATGATGTAGATCGAGTTCATCGACTTCTGCTCGATGGTCTCGCCCTTGGCGTTCTTGACCCGGTCGGTGCCGATGGTGTCCATCATCGCCTTGGCGATCTGCTCGTTGGTGCGCGACCAGATGTCCACGACCTTGTTGTAGCGCTCGCCCGAGGTGACCAGGCCCGACTGGTACTGGTTCTGGATCTCCAGCACCTCGGCCTCGGCCTTGGCGAGGATCTCCTTCTTCTCGGCCGGGATGGTCATGTCGTCGATGCCGACCGAGACGCCGGCGCGGGTGGCGTTGCTGAAGCCGGTGTACATCAGCCGGTCGGCGAACACCACCGTGTGCTTCAGGCCGAGCTGGCGGTAGCAGCCGTTGATCAGGCGGCTGATGGCCTTCTTGTTGAGCTCGGTGTTGACCATCGAGAACGGCAGGCCCTCGGGCAGGATCTCGGCCAGCAGGGCGCGGCCCACCGTGGTGTCGTGGAAGACCGACCTGCGGGCCGAGGCACCGTCCTCGCCGACCACGGTCTCGAAGATGCGCAGCTTGATCCTGGCGTGCAGCTCGACGGTGCGGTTGTCGTAGGCGCGGCGGACCTCGGCGACGTTGGCGAACACCATGCCCTCGCCCTTCTTGTTCTCGAGGGCGCGGGTCATGTAGTAGAGGCCGAGCACCACGTCCTGCGTCGGGACGATGATCGGCTCGCCGTTGGCCGGCGAGAGGATGTTGTTGGTCGACATCATCAGCGCGCGCGCCTCCAGCTGGGCTTCCAGCGAGAGCGGCACGTGGACGGCCATCTGGTCGCCGTCGAAGTCGGCGTTGAAGGCCGTGCAGACCAGCGGATGCAGCTGGATCGCCTTGCCTTCGATCAGCACCGGCTCGAAGGCCTGGATGCCGAGGCGGTGCAGCGTGGGCGCGCGGTTCAGCAGGACCGGATGCTCGCGGATGACCTCCTCGAGGATGTCCCACACCACGGCTTCCTCGCGCTCGACCAGCTTCTTGGCGGCCTTGATGGTGGTGGCGAGGCCACGAAGCTGGAGCTTCGAGAAGATGAAGGGCTTGAACAGCTCCAGCGCCATCTTCTTCGGCAGGCCGCACTCGTGCAGGCGCAGGGTCGGGCCGACCACGATGACCGAACGGCCCGAGTAGTCGACGCGCTTGCCGAGCAGGTTCTGGCGGAAGCGGCCCTGCTTGCCCTTGATCATGTCGGCCAGCGACTTCAAGGGGCGCTTGTTGGTGCCGGTGATGGCGCGGCCGCGGCGGCCGTTGTCCATCAGCGCGTCCACCGACTCCTGCAGCATGCGCTTCTCGTTGCGCACGATGATGTCGGGTGCGTTGAGCTCGAGCAGGCGCTTCAGGCGGTTGTTGCGGTTGATGACGCGGCGGTACAGGTCGTTGAGGTCGGAAGTGGCGAAGCGGCCGCCGTCCAGCGGCACCAGCGGGCGCAGGTCCGGCGGCAGCACCGGCAGCACGGTCATCACCATCCACTCCGGGCGGTTGCCGGAGTCGATGAAGGCCTCGACCAGCTTGATGCGCTTGGTGAGGCGCTTGAGCTTGGTCTCGGAATTGGTGCTGGCGATCTCCTCCTTCAGCTTGAGCAGCTCGGCCTGCAGGTCGATGGTGCGCAGCAGCTCGTGGATGGCCTCGGCACCCATGTAGGCCTCGAAGTCATCGCCATGCTCCTGGCGCGCCTGCATCAGCTGCTCCTCGTTCATCAGCATGCCGCGATCGAGCGGGGTCAGGCCCGGCTCGGTCACCACGAAGGCCTCGAAGTAGAGGATGCGCTCGATGTCGCGCAGGGTCATGTCCAGCATCAGGCCGATGCGCGAGGGCAGCGACTTCAGGAACCAGATGTGGGCGACCGGCGAGGCCAGCTCGATGTGGCCCATGCGCTCGCGGCGCACCTTGGCCAGCGTGACCTCGGTGCCGCACTTCTCGCAGACCACGCCGCGGTGCTTCATGCGCTTGTACTTGCCGCACAGGCACTCGTAGTCCTTGATCGGGCCGAAGATGGCGGCGCAGAACAGGCCGTCGCGCTCCGGCTTGAAGGTGCGGTAGTTGATGGTCTCCGGCTTCTTGACCTCGCCGTAGGACCAGGAGCGGATCAGGTCCGGGGACGCGAGGCCGATCTTGATCGAGTCGAAGTCGACGGCCGGGCGCTGCTGGGTGAACAGGTTGAGCAGGTCTTTCATGGCTTGATTCTCCAGGCGCGCGATCAGTGGCCTTCGAGCTCGATGTTGATACCGAGCGAGCGGATTTCCTTCACCAGCACGTTGAACGACTCCGGCATGCCGGCCACCATCTCGTGGTCGCCGTCGACGACGTTCTTGTACATCTGGTTGCGGCCCTGCACGTCGTCGGACTTGACGGTGAGCATTTCCTGCAGGGTGTAGGCGGCGCCGTAGGCCTCGAGCGCCCAGACCTCCATCTCGCCGAAGCGCTGGCCGCCGAACTGCGCCTTGCCGCCCAGCGGTTGCTGGGTGACGAGCGAGTACGGGCCGGTCGAACGCGCGTGCATCTTGTCGTCGACGAGGTGGTTCAGCTTCAGCATGTGCATGTAGCCGACCGTGACCTTGCGGTCGAAGGCCTCGCCGGTGCGGCCGTCGTACAGCGTGACCTGGGTCTTGCTGTCGCTCATGCCGAGCAGGCGGGTGTGCGGGTCGTCGGAGGGGTAGGCGAGCTCGAGCATGTGCTTGATCTCGGCCTCGGCCGCGCCGTCGAATACCGGGGTCGCCATCGGCACGCCATCGGTGAGGTTGGCGGCGAGGTTGAGCAGTTCATCGTCGCTGAACTGCTTCAGGTCGACGCGGGCGACGCCCGAGAACTTGCGGTCGTGGTTGTAGATGCGGTCGAGGAACTCGCGCAGGTCGGCGACCTTGGCCTTCGCCTCCAGCATCTTCTGGATGCGCTCGCCGAGGCCCTTGGCCGCGAAGCCGAGATGGGTCTCGAGGATCTGGCCGATGTTCATGCGGCTCGGGACGCCGAGCGGGTTCAACACGATGTCGACGGTGCGGCCGTCGGCCATGTGCGGCATGTCCTCGACCGGGACGATGGTCGAGACCACGCCCTTGTTGCCGTGGCGGCCGGCCATCTTGTCGCCCGGCTGGATGCGGCGCTTCACGGCCAGGTAGACCTTGACCATCTTGAGCACGCCGGGGGCGAGGTCGTCGCCCTGGGTGATCTTGTTGCGCTTGTCCTGGAAGCGCTTCTCGAACTCGGCCTTGTGGGCCTCGATCTGCTTCTGGGCGTTCTCGATCGCCTCGGCGGCGGCGTCGTCCTTCATGCGCAGCGAGAACCAGTCGGCCTTCGACAGGCTGTCGAGGTAGGCGGCGGTGACCTCGGCCTTCTTCAGGCCGTTCGGGCCGCCGTTGGCGACGCGGCCGATCAGCTGCGAGCGCAGGCGCGCGAAGATCGCGGCCTCGAGGATGCGGAACTGGTCGTCGAAGTCCTTCTTGACGCGCTTGATCTCGGAACCCTCGATCTGCTTGGCGCGCTTGTCCTTCTCGATGCCGTCGCGGGTGAACACCTGCACGTCGATGACCACGCCGTCCATGCCCGGCGGCACGCGCAGGCTGCTGTCCTTCACGTCGCTGGCCTTCTCGCCGAAGATGGCGCGCAGCAGCTTCTCCTCGGGGGTGAGCTGGCTCTCGCCCTTCGGCGTGACCTTGCCGACCAGGATGTCGCCGGCGCGGACCTCAGCGCCGATGTAGACCACGCCCGACTCGTCGAGGCGCGCCAGCGCCTGCTCGGAGACGTTCGGGATGTCGGCGGTGATCTCCTCGGCGCCCAGCTTGGTGTCGCGGGCCTGGACCGTCAGCTCCTCGATGTGGATCGTGGTGTAGCGGTCCTGCTCGACCACGCGCTCCGAGAGCAGGATCGAGTCCTCGAAGTTGTAGCCGTTCCAGGGCATGAAGGCGACCAGCATGTTCTGGCCGAGCGCCAGCTCGCCGATGTCGGTCGAGGGGCCGTCGGCCAGCACGTCGCCACGGGCCACGCGGTCGCCGACCCGCACCAGCGGGCGCTGGTTGATGCAGGTGTTCTGGTTCGAACGCTGGTACTTGATGAGGGTGTAGATGTCGACGCCGGCGTCGTTGGCGCCGACTTCGTCCTCGTTGGCGCGCACCACGATGCGGCCGGCATCGATCTGGTCGACCACGCCGCCGCGGCGGGCGTTGACGGTGACGCCGGAGTCGCGGGCCACGGCGCGCTCGATGCCGGTGCCGACCAGCGGCTTCTGCGAACGCAGCGTCGGCACGGCCTGGCGCTGCATGTTGGCGCCCATCAGCGCGCGGTTGGCGTCGTCGTGCTCGAGGAAGGGCACCAGCGCGGCCGCCACCGACACCGACTGCATCGGTGAGACGTCCATGTAGTGGATCTCGGACGGCGGCTTGAGCAGCGCCTCGCCCTGCTGGCGGCAGGTGACGAACTCGGCGGTGAAGCGGTTCTGGGCGTCCAGCTCGGCGTTGGCCTGAGCGATGGTGTACTCGTTCTCCTCGATCGCCGACAGGAACTCGACCTCGTCGGTGACCCGGCCGGCCACGACCTTGCGGTACGGCGTCTCCAGGAAGCCGTAGCGGTTGGTGCGCGCGAACACGGCCAGCGAGTTGATGAGGCCGATGTTCGGGCCTTCCGGCGTCTCGATGGTGCAGACGCGGCCATAGTGGGTCGGGTGCACGTCGCGGACCTCGAAGCCGGCGCGCTCGCGGGTCAGGCCGCCCGGGCCGAGGGCCGAGACGCGGCGCTTGTGCGTCACTTCCGACAGCGGGTTGTTCTGGTCCATGAACTGCGAGAGCTGCGAGGAACCGAAGAACTCCTTGACGGCCGCGGCCACCGGCTTGGCGTTGATCAGCTCCTGCGGGGTCAAGCCCTCCGACTCGGCCAGCGACAGGCGCTCCTTGACGGCGCGCTCGACGCGGACGAGGCCGACGCGGAACACGTTCTCGGCCATCTCGCCGACCGAACGCACGCGGCGGTTGCCGAGGTGGTCGATGTCGTCGACCACGCCGCGGCCGTTGCGGATCTCGCAGAGCGTGCGGATGACGTCGAGGATGTCCGAGGTCTGGCCGTTGGTGGCCAGCAGGCGCTTGGCCTCCTCGCCGTTCTGCGCGCCGAAGTACTTGGCGTCGAACAGCACCGACTCGCCGGTGACGGCCTTGCGGCCGACGCGGCGGTTGAACTTCATCCGGCCAACCGCCGAGAGGTCGTAGCGGTCGAAGGTGAAGAACAGGTTGTGGAACAGGTTCTGCGCGGCGTCCTTGGTCGGCGGCTCGCCGGGGCGCATCATCCGGTAGATCTCGACCAGTGCCTCGAGCTGGGTGCGCGTGCTGTCGCTGCGCAGGGTGTTCGAGATGTAGGGGCCGCGGTCGAGGTCGTTGACCCACAGCGTGCCGAAGGAGGCGACGCCGGCCTTGCGGAACTTCGCCAGCAGGGCGTCGTCGATCTCGTCGTTGGCGGCGGCGAGCAGCTCGCCGGTCTTCGGGTCGGCGATGTCCTGGGCGAGGATGCGCCCGGCCAGGTAGTCGTCGGGCACCTCCAGCGTGCCGATGCCGGCCTGCTCGAGCTGGCGGACGTGGCGCGCGGTGATGCGCTTGCCGGCCTCGACCAGCACCTGGCCGTTGGCCACCAGGTCGAAGTTCAGCGACTCGCCCTTCAGGCGCTCCGGCACCAGCGAGAGCTCGGCGCCCTCCTTCGGCAGCAGGGTGAAGGTGTTGATCTCGAAGAACTGCCGCAGCATCTCCTCGTTGCTGTAGCCCAGGGCGCGCAGCAGCACCGTCACCGGCAGCTTGCGGCGGCGGTCGATGCGGGCGTAGACCATGTCCTTCGGGTCGAACTCGAAGTCCAGCCAGGAGCCGCGGTAGGGGATGATGCGGGCGCTGTAGAGCAGCTTGCCCGAGCTGTGGGTCTTGCCGCGGTCGTGGTCGAAGAACACGCCCGGCGAACGGTGCAGCTGCGAGACGATGACGCGCTCGGTGCCGTTGACGATGAAGGTGCCGTTCTCGGTCATCAGGGGCATCTCGCCCATGTAGACCTCCTGCTCCTTCACGTACTTCACGGCCTTGGTCGAGGACTCGCGGTCGTAGATGACGAGGCGCACGGTGACGCGCAGCGGCGCGCCGTAGGTGAGGCCGCGGTTGTGGCACTCGCGGACGTCGAACGGCGGCTCGCCGAGGCGGTAGCTGACGTACTCGAGGGCGGCGTTGCCGCTGTAGCTCGAGATCGGGAAGACCGATTTCAGGGCGGCGTGCAGGCCCTGCTCGGCGCGCTTGCCGGCCGGGGCGCCCTCCTGCAGGAACTCACGGTAGGAATCCATCTGGATGGCGAGCAGGTAGGGCACGTCGAGGACGGCGCGGCGCTTGCCGAAATCCTTGCGGATGCGCTTCTTTTCGGTGAACGAGTACGTCATGGGGACCTTCAGGCTCGGGGAGCTGCGGGGGTCAAGTGGCCAGTGGGAAGCCGCTGGTATTGCCGGCACCAGCACGCCCTCTGCTGCTGCTTCTCACTGTCCACTCGGTGCATGGAAACGACGGAAGGCCGGGGGCTTTCGCCCCCAGCCTCGATGGTGTCGCCGGCGGAATCGCGGCGACCCAAGTGACGCTTACTTGAGCTCGACGGTGGCGCCGGCGGCCTCGAGGTCCTTCTTGAACTTCGCGGCATCGTCCTTCGACACGGCTTCCTTGACGTTCTGCGGGGCGCCTTCGACGAGGTCCTTCGCTTCCTTGAGGCCGAGGCCGGTGATGGCGCGGACGGCCTTGATGACCTCGACCTTCTTCTCGCCGGCGGCCTTCAGGACGACGGTGAACTCGGTCTGCTCCTCGACCGGGGCGGCGGCGGCGGCCGGGCCGGCGGCCATCATGACCGGGGCGGCGGCGGAGACGCCGAACTTCTCTTCCATCGCCTTGACGAGGTCCATGATCTCCATCAGGGACTTGGTGGCGATCGCGTCGATGATCTGCTCGTTGGACAGGGACATTTTCGTTACCTCTGGAAAGTTTCGATTGCTGGGTGGTCGCGTCGCGGTCAGGCCGCGGCCTCCTGCTTCTCGGCGATCGCCTTGAACGCGCGGGCCACGCGGGTGGCCGGCTCGACGAGCGTGCTGAGGAACATGGACAGGGCCTGGTCGCGGGTCGGCAGCGAGGCGAGGACCTCGAGGTGGGCGCCCGGGTAGGCCTTGCCACCGATCGAGACGACCTTCGCCTTCAGCTTGTCGTTGCCCTTGGCGAACTCCTTGATCAGGCGCCCGGCGGAACCGGGCTCCTCGGTCGAGAACGCATACAGCAGCGGGCCGGTGAGGGCATCCTGGGTGCACTCGAACTCGGTGCCCGCGACGGCGCGCGAAGCCAACGTGTTCTTGACGACCTTCAGGTACACACCGGTCTCGCGGGCCTTCTTGCGCATCGCCGTCATCTGGGAGACGGTGACGCCGGCGTACTCGGCAGCGACCAGGGAGTGGGCCTTGGCGGCGACCGCCGAGACCTCTGCGACGACTTCGTGCTTCTGGGACAGATTGAGAGCCATTGCACTCCTCCTAACTTCATTCCACCCCCTGCTCCAGCAGGCGGTGGCACCTTGGGGCGGCGGCATCCGTGCACGCCGGGACGCGTGGGCGTCCGTGGTGGCCTCTCCAGAGGAATCCTGAAGGGTTGCACCATCTGCGCAGGACGGGCCTTACGGCCTCATTAAGCAGTCCCGCTTGGATCGACGGCGATTCCCTGCCTTTCGTGCATCCGATGCCCGACGTCGATCCGCGCCGACCGCACCTGCGGTCTTAGATGGCCCCCGCGGGATGCGGGCGCCCTCTAAATTGCGCCGCCGCGACCCCAGGGGCCGCGGCGGACTGGAACGTGTTACTTGGTGAGCGCCAGGCTGGCCTGGTCGACCACCACGCCGACGCCCATGGTCGAGCTCAGCGAGATCTTCTGCAGGTAGATGCCCTTGGCGGTGGCCGGCTTGGCCTTGACCAGGTCGGCGAGCAGCGCGTGCAGGTTCTGCGACAGCGCCTCGGCCGGGAAGTTGGCCTTGCCGATGGTGCAGTGGATGATGCCGGCCTTGTCGGTGCGGTAGCGCACCTGGCCCGACTTGGCGTTCTTGACCGCCTCGGCCGGGTTGGCCGACACGGTGCCGACCTTCGGGTTCGGCATCAGGCCGCGGGGACCGAGCACCTGGCCCAGCTTGCCGACGACACGCATGGCGTCCGGGGTGGCGATGACCACACCGTAGTCGAGATCGCCGGCCAGCATCTTGTCGGCGAGGTCGTCCATGCCGACCGCGTCCGCACCGGCGGCGAGGGCTTCGTCGGCCTTGGCGCCCGGCGGGCAGAACACGGCGACGCGCACGGTCTTGCCGGTGCCGGCGGGCAGCACGGTCGAGCCGCGCACCTGCTGGTCCGACTTCTTGGCATCGACGCCGAGGCGGACGGCGACGTCCACCGACTCGACGAACTTGGTCTTCGAGTTCTTGGTGATGATGTCCAGGGCCTCACCCAGGGCGTACTGCTTGCCGGGGACGACGAGGGCCGAGAGGGCCTTGTAACGCTTCGAGATCTTCGCCATGGCTCAGCCCTCCACCACCAGGCCCATGGAACGGGCCGAGCCCGCGATCGTGCGCACCGCGGCATCCAGCGAGGCGGCCGTCAGGTCGGCCTCCTTCGCCTTGACGATGCCCTCGAGCTGCGCCCGGGTGACCTTGCCCACCTTTTCGGTGTTCGGGCGCTTCGAGCCCGAGGCGATGCCGGCGGCCTTCTTCAGCAGCACCGAGGCCGGCGTGCTCTTGGTGACGAAGGTGAAGGTGCGGTCCGAGTAGGCGGTGATGATGACCGGGGTCGGCAGGCCCGGCTCCAGCTTGGAGGTCGCGGCGTTGAACGCCTTGCAGAACTCCATGATGTTCAGGCC
>JAGXSL010000036.1 GCA_018333835.1 Lysobacteraceae bacterium
CCCGGGCGACGAGAACGCCGACCTCTGGGCCGCATTCAACCAACTACAGGCCTACAAGGAAGACATTCCCGACCTGTTCCAGAGCAACGCCCTGCTGGTCATCAGCGACGGCATCGAAGCGCGCGTGGGTTCGCTCACGGCCGACCAGGAGCGCTTCATGGCCTGGCGCACCATTGACGGGGTCACCGTGGACCCGCTGGGCGCCATGAAGGAGCTGGAAACGCTGGTGCACGGCCTGTTCCAACGCGACCTGCTGCTGGACTACCTGCGGCACTTCATCCTTTTCGAGGACGAAGGCAAGCTGGTAAAGAAGGTGGCGGGCTACCACCAGTTCCATGCCGTACGCGCCGTGGTGGAGAGCGTGCTTGAGGCGTCGAACCCGAAAGCTGACGCATCACGCCGCGGCAAGGGCGGCGTGGTGTGGCACACCCAGGGCGCAGGCAAGAGCATCGAGATGACCTGCCTGGGTGGCAAGCTGATGCAGCACCCGGCAATGGGCAACCCGACCCTGGTTGTGGTGACCGACCGCAACGACCTGGATAACCAGCTGTTCGGCGTCTTTGCCGGCGCGGCCGAACTGCTACGCGAGACCCCGGTGCAAGCCGACACGCGCCCCAAGCTGCGCGAGCTGCTGGCCAACCGACCGTCGGGCGGAATCATTTTTACGACCATCCAGAAATTCACGCCAGGCGAGGACGAGGACAGCTTTCCCGTGCTCTCAGACCGGCACAACATCGTCGTCATCTGCGACGAGGCGCACCGCAGCCAGTACGGCTTCCAGGCCAGCATGCCCAAGCTGCAGAAGCAGCTGAAGGACGCCCGCAAGGCTTCAGCTGCGAATGAGCCTATGGCGCTGCAGGCGGCGGAGCCCGCTGCGAACTACGGTGGCCTGCGCAACGTGCGCTACGGCTACGCCCAGCACCTGCGTGATGGCCTGCCCAACGCCACCTTCGTCGCGTTCACGGGCACTCCGGTGTCCCTGGAGGACCGGGACACCCGGGCCGTGTTCGGTGACTACGTGCACATCTACGACGTGGAGCAGGCGGTCAAAGATGGCGCCACGGTACCCATCTACTACGAGAGCCGCTTGGCCCGTCTGGAGCTGCAGGAGGCCGACGCGCCGCTGCTTGACGACGAGGTCGAGGAACTGACCGAGGACGAAGAGGACGACACCGCCAAGGCGGCGCAGCTGCGCCGCTGGGCCGCCCTGGAGAAACTGGTGGGCGCACCGCCCCGCATCCAGAAGGTGGCGGCCGACCTGGTCGAGCACTTCGAGAACCGCCTGGCCAGCCTGGACGGCAAGGCCATGGTGGTGGCCATGAGCCGCGAAATCTGCGTGCACCTGTACGAAGCCATCGTCGCCCTGCGCCCGAGCTGGCACGACCCGGACCCTGAGAAAGGAGCCATCAAGGTCATCATGACCGGCTCGGCCTCGGACAAGGCCCTGCTCAAACCCCACATCTACAGCAAGGACGTCAAGAAACGCCTGGAGCGCCGGTACAAAGACCCGGCCGACCCCTTCAAGCTGGTCATCGTCCGCGACATGTGGCTCACGGGCTTCGACGCGCCGTGCATGCACACGATGTATGTCGACAAGCCCATGAAGGGCCACAACCTGATGCAGGCGATTGCGCGCGTGAATCGGGTGTTCAAGGACAAGCCCGGCGGCCTGGTGGTGGACTACATCGGCATCGCCAACGAACTGAAGGCCGCGCTGAAGGACTACACGCAGGCAAAGGGCAAGGGCAAGCCGACCATCGCCGCCGAGGACGCGCTGGCCGTGTTGCTGGAAAAAATGGACGTGCTGCACGACATGCTGCACGGCTTCGACTACACCGACTTCCGTACAAAGGCTTGGCAGCTGCTTCCTGGCGTGGCCAACCACGTGCTGGGCCTGGAGGACGGCAAGAAGCGTTTTGCCGACACCGTGCTGGCAGCCAGCAAGGCATTCGCGCTGTGCTGCACGCTGGATGAGGCGCTGGCACACCGGGACGAGCTCGCCTTCCTGCAGGCCGTGAAGGCCGCGCTGACCAAATTTGGCACCTCGGGCAAGAAGCTCAGCGACGAGCAGAAGGAGCATGCGCTCCGGCAAATCATCAGCAAGGCGGTGGTCAGCGCCGAGGTCGTCGATATCTTCAAGGCGGCCGGCCTGAATCGGCCTGACATTGGCATCCTGTCCGAAGAGTTCCTCGAGGACGTGCGCCACATGAAGGAGCGCAACCTGGCGGTGGAGCTGCTGGAGCGGCTGCTGAAGGACGACATTCGCTCGCGCTTCAAGACCAACGTCGTGCAGCAGGCCAAGTTCTCCGAGCTGCTGCAGCAGAGCCTGCAGCGCTACCGAAACCGGGCCATCGAGACAGCACAGGTCATCGAAGAACTCATCGAGATGGCCAAGAAGTTCCACGCTGCCGCCCAGCGCGGAGAGCAGCTGGGCCTCAACGGCGACGAGATGGCCTTCTACGACGCGCTGGCCACCAACGAGGCGGCCGTGCGCGACCTGGGGGATGAGACGCTGAAGGCGATTGCGGTCGAGCTGACGCAGAAGCTGCGGGCGTCGGTGACGGTGGACTGGTCGGTTCGCGAAACCGTGCGGGCGCGACTGCGGGTGATGGTGAAGACGCTGCTCAAGCGATACAAGTACCCGCCGGATAGGCAGGAAGAAGCGACGGAAACGGTGCTGAAGCAGGCTGAGTCGTTATCGGCCAGTTGGTCAAACGCATAACTATGACAAACACAGTTGAGCACGAAGCCACAAACGCCTCAGCTCGCAGACGTCTGGTGCGAGTGGCGAGTTTTGTGGATTGGAACTCACAACTCCTACTGACGAATGTCGACTCCAAACGCCTCCCGCTTGACGCGGCACGACTGGCTTTCCGACAAACCACGCGCCGAATAGCTCGCAGGTTATCGGATTTAGATTCGACAGCATACTATCAGGTCTCATTGCGCCTATATCACGGTTGGCATAAAGGATTTGAACCAACAGCCAACATGAAAGCCCTTCGGTCGGTGATAGGCGAAACAGACTTTGCAACAGCATCGGACAAGCCCAACGTTTCCTTCTCAGAGAATGTCGGCTGGGGAGCCTGCCTCTTATCCGCACTTCCAAGCCGATATCACCAAAAATTGGGGGTCCATCTACCCAACACCTTACGAGACAGAGGCTACCAGGGACAAGAAGAAAAAATGGTAGACACTGCGTTGGCAGCGGACTTGGTTTTCAGCGCCTTCCGAGACCCCAATGACTGGATAATCCTCGTCACCGAAGACGATGACCTAATTCCCCCACTATTTACAGCCGAGTCCATCGTGGCACCCCAGTCAGCGAGGGCCATTCTTCTTAGCAAGCGCCGCCACAGCGGCAACTTTCTGAAGCTGGATGGTCTTGAGTAACAAGGAAGAAAACAAATGACCCCAGAGAATCTCATTGCTGACTTTGCGCCCTTTGTTGACATTGGCGAGAGCGCTCCCAAGGTTACGGAGCAGAAGGGCAAGATTCTTGTTCGATTTACTCGCGATGGTCGAGACCTAAAGATTGAAATAGACCCTGCTTCAGGGCAGTTGAAAATTCACGTTGGACGTGGCGCCGGCAAGCCATTTCCAAGCGTAGCTCACCTCTTGGCATCCGAACAGTTCGCAAACCTTAGGAGGTGGGCAGATGTACAGCGCGAATCTTTGTCGGAGGCAATTGAGAAAAAAATGCTCCCGATTAACGGCCGAACTCATGAAGGGGCGTCGGTCGCCAGCGTGCAAGAAGTAGACCGCTTGCTGGGAACCAGCCAAAGGAGACCTAATACCGCAGAGGTCCTCTTGGTTGATGGGCCTGCAGGAATCGGCAAGACAAGCCTCATCACCAGATTGGCTTTCGAGCGCGCGACGGCATACAAGCAAATTCCAACGCCCCTCATCCTTCACATAAAGAGTAGGGGTCGAGTGCTTTCAAACCTGGATGACCTGATGGCATTCACCTGAATCCGTGACCGACCTCCCTGCCCGCCAGCAACAGGCAAGGTTTTTCATTTTCAGACTAGGCATCGTCAAGATTTTCCCCGCCGCC
>JAGXSL010000037.1 GCA_018333835.1 Lysobacteraceae bacterium
AAATCGCCGCACGGGCACCCTTGCGGCGCGCGGACGGCTTCAGATCTTCTGCACCGGCGCTTCAGCCAAAGCTGAGGCGGCCTGACCCAGCCAGGCTTTGAAGGCCAGCGCCGCAGGCGACAAACGCTTGCCTTGCGGGTAAACCAGGTACCAATGCCGCATCAGGGGAAAACCTTGTACGTCGAGTTGCACCAGTTCGCCCAGCGCCAGTTCGGCCGCCACCGCGTGCGCCGACAGCACCGCCAGCCCGAGCCCGCCGGCCACGGTCTGCTTGATGGCTTCGTTGCTGCCGACTTCGAGCCGGTTTTTGATGCGGATGCCCTGGTTGGCAAAAAACTTCTCGCTCGTCAAACGGGTGCCCGAGCCGGGTTCGCGCAGCACGAACGGCTGGTCTTGCAAGCGCTGCGGGTCGATGGCGCGCTGGCCCACCAGCGGGTGCCCGGGCGGGGCGAGCAGCAGCAGCGGGTTCTCGGCAAACACCTCGCTCACCAGCGCCAGGTGCTCGGGTGGCTGGCCCATGATGGTGAGGTCGTCGAGGTTGTGCGCCAGCCTGTGCAACAGCATTTCGCGGTTGCCCACCTGCATCGCAACCTCGATGCCAGGGTGGGCGCTGCAAAAGCGGCCCAGCAGCTTGGGCACGGTGTATTGCACCGTGGTCAGGATCGCCAGCTTGAGGCTGCCGCGCTCGACCCCTTGCAGGGCGGCCAGGTCCTGCGTCAGCCGCTCCATGCGGGCTTCGAGGTCTTGGCAGGCTTCGGCCAGCGTCTGGCCGGTGGCAGTGAGGTAAATCTTTTTGCCCAATTGCTCGAACAAAGGCTGCCCGATGGTTTCGGCCAGTTGCTTGACTTGCAACGACAGCGTCGGCGGCGACAGGTGCAGCGCCTCGGCGGCGCGGGTGAAGCTGGCGTGGCGCGCCACGGCCAAAAAGATGCGCAACTGGTGCAGGGTGAGGTGACGCAGGTTCATAGGTTTACTTTGGTAAAAGATTACAGTCTAAACATTTTACTTGCGTCAAATAGGTTTTTGCCAAAGAATTCACCCCATCGCCACGCATCTGGGGTTTGCCCGGATGCCGGTGCCCCGGTTCAACCCGTTACCAATCAGGAGCAAGCATGGCCGT
Organism: Lysobacteraceae bacterium; assembly: GCA_018333835.1. Classification (GTDB taxonomy): domain Bacteria; phylum Pseudomonadota; class Gammaproteobacteria; order Xanthomonadales; family Xanthomonadaceae; genus Silanimonas. The sequence continues at coordinate 1,121 of JAGXSL010000037.1, forward strand.
CAAGTCTTACAGCGCCGGTGTCAAAGAATACCGCCAAACCTACTGGATGCCGGATTACATCCCGCTCGACACCGACCTGTTGGCGGTGTTCAAGATCACCCCACAAGCCGGGGTGGACCGTGAGGAGGCGGCGGCAGCGGTGGCGGCCGAATCTTCTACCGGCACCTGGACCACGGTCTGGACCGACTTGCTCACCGACATGGACTACTACAAGGGCCGCGCCTACCGCATCGAAGACGTGCCCGGCGACGACACCTGCTACTACGCCTTCATCGCCTACCCGATCGACCTGTTCGAAGAGGGTTCGGTGGTCAACGTCTTCACCTCGCTGGTGGGCAACGTGTTTGGCTTCAAAGCGGTGCGTGCGCTGCGGCTCGAAGACGTGCGCTTCCCGATCGCTTATGTGAAAACCTGCGGCGGCCCGCCACACGGCATCCAGGTCGAGCGCGACATCATGAACAAGTATGGGCGCCCGCTGCTGGGTTGCACCATCAAGCCCAAGCTCGGTCTGTCGGCCAAGAACTACGGCCGCGCTGTCTATGAGTGCCTGCGCGGCGGTCTGGATTTCACCAAGGACGACGAGAACATCAACAGCCAGCCTTTCATGCGGTGGCGCCAGCGCTTCGACTTCGTGCAGGAAGCCACCCTCAAGGCCGAGGCCGAAACCGGCGAGCGCAAAGGCCACTACCTCAACGTCACCGCCCCGACGCCCGAGGAAATGTACAAGCGCGCCGAGTACGCCAAAGAGATCGGTGCCCCGATCATCATGCACGACTACATCACGGCCGGTTTCTGCGCCAACACGGGCTTGGCCAACTGGTGCCGCGACAACGGCATGCTGCTGCACATCCACCGCGCCATGCACGCGGTGATCGACCGCAACCCGCACCACGGCATCCACTTCCGAGTGCTGACCAAGATTTTGCGCCTCTCGGGCGGCGACCACCTGCACACCGGCACCGTGGTGGGCAAGCTCGAAGGCGACCGCGAATCCACCCTGGGCTGGATCGACCTGCTGCGCGAATCCTACGTGCCGGAAAACCGATCGCGCGGCATCTTCTTCGACCAGGACTGGGGTTCGATGCCGGGCGTGTTTGCCGTGGCCTCGGGCGGCATCCACGTTTGGCACATGCCGGCGCTGGTGAATATTTTTGGCGACGACTCGGTGTTGCAGTTCGGCGGCGGCACCTTGGGCCACCCATGGGGCAACGCGGCCGGCGCGCACGCCAACCGGGTTGCACTGGAAGCCTGCGTGCAAGCGCGCAACGAAGGGCGCCCACTGGAAAAAGAGGGCAAGGAAATCCTCACCGCAGCGGCCGCGCACAGCCCGGAGCTCAAGATCGCGATGGAGACTTGGAAAGAGATCAAGTTCGAGTTCGACACCGTGGACAAGCTCGACGTGGCGCACAAGTAAGCCGCTGCCTTAGAGCCCCATCCTTCACCTGAACCCTCTTTTTTGCATTCCAAGGAGCCCCATCATGGCCGTGCAAGCTTACGAGCAGTCGCTCAAGTACGAGACCTTTTCCTACCTGCCACCCATGAAGCCCGAGCAGGTGCGCCGCCAGATCGGCTACGCCATTTCGCAGGGCTGGAGCCCGGCGGTCGAGCACACCGAACGCGGCACCACCGCCAACACCAGCTTTTGGTACATGTGGAAGCTGCCGCTGTTTGGCGAGCAAAACATCGACGCCGTGCTGGCCGAAATCGAAGCCTGCCACCGTGAGTTCCCCGAGCACATGGTGCGCTTCGTGGCTTACGACAACTACTCGCAAAGCCAAGGCCAGTGTTTCGTGGTCTATCGCTGAGTTTTCAGCCACCACGAACTGCCCTGCCCCAAGCTTAGCCCGCGCGCGCACCACTGGGTGCGCCCCCCGACGACCGAGGAGACCGCCATGGAACCCGCACTGAACCACGCAAACCTGACCCTTTCCGGGCGCGAGCTGGCGCGCATGCGCCGCCTAGCCATGGCCACCGAGGGCAAGGCAGGGGCAGCCAAGCGCGTCGCAGCGGCCGTGCGTGCCAGCCAAGCTGCGGCGCAGGCGGTGCAAGCAGCGGCACGGCGCGATGAGGCGCAGTGCGGTTGCTCGGGTGCCGCCGATGCGGCGTGTCAGTGCGACGTGGCCGCTGCGGTGTCTGCGCCAGCCAGCCAGACCAAGGCCGCCTGCGCTTTGCCCAACGGCCGCACCTTGGCCCGGGCCCGGCGCCAGACCTTGGCCCAAGAAGGCAAGGTGGGCATCCAAAAAGTCGCTAACGCCAGCCGCATCGCCGCCACCATGCCGGATCGCGCCGATTGGCAAACCGCCTTGGTGCAGGGCGTGACGGGGCGCCAGTTGGCGATGCAAAAACGCATCGTGCAGTCGCTCGCTGGGCGCACCGAAGCCCAGCACAGCAGCGGCAACCGCAGCGTGGCGCGCAGCCGCAGCCGCCCTGTGGCCGAGCGCACCGAGGTCGGGCACACGCTGTCTGGGCAAGAAGTGAGCGGCATTCAGGTCGAGCGCAGCAGCAAGGTCACCGGCCAAGAGCCGGGCACCTGCCGCAACGTCACCGGAACCGAATACATCGGCATGGAGCAGTACCAGGCTTGGTGCGAGTCCAAGCCGCAGCCGCGCCCACCCAAGGTTGGGCTGTCGCAAACCACCGGCCAGCAGCAAAGCATCAGCGGCACCGAAGTGGACCCGCAGCCGCGCGTGACCGGCAACCAAACCGGGGTGTGCCTGGGCATCACCGGCACCCAATACCTGTCGGACCTGACCACCCGCCTGTGCCAAGAACAGCCGCTGCAAGGGCCGCACAAGGTGAGCGTGATGTCGAGCCGGGGCCAGCAAACCGTGACCGGGGTCGTGGTCAACGGCGGCAGCAAGGTGACAGGCAACGAAGCCGGCATGCAGCGCCCGATCACAGGCACGCAATACGCCCGTGCGTTGCAAGCCGCACCCAGCAGAATGCCCGCATCTGAAGCCAGGCACGCGCTGCCAGAGCCGGTGCAGGCGCAACGCCAGAGCGCCAGCTGGCGCACCCAGTCGCTCACCGGCGACCGCCCCGGCATCGGCGGCGGCGGCGTTACCGGCGACGAGCGCGGCGCGTGTGAGCCGATTACTGGAACTCCCTTCATCGGGCCGGACAACCAATACGCCGCCTGCACCATCGACAGCGCCTGGTTGACGCGCCACCCCGAACTGGCCGTGGAAACACCGCCCGCTGCACCCAAGGGCTTTAGCATCGCTCGCCCGCAGCGCGGCCAACCGGCCGGACGCGCCACGGCACCGCAGTCGGCAGCGCCGCGCAACCAAGTCACCGGGGTGGCTTATGGCAACAGCGAGCGCATCACCGGGCCGGGGTTCAAGGCCCAAGGGGTGATCACCGGCACACCCGAATTCCGCCACGGCGGCCAGAGCCTCGATTCGCGGCGCAGCTCGGCCAGACCAGCGACCCCGGCCAGCCCGCCCGCTGTGCAGCCGCCAGCCAGCGAGCGCCTCTCGGGTGAGGGGCGCCAGCAAGGCTCGCGCCTAACCGGCGACTCCTGGAGCAGCAGCCGCCACATCAGCGGCACCGACGGGGTTTCGGCGCAATCGCGCAACCCGACCCAGCGCGGGCAGCCGCGTGCCATGGGCATGGGCATGGATGCGCGCAGCGTGCGCGAGCAGGCACGCGCCGAGGTGCCACCCAGCCCGGTCACCGGGTCATCGGGCAACACCGGGCGTGGCGCCATGGTCACCATTTCGGGTGGTGCGCGCGGCTAAGAGCCCCACGCCAGCCTACGCAGCCACCGCAAGCGCTCGACCATGAACACGCTCAAACGCCGACAAGCCCAAGCCACGCCAGTGCGCGCTGGGCTGGCCGCTGCGCCTGATGCGCGCGTCGTTGAGGCCGCTGTGGCCCCGCGCAGCCCAGCCTTGGCGTTGCAGCGCGCGGCCCGTTACCGTGCCGCTGCAGCCCAGAAGGCCACGGCCAAGTCCCCAGCTCGGGCTGCCCCGGCCACAATGGCGGTGCAGGCAGCACCCGCGGCCCGCACGCACTCCACGCCTCAGCCCGGCCACGCCCTGGTCGATGCCGACCTCAACGACTGCCTGCACACCTACGAGCAGCGCGTGCGCGGCCGCTTTGCCGCCGTGCTCGATGTGCTGCGCACCCTCTCGAGCTGCCAGCACGAGCGCGACTTTGCGGCGCAGGCGCAGACGCTGGCGCTGCAAAAGCTGGGCTTCGAACTGCCCACCGACTGGCTCAGCAACGCTTGGGTGGCCGGGGTCGATATGGCGGCCTTGCACGCGCACTGCCTGTTCCAGACCGTGGCGCAGTCGGTGCAGCAAGCCGGTTTCGACCAAAGCTGCTGGCGCGCGCGCATGCCGATTGGGCCGCAGCAGTGGCGCGACTGGGGCTACCACACGCTGGACTTCAGCCCCTGCGCCGACGGCCGCCTGCAAGCGCTGCTGCCCTTCATCCTGCGCACCACGCCCGCTGCCCATGTGTGGGTCAAAGCCTACGCCGGGGCGCTGTTCGACGTCGAGCACGACGTGGCCGACTGGACGCAGCGCGAACTCGAGCGCCTCACCGGGGCCATCGAAGGCGGGGCGCAGCTCGACTACCTCAAAGTGGCGGTCTATCACTACAGCTCGTCGGCCCCGTGCGAGCAGGGCTGTGCCGCCCACGGCAGCCAGGACGAGCAGGCGGTGCAAGCCGCCATCGAGCGCCTTGTCGCATTGCAAATGGCAGTGGACAACACCTTTGGGCTGGGTGCCGCGCCGCAGGTGCTGCTGATCGGAGTCGATACCGACTGCGACGCCATCCGCATCCACCTGCCCGACGCCAGCGGGCAGATCCAGCGCACGCGCTTCCTCGACAGCGCCGCGCTGTATCGCAGCAGCTTCGGTATGCCCGCAGCGGCGGCGCAGCAGGCCGTGCAGCAGGCGCTGCAACGCCACGTCACCGAACTCGGCGGCCTGGCAGCCAAGGGCAATGAGGCCGGCCTGCTGGCGCTGGTGCAAGCGTGGCTGATCGCCAATTTTTCGCAGATCGAATACGTGAACCGGCACCACGCCGGGCGCTACGCCGTGATCGGCCACGACGAGGCCTTCGTCTGCGCCGGCGAGGCGGTGCCGCTGCTGCACCTGCGCAACCAGTTTTACTTTGCCCACCTCGACACGGTGGAAGAAGGGGCGGCCGACCTCGACGTGGGCGCGCGCATCTTCCAGGGCCTGAATGTGCAGCGCGGTCTGGCGCTGCCGGTGCTGGTGCATTTCACTTACAACGCACGCGTGCCTGGGGCACGCGAGCGCGCCGTGCAGCGCGGTCTGCGCGTGGCGCAAGCCATCCGTGCGCGCTTTTCCGATCTGGCCGAGCGCGGCCTGCTGCACTGCCGGGTGGCGGTGAGCGAGCGCCAGGCCGGTTCGGTGCTGGAATGGGCCGAGCACGCCGTGAGCGCGGCAGCGCACTGAACAGGCAAGGACCGGCACCATGAAGATCATGCGCGTAGAAAAAACCTTGGTTTCGACCAACCGGATCGAGGCCTTTGGCCACCGGCCCTTGTTGGTGGTGCAAGAGCGCGCCGGCGGCATCCGCAGTGTGGCCGTGGATGCGGTGGGTTGCATACCGGGCGACTGGGTGATTTGTGTGGGTTCATCGGCCGCGCGCGAAGCCGCCGGCAGCCGGGATTTCCCGTCCGACTTGACCATCGTCGGCATCATCGACCGCTGGACGGCGGAAGGCAGTGCCTGATGGAAGTGCTGCAAGTGATCGACGATCTGGTTTGCACCCGGCGCGTGGCCGGGCTAGGCGCGGTGTCGCTGCGGGTGCTGCAAAGCGAGCAGGGGGTGGTTTCGGTGGCCAGCGACCCGGTCGGGGCGCCAGTGGGCAAGTGGGTGCTGGTCGCCACCGGCACGGCGGCGCGGCTGGCGATGCCGGACCCGCTGACGATGACCGATCTGGCGATCTGCGGCATCGTCGATCACTGGGAGCCGGCACCATGAAGGTGGCGGCCAAGGATGCCTTAAAGATGCAAGTAGGGCCGGCATGGTGCCAGCCCGGTGTGGCATGGGTGGGTTGGGTTCAAGCGCGAACGGCCCGGTTTTTGTTTCTAACTGAAGGAGAAGTGAAATGTCTGCAGCAACGGGTATTGCCCTGGGAATGATCGAAACACGCGGTCTGGTGCCGGCCATCGAGGCCGCCGACGCCATGACCAAAGCCGCCGAAGTGCGCCTGATCGGGCGCCAGTTCGTGGGCGGAGGCTACGTCACGGTGCTGGTGCGCGGTGAAACCGGCGCCGTCAACGCGGCGGTGCGCGCCGGGGCCGATGCCTGCGAGCGCGTCGGTGACGGACTGGTGGCGGCGCACATCATCGCGCGCGTGCACAGCGAAGTCGAGGGCATCCTGCCCACGACCCCATCGGCCTGATTTGAAATTTTTTTGCAAAGGGGTACGCGATGAGCCAAGCAACAGGGATCGCCCTCGGGATGATCGAAACACGCGGTCTGGTGCCGGCCATCGAAGCCGCCGACGCCATGACCAAAGCCGCTGAAGTGCGCCTGATCGGGCGCCAGTTCGTCGGTGGCGGCTACGTCACGGTGCTGGTGCGCGGTGAAACCGGCGCCGTCAACGCCGCCGTGCGCGCCGGGGCCGATGCCTGCGAGCGCGTGGGCGACGGTCTGGTGGCGGCGCACATCATCGCCCGCGTACACAGCGAGGTGGAGGGGATTTTGCCCCTGCGCCCGCAAGCCGACAGCGGCGGCCGCGATCTGGAAATCACCTCCACCCGCAGTTGAGGCGTGCTGAGTCTAGCGCGCTCGCCCCTGCAGCCACCCGTCTGAGGAGACGCAGATGATGGACCCCACCGCCTTGGAATCCAGCAAGGAATCCGCCAGAGACGCGGCCTTGAGCGCCGCCCCGGGCTGGCAGTGGAGCGAGCGCCCGCCCAGCTTGTTTCGGCGCTTCCAGTTTGGCAGCTATGGCCAAACGCGCCAGTTTCTGGACCGGCTGGCCGAGCAGTCGGACGCGCTCGGGGTGCAGCCGCAGAACATCAACTTCGGCACCACCTACGTGAACGTGACCATCAGCGCCAGCGGGCCAAACTTGAGCGAGAGCGAATGCCGCTTGGCGGCCGAACTGGGTCGGCTGGCAACGGCCTGAGCGGGTATGCCCGACCGCCCTGCTCCGTTCCAGCTCGCCTTGCTCAACCACAAGGGTGGCACTGGCAAGACCACGCTGGCCTTCAACTTGGCGGCCGCCTTGGCGCAGCGGGATTCGACCTTGTTGGTCGATCTGGACGCCCAGGGTTCGGCGCTGCAGTGGGCGGCCCAAGGCGGGGAGCCCTTGCCGATGCGGGTGCAGGCGGCGCATCCGCTGCCACCTGCGGCCGACGCCGCCGAGCCAACGGCTTTCGTGGTCTGGGACTGCCCGCCGGCGATTGATTCGCCCCAGGTGCTGGCGCTGCTGGCGCGTCTGGATTGGGTGCTGGTGCCGGTGTTGCCGTCCCCGGTCGATCTGTGGGCCAGTTGGCACCTGGTGCGCTTGCTGCAGCAGGCCAGCAGCGGCAACCCGGGGTTGCGTGCGGCTTTTGTGATCAACCAGGCCGAACCCGACAGCGCCCTGACCGCAGCCATGCACCAGGCGCTGCGCGAGTTTGGCCTGCCGGTGTTGACTACCGTGGTGCGGCGCCGGGCCATCTACCGCAGCGCGGCCTTGGGCGGGCAAGCGGTGCAGATGCTGGGCCGCCGCGGTGCCGCCGCCACAGCGGAATTGGAAGCCTTGATCGAGGAGATACTGAAATGAGCAGCCTAAAAGAACAACTCAGCGCCAGCGTCCGGCGCAGCCGGGCTGAAACCGCCACCGAGCTCCAGCCTGCCGATTCCGCCCCTGAAGCACCGGTCGCACCCAAGGCCAGCCCTGCGCGCCGTGCGGCGGCCCCATCTCGGGCTGCCCGCACCCAACCCGCCCCGGCCCCGGCCCCG
>JAGXSL010000038.1 GCA_018333835.1 Lysobacteraceae bacterium
CCCGATCCGCCGACAGGCTCGCCCTACCGAGACCGAGCGTGCCTGACGGACTCCAGCCGCGCTTCAGGGTTGGATGGCGCCGAAATCCTCGACCCGCGCATGGCCGTTCGCCAGCGCAGTGCGCGGTTCCGGGTAGTCGGCGCGACGGTCCACCAGCACGGTGCGCAGGCCGGCCTCGCGGGCGGCGTCGAGTTCCTCGACCACGTCGGACAGGAACAGGATGTGGGACGGGGCCACACCGAGGTCGGCGGCGATGTGGCGGTAGCTCGCCACATCGCGCTTGCCGCCGATCTCGGTGTCGAAATAGCCCGAGAACAGCGGCGTCAGGTCGCCGGCGTCGGAGTGGGCGAAGAACAGCTTCTGCGCCTGCACCGAACCCGAGGAGTAGACGTGGATCGGGTGCCCGGCGGCCTTCCAGCGGCGCAGTGCGGTGACCGCGTCGGGGTAGACGTGGGCGCGGTACTCGCCGAGGGCATAGCCCTCGCGCCAGAGCAGGCCCTGGATGGCCTTGAGCGCGGTGTGCTTGCGATCCTCGTCGATCCAGGCGAGCAACTGCTGCACCGCCGCCTCGTCGCGGTCATCGTCATCGCCCTCGCCGATCTCGAGCGCCACTGCGTCGAGCCAGCGGCGGATCTCCGGCTCGTGGCGGCGCGCCTCGACGAAGCCGGGCAGGGTGGCGCGGGCGTAGGGGAACAGCACGTCCTTGACGAAGGCGATGCTGCTGGTGGTGCCCTCGATGTCGGTGAGGATGACGGTGGGGGTGGTCTTCAAGGCGGGTCCGGGGTGGTCGTGCCGGGCTCAGGCCGCGAGGGCCTGGCCGCGCTCGTAGCGCGGGAAGCGCTGGGCGATGTCGCTGCCGGTGAAGTTCGCCACCCAGCCCTCGACGTTGGTGAACAGCCGGATCGCCACGAAGAACGGCTCCGGGCCCATGTCGAACCAGTGCGTGGTGTTGGCGGGGACGCCGATCAGGTCGCCGGCCTCGCACAGCACCTCGTAGACCTTGCTCCCAACGTGCAGGGTGAACAGGCCGGAGCCGGCGACGAAGAAACGCACCTCGTCCTCGCTGTGGGTGTGTTCGTTCAGGAACTTCTGCCGCAGTGCGTCCTTCTGCGGATGGTCGGGGTTCAGGCTGATGACGTCGACCGCCTTGTAGCCGCCTTCGGCCATCAGCCGGTCGATGTCGGCGCGGTAGGCGGCGATGACGTCGTCCTGCGGGGCGCCGGGGACGATCGTGGCATCGGTCCGCCACTGCTCGAAGCGCACGCCGATCCGCGAAAGCTCGGAGGTGATGCCGGCGTGCTCGCAGGTCTCGACGAGGGCGGTGGTCGGATCGTGGTCGTGGAAGACGCGGATGCGGCTCATGGGTGCATTCTCCGGAGGTCGAGTTCACAGCCGATCAGAAACTCGAAGGCGTCGAGGTGGCGTCGAGCCTCGGCCATGTCGCGGCCCCAGGCGTACAGACCGTGGCCTTCGATCAGGTAGCCCCAGAGCGGTCCGCGCGCGAGTTCGGCCTCGACGCGGGCGGCGAGTTCCGGCATGTCCTGGGTGTTCGGCAGTACCGGCAGCCGTACCTCGCCCTCGTGGGTGGCGTTGCCGCGGAAGGCCTTCTGCAGCTCGTAGCCCGTGAAGGTGATGTGGCCGTCACGCGCGAACAGCCGCGAGGCGACCGTCTGCGCTTTCGAATGGGTGTGCAGCACGCAGCCGACGTCGGCGAGCCGGCGGTAGAGCTGGGTGTGCAGCAGGGTCTCCGCCGAGGGGCGCTTGTCGGTCGCGACGGGGCGGCCGTCGAAGTCGACGACCATGATGTCGTCCTGCACCAGCCGGCCCTTGTCGCGGCCCGACACGGTGATGGCGCAATGGCGGTCGTCCAGCCGCTGCGAGAAGTTGCTGCTGGTGGCCGGCGTCAGGCCGAGCTGGGCGAGCTCGCGGCAGTTCGTGACCAGGCTGCCGGCGGCTTCGGCAAGGCGATGCGGGTCGTAGGGCAGGGCGCTCATGCCGGCAAGTGTAGGCAAGCGCGGGCGAAGGAGCCAATGCCGGGATGCGACGCATTCCCGCCCGTCTTGCGTTCCATCAAGCGGCCTGCACACGCGTCGTCGCACACTGCGCGCCGCCAACCCGATGGGAGAGCCCCGTGGACACCACCACCAATCGCCGCCGTTTCCTGCAGATCGCCGCCATCGCCGCGGCCGCCCCGCTGGCCGTCCGTTTCGCCTCGACGCCGGCTTACGCCAGCACCCTGCCACGCATCCCGGTCGACCACCCCAAGGCCCGCGCCCTGGCTTATGTCGAGGTTGCCAGCGAGGCCGCCAACCATCCGGCCTTCCGTGCCGGCAGCAACTGCGCCAACTGCCGCTTGTTCGTGCCGGCCACCGAGGGCTGCGTGCCGCTGCCCGGCTTCAGCGTCGAGCCCAAGGGCTGGTGCGCGGTCTGGGTCGCCAAGTGATCCGGCGTCGCAACCCCTGAGACGCCGACCTGCCAGAATTCCGCCATGCCGCATGCCGCATGCCGCGGCCGGGTCGGAAGGGAGCAGCAAGCGATGGGGGAGATTGCGACGATGGTGCTGGCGGTACTGCTGCTTGCGGTGCTGCTGGCCTTGCCTGCCGGCTGGGCGCTGTCCCGTCTGGGCAGGCGCCTGGAGGAACGCTTGGATGCCCTGGGCGGACGCCTGGCCGGGCTCGCCGAGGCCGGCGAGCGCAGCGAGCGCGGCCTGCGCGAAGAGCAGCGGGCCAGCCGGAGCGAACTCGCCGAGGCACTCGGCCGCCGCTTCGACGGCTTCGAGCAGCGACTGGGCCAGGCCATGGAACGCCTCGACCGCGCCATGCTGGCCCTGCGGGAACAGCAGCTCGCCGAGTCCTCGCGCTCCCGCGAGGCCTTGGAAGCACGCCTCGGCGAGGTCCGGCAGACCCTCGAGACCCGGCTGCTCGAACTCCAGCAGGGCAACGAGGCGCGGCTGGAGCAGATGCGTGCCACGGTCGACGAGAAACTGCATGCCACCCTCGAAACCCGGCTCGGCGAGAGCTTCCGGCTGGTCTCCGAGCGGCTGGAGCAGGTCCATGCCGGGTTGGGCGAGATGCGCCACCTCGCCAGCGGTGTCGGCGACCTCAAGCGCGTGCTCGGCAACGTCAAGACCCGCGGCGTGTTCGGCGAGATGCAACTCGCCGCCATCCTCGGGGAACTGCTGACCCCCGAGCAGTACGCCGCCAACGTGGCGGTGCGCCCGGGATCCGGCGAGCGGATCGAGTTCGCGGTCAAGCTGCCCGGTGCCGGCAACGGCGCCGCCCCGGTCTGGCTGCCGATCGACGCCAAGTTTCCGCGCGAGGACTACGAACGCCTGCTCGAGGCCCAGGAGCGCGCCGACGCCGAGGCCGCGGCCGCGGCCGGGCAGGCGCTGGAGCAGCGGATCCGGCTGGAGGCGCGGAAGATCGCCGAGAAATACATCGCCCCGCCGCACAGCACCGATTTCGCCGTGCTGTTCCTCCCGACCGAAGGGCTGTACGCCGAACTGGTGCGTCGCCCGGGGCTGTTCGAGTCCCTGCAGCGCGAGCACCGGGTGGTGCTCGCCGGCCCGACCACGCTGTCGGCCCTGCTCAACTCCCTGCGCATGGGCTTCCGCACCCTGGCGATCGAGCAGCGCAGTTCCGAGGTCTGGCAGGTGCTGGGCGCGGTGCGGACCGAATTCGGCAAGTTCGGCTCGGTGCTCGACAAGGTGCAGAAGCAGATCGGCACGGTCGGCAACACCCTGGCCGAGGCCGGCACCCGCACCCGCGCTATCGAGAAGCGGCTGAAGGGCGTCGAGGCGCTGGAGCCCGAGATCGCGCAGCGGCTGCTGGGCGACCTCGGCCCGGACCCCGACGTCGAGGAGTCTCCGCCGGCCTGATGGCCCCGCTCAAGCCGTCCGGGCGAACCCCGCTGCGGCCAGCGCCAGCCCGAGCAGGGCTGCCGCCACGCCGACATAGCGCGCCAGCCACGGCTCGGCCCGACGCAGCCGGACGATCCCCCGCCGCCATCCCGGCATGCCCTCGCGGCGTGCCGGGGCGGGCTTGGCCGCCGAGTCGCGTGGCCACCACCGGTGCAGGCCGCGGCCCAGCATCGGGGCGAGCGCCAGCAGATCGCCGGGCGGTACCCGCGGCAAGGGGATGGACGGAGCATGCCGCCGGATGGCCAGGGCCAGCAGCAGCACGAGCGCCCCGAGCAGCAGCGGCCAGAGGCTCTGTCCGTCGACGCCCGCCCCGGGGGTCAGCCAGAAGGCCGCGGACATGCCGAGCCCCAGCAGCAGGCTCCAGCCCAGCCATTCCGACCACGGCCGGGAACGGCGCGGCGCGGCGTCGGGCCGGTGCATCAGGGCGAGACTGCGCGCCATCAGCAGCAGGGTGCCGCTCGCCGCCAGCCCGAGCAGCAGGGGCAGCATCGTCCAGTCCGCCGGCAGTGCGGATTTCAGGGCGGTTTTCGCCAGCTGGCCGCTGGTGAACGGCGCACCCGCCAGGGACAGCGCCATCAGGACCATGCCGGCCCACCACAGTCGGCGCCATGCTTGCGAACCGGCACCGGCCAGACTCACCCCGAGGAACAGCCCGGCTTTCGCCAGCCCGTGGTGGAAGGCGTAGAGCAGCGCCGCCGCCAGCAACGCCGGCGCGGATTCCGGCCGCGCGAGTGCCGCTCCCACCGCCACCGTGATGAGGCCCATCTGGCTGATGCTGGAATAGGCGAGCGCGGCCTTGGCCTCGCGCTGCAGCAGGCCGAGCACCACGCCGGCGAAAGCCCCGAGCAGGCCGGCCGCGAGCAGCCCTTCGCCGATCGTGGAGACGATCGGCATGCTCCCCCCGGCGGGGAGGAAGTGCAGCCAACCGACCAGCCCGGCCTTGATCATGGCCCCCGACAGCACCGCGCTGGCCGGCGTCGGTGCCGCCGGGTGGGCGAGCGGCAACCAGACGTGCAAGGGCAGCAGGCCAGCCTTGATGCCGAAGGCCAGCACCACGCAGGCGAACGCGATGCCGACCGCCCCCTCCGCCGGTGCCAGTGCCACCCGGTGGAGGTCGGCGAACAGCAGGCTGCCGCTCGACTGCCAGAGCAGCACGATGGCCGCGAACAGCAGCACTTCGCCGAGAACCACCAGGGCGAGGTAGACCCTGCCGGCCCGGCGGACCGCCGGTGTTCCGGCGTGCACCACCAACCCGTAGGCCGAGAGGCCCATCAGCGTGAAGCACACCGCGAAACTCGCCATGTCCTGGGCGAGCAGCAGCCCGATGTTGCCGGTCAGGGCCGCGCACCAGAAGCGGCGGAAGCGGTCGCGGCGCGGATCGTCCCGCAGGTAGCCGCAGGCGTGGAGGCCGGCCGCCAGCCACAGCAGCGCCGAGAACAGCAGCACGCCGCGCATGCCGTCCCCGAGACCGAACCGGGCACCGAGGAACAGCCCAGGCAGGTCGACCGAGCCGGAAGGCGCGAGGAGCGCGAGCAGGAGGGCCGGCACGGCGGCGAGCGGCAGCAGGGCCAGCGGGCGGTCGCGTCCCGGCAACAGGGCGGACAGCAGGGGCAGCAGCACCGCGATCAGGCCGAGGGCGAGCGCGGGAAGGGGGTCAAGGATCATCGCCGCCTCCGACGATGGCCGAGGCCCAACCGAGCGGGCTCCACGCCGAGGCCGCGAACACCCCGACCAGCAGCGAGAGCAGTGCGGTCAGCGCCGTCGGCACCAACAGCAGGCCGATGGCCTCGCGGGCTGGCCCGGTTGTGGTCGCGGTGGCGGTGGCGGGCAGGGGCCGGAACCAGAGTCGATGCAGGATCGGCAGGAAGTAGGCGGCATTGAGCAGCCCCGAGAGCACGAGCACCACCACCAGCCCGCCGTGGCCGGCGTCGATCGCCCCGGCCCCGAGGTGGAGCTTGCTCACGAAGCCGGCCACCGGCGGCACGCCGATCATGCCGAGCGCACCGACCGTGAACGCCGCGCTGGTGAGCGGCATGCGCGGGCCCAGCCCGTCCAGTTCGTGCACGTGATGGAGGCCGAGCGTCTCGGCGTAGTTGCCGGCCGCGAAGAACAGGGTGATCTTCATCAGGCCCTGGTGGACCAGGTGCACCAGGGCACCCACCAGCGCGACCGGGCTGGCGAGGGCGATGCCGAGCACGATGTAGGCCACCTGGCTGACGGTGGAGTAGGCGAGCCGTTTCTTCAGTTCGTCCTGGCGCAAGGCCATGACCGAACCGTAGAGGATGGTCGCCGCGGCGAGCAGGGCGAGCGGCGCCAGCACGCCGAGTTGCTGCGCCAGCTCGACGCCGAAGACTTCGTGCACCACCCGCAGCAGCGCGAAGGCCCCGGCCTTGACCACCGCCACCGCATGCAGCAGGGCGGAAACCGGTGCCGGGGCCACCATCGCCTTCGGCAGCCAGCCGTGCAGGGGCAGCAGCGCGGCCTTGACCCCGAAACCGGCCACCAGCAGCACGAAGAGGCCGGTGAGCAGGGTGCCGTGCGTGGCGGCGAAGGGTGCCAGGTAGCCCCCGGCGCTGAAATCCTGCCCGCCGGCCAGCCCCTTCTCGACCACCACCGCGAGCAGGAGCAACGCCCCGGCCGGCAGGGTGTAGAAGAGGTAGGTGCGGCCGGCGGCCAGTGCCGCCGGCGTGCCGCGGTGCACGACCAGCGGGTAGGTCACGAGGGTCAGCAGTTCGTAGAAGACGAACAGCGTGAGCAGGTTTCCGGCGAGCGCGATGCCGGCCGTGGCCGTCACGCACAGGCTGAAGAAGCCGAAGAAGCGGCTGCGGTGCGGCGAACCCTCGAGGTAGCCGATGGCGTAGACCGTGGTCAGCAGCCAGAGCAGGGCCGAGAGGGTCATGAACATCAAGCCGGTGGCATCGGCGCGCAGCACCAGCTCGGTGCCGGGCAGCACGGCGAGGCGCGCCTCGAAACTCGCCCCCGCGGCCACCCCGTGCAGCAGCAGGCCGACCAGCCCGAGCTTGGCGAGGGCGCCGGCAAGGTTGAGCAGGCTGCGCAGGTGGTGCCGGTCCTCGGGCAGGAAGAAGATCAGCAGGCCCGGCAGCAGGGAACTCGCCACCACCGCCAAGAGCAACAGTGCCTCTCCGCTCATGCCGGCATTCCCACCGCGAGCAGCCGCCAGAGCGGCGTGCCGGCCCCGACCAGCAGGGCCAGCAGGGCGGCGAGCGCCAGCAGCAGGCCCGGCAACTGCAGGCCGAGGCCGGCCGTGCGCGGCGCTTGCCTCGTCGCAGCCTCGGTGAAGCCGAGGGCCAGCGGGCGCAGCAGGTAGGCCGCCGTGAGCAGGCTGCCGAGGACGAGGGCCGCGGCGATCATCGGCCGCGACTGGGCGATCGCCGCCTCCAGCAGCAGGTACTTGCCGAAGAAGCCCATCGTCGGCGGCAGGCCGACCAGGCTGACGGCGGCGACGAAGTAAGCCGTCGCCGTCAGCGGCAGCTGCATGCCGACACCGCCGAGGCCGGCGATGCGGTCATGGCCGTACTGGCGTTGCACGACGCCGGCGCACAGGAACAGCGCCGACTTGGCGAGCGCATGGGCCGCCACCAGCAGCATCAGTCCGTTCCAGGCCACCGCGCCGCCCTGCAGCAGGGGCAGCACCAGGGCCAGCAGGCCGATCTGCGCCACCGTCGAGTAGGCGATCATCGGCTTCAAGCGGGTCTGCAGCAGGGCCTGCACGCCGCCCCAGAACAGCGCGGCCGCGCCCAGCCCGGCGAGGAGGGACAAGGCCACCCCGGCGGCAGGCAACTCGCCGAACAGGCCGGTCCAGAGGCGCACGACCAGGTAGAGCGCCGCCTTGACCACCAGGGCCGAGAGCAAGGCGGAAACCGGCGCCGGCGCCGCGGCGTGGGCCGGCGGCAGCCAGACATGCAGCGGGAACACGGCCGCCTTGAGGAGCAGGCCGAGCGTCATCGTGGCCGCCGCCACGCTGCTGGCAAGGCCCGGCTGGACGAGGGTGCCGAGGGCCTGCAGGTCGAGGTTGCCGTGTTCGAGGTAGAGCACGACCACGCCGAGCAGGTAGAGCATGGAACCCACCAGCGCGAGCAGCAGGTAGCGCAGGGCGGCGGCGACGGTGCCGGAACCGCCCAGCACCACGAGGGCCACGGCACCCAAGCCGACCAGCTCCAGCGTGACGTAGAGGTTGAACACGTCGCCGGAGAGGTAGAGCGCATGGCACGCCCCCCAGAGCAGCCAGCCGGCCGCCCAGAACGCCCGCCGGGCCGGGGCGAAGTAGGCCAGCGCGTAGGCATGCACGCCGAGCCCCACCACCGATTGCACGAGCAGCATGAAGGCGCTGAGGCCGTCGGCGCGCAGGGCGATGCCCAGCGGCGGTGCCCAGCCGCCGATCGCCACG
>JAGXSL010000039.1 GCA_018333835.1 Lysobacteraceae bacterium
CGGCGCCGGCCTCGGCGTGATCGAACTGACCGTCGCCCTGCACTGGGTCTACGACACGCCGGACGACCGCCTGGTCTGGGATGTCGGCCACCAGACCTACCCGCACAAGATCCTCACCGGCCGCGGCGAACGCATCACCACGGTCAAGAAGAAGGGCGGCATCGCCCCCTTCCCGAAGCGCTGCGAGAGCGAGTACGACTGCTTCGGCGTCGGCCACAGCAGCACCAGCATCTCGGCCGCGCTCGGCATGGCCACCGCCCTGCGGCAAGCCGGCGACCCGCGCCGCGTCGTCGCGGTGATCGGCGATGGCGCGATGACCGCCGGCATGGCCTACGAGGCGCTGAATCACGCCGGCGGCATGGACCCCGAGCCGGACCTGCTGGTCGTCCTCAACGACAACCGCATGTCGATCTCCGAGAACGTCGGCGGGCTGACCCGGATGCTCGGCAAGCTGATGGCCTCGGACACGCTGAACGCGGTCCGCGAGGGCGGCAAGAGGATCCTCGGCGACAAGCGCACCAGCCCGGCGGCGCGCTTCATGCGGCGCTGGGAGGAGCACGCCAAGGGCATGTTCGTGCCCTCGACGCTGTTCGAGGAGATGGGCTTCCACTACACCGGGCCGATCGACGGCCACGACCTGCCGGCGCTGGTGCAGGCCCTGCGGCAGGTGAAGGGCCGGCGCGGGCCGCAGCTGCTGCACGTCATCACCACCAAGGGCAAGGGCTACGAGCCGGCCGAGGGCGACCAGATCGGCTACCACGCGGTCTCGCCCTTCGACCCCGACCTCGGCGTGGTCAGCAAGGGCGGCACGAAGAAGCCGACCTACACCGACGTGTTCTCCGACTGGCTCTGCGACGCCGCCGCCGCCGAGCCGGCGCTGCTCGCCATCACCCCGGCGATGCGCGAGGGCTCGGGCCTGGTGCGTTTCAGCAAGGAATACCCGGAACGCTACTTCGACGTGGCGATCGCCGAGCAGCACGCCGTCACCCTCGCCGCCGGCATGGCCTGCGAGGGCGCCAAGCCGGTGGTCGCGATCTACTCGACCTTCCTGCAGCGCGGCTACGACCAGCTGGTCCACGACGTCGCCGTGCAGGACCTCGACGTGCTGTTCGCCATCGACCGCGGCGGCGTGGTCGGCCCGGACGGCGCCACCCATGCGGGCAACCTCGACCTCTCCTTCCTGCGCTGCGTGCCGAACATGGTGGTGATGGCCCCGGCCGACGAGGCCGAATGCCGCGCCATGCTGACGACCGGCCTGCGCCACCGCGGGCCGGCGGCGGTGCGCTACCCGCGCGGCAGCGGCCCCGGCGTGGCGGTGCCGGCCACGCTCGACACCCTGCCGATCGGCAAGGCCGAGGTGCGCCGCAAGGGCCGCGGCATCGCCCTGCTCGCCTTCGGCGCGCTGCTGCCGGTTGCCGAGCAGGTGGGCGCGGAACTCGGCCTCACCGTCGTCAACATGCGCTTCGTCAAGCCGCTCGACGCCGCCCTGCTGCTCGAACTGGCGGCGACGCACGAGGGCTTCGTCACCCTCGAGGACAACGTGGTGATGGGCGGCGCCGGCTCGGCGGTGCTGGAGCGGCTGGCGCAGGAGGGCATCATGAAGCCGACCTTGCTGCTCGGCCTGCCCGACCGCTTCCAGGACCACGCCAGCCGCGAGGAACTGCTGGCCGAGGCCGGCCTCGACGCCGCCTCGGTCCGCGCCGCGGTGCTGAAGCGTTGGCCGATGCTGGCCGCGCCGGCGATGCCGGCCGACGCCGGGTTGCAGGCCGCCGGCTGAGGTGGTGGAGTGTGCCGAAAGTTTAGTTCGGGCTAGGGCTCACTTATTTCTGTGGGAAATCACGGATGAGTACACGGCAAACGCAACAGCCTCACCAGACTCAGCATCAATTCAAAGACGCCCCAGCTGAAAACGCGCCTTCAACAGAAACTCATTGCGCCCTAGCGCCTGAGCTAGTCACTGAACCACCGCCGCAAGCAAGATCAAGCCAGCCCTCCAAGCAGACCGGCTACGCCGTTTTCTATTTGCTTGGCCAATTTGCTCTGCTATGGATGGCTCTACTAAGCGCCAAGAATTTCCAGATTGCGTTGGGCTGGGTCGTTCTTAGCTTGGCATTCACGCAGGTAATGGCCGATTCCGTGCAATTCACCCGACCTAATCTTAAAAAGTGGATAGTTGGCGCTTGTACGATCATTCCCGGTCTCATTGCGCTGGCCTCAGCGTACATCGGGTAAGCCCTAACAATTTATTCAAGCCGACGCCGCTTCGCGGTGGGCTCAATTCAGGTATTAGAACGCTTACAATGCATGGCCGCTATCCCCACGATTCCAGATCCGACTTTGCAGGCCCTCTGCGACGTGCTCGGAGCGACTGACACCGGCTTGACCGGGACCGAGATTGCTCGGTACTTGGGAGAGTGCGGCATCGAAGACGTGCAGCCCCAGATCACGAAGAGAAACAGACTCTTTCAAGCTCTCAGAGCACGTCAGGCCGCTGATCGTTGTGCGAACAACGTCATTGGCTTTCTTGCGCATGTGATGGCGCCAGTCCGTTACGTGGGTAACAGAGATTTTTTTGAGAAGGAACGCGAGAGGCTCAATGTGATTCTCGCTTTCTCAGGCCTGTCTCTTAAGGAGGACGGCCAAGTTGCTCACGTAGAGAGAGCAACAAACCTTAGTGAGGCCGAGATTCGTGCGGGAGTGCTTCGCAAGGCGCTATTAGAGCGGAAAGTCCACCCGGACGTGATTGCGTTCTGCCGCTCTGAGCTCTTAGTCGATGACTATTTCCACGCAGTATTTGAGGCAACAAAGAGTGTTGCAGAGAAGCTCCGAAGACAGACGGGGCTCGTTTCTGATGGGGCCACCCTCGTAGATCAAGCTTTTGGTATTGGGAGCTCGGGACACCCGCGGCTCGCCTTCAATAGCTTGTCCAACGAGAGCGAGAAAAGCGAGCACTTTGGGCTAATGAATCTAATCAAGGGCGTCTTCGGAGCCTTCAGAAACACAACGGCGCATGCTCCTCGCGTTCACTGGCATGTTTCTGAGCAGGATGCATTAGATGTGCTCACCACCCTTTCACTTATTCATCGAAGACTAGACGGCGCGGTCAGAACGCATATCCCGTGATGCGCTCTAACCGTTCGCTCGCTCGGACCAATCAATCGCTCCGCGATTGACGCTGCCGTTTAGCTCAGGCGTCAGGATGGTCGATAGCCGCCAACGCTGGCGATAGAACATTATGGCCAGTCGTATTTGGCACGCCCCGAGGGATTGACCGCCGGGCAACCTCTTTTCGAGTGCTCCTTTCCGGCCATCATTCCCAAACCGATCAACACAAATCGGCGTCAACCCACCCGCCCCAGCGTCACCCGCTCGCGGTCCTCGAGGTCGCGGGCGCTCTCGACGGCGGTGAAGCCGGCGGCGGCGAACAGCGCCCGCACCGCCTCGCCCTGCCGCCAACCGTGCTCGACCAGCAGCCAGCCGCCGGGCCGGAGGTGCGCCGGGGCCTGCGCGACGATCCGCCGCAGGTCGTCGAGGCCGTCGCGGCCGGAGGCCAGGGCGGCGTGCGGCTCGAAGCGCAGGTCGCCGCAGGCGAGGTGCGGGTCGTCGTCGCCGAGGTAGGGCGGGTTGCCGGCGACGAGGTCGAAGCGCTCCCCCGCCACCGGCGCGAACCAGTCGCCCTCGCGCACCTCGACGCGGGCCGCCAGCCCGAGTGCCGCGGCGTTGCGGCGGGCCAGCGCCGCCGCGGCCGGGTTGCGCTCGACGGCGACCACGCCGGCCTGCGGCCGTTCGAAGGCCAGCGCCAGCGCGATCGCACCGCTGCCGGTGCCGAGGTCGAGCAGGCGCAGCGGGCGATCGGGCGGCAGGCGCTCGAGTGCGAGTTCGACCAGACGCTCGGTCTCGGGCCGGGGGATCAGGGTGTCCGGCGAGACCTCGAGGTCGAAGCGCCAGAAGCCGCGGCGGCCGGTGAGGTAGGCCACCGGCTCGCCGGCGATGCGGCGGGCGACGAGGGCCTCGAAGCGGTCCCGGACGGCCGCGTCCGCCGGTTCGTCCCCGTGCGCCCAGAGCCAGGCCGGCGGTCGGCCCGTGGCATGGGCCAACAGCAGGCCGGCCTCGGCCTGCCCCTCGTCGCCGAGGCGGCGGGCGGCCTCGCGCAGCAGGTCGGCAAGGCGCATGGCCGGGCCCGGAAGCGACGGGCTCAGGCGGCGGCCGCTTCCACCACCGGCACCGGCGCCTGCCGGATCAGGTGGTCGAAGGCGGACAGCGCGGCCGTGGAGCCCGCGCCCATCGCAACCACGATTTGCTTGTAGGGCTCGGTGGTGGCGTCACCAGCGGCGAACACGCCGGGCAGCGAGGTGTGGCCCTTGTCGTCGATGACGATCTCGCCGCGTGGCGTCAGCTCGATCGTGCCCTTCAGCCATTCGGTGTTCGGCAGCAGGCCGATCTGCACGAAGACGCCCTCGAGGTCGATACGCTTCGACGCGCCGCTGGTGCGGTCGGTGTAGACGAGGCCGTTGACGCGCTGGCCGTCGCCGGTCACCTCGGTGGTCTGGGCGTTCGTGATCACCGCCACGTTCGGCAGCGAGCGCAGCTTGCGCTGCAGCACCGCGTCGGCGCGGAGCTTGCCGTCGAATTCGAGCAGGGTCACGTGCGCGACAATCCCGGCGAGGTCGATCGCCGCCTCGACGCCGGAGTTGCCACCACCGACCACCGCCACGCGCTTGCCCTTGAACAGCGGGCCATCGCAGTGCGGGCAGAAGGCAACGCCCTTGTTGCGGTAGGTGTCCTCGCCGGGCACGTTCATGGTGCGCCAGCGCGCGCCGGTGGCGAGGATGACGGACTTCGACTTCAGCGAGGCACCGCTGGCGAGCTTGAGCTCGACGAGGCCGTCGGTACCGGCCGGCAGCAGGGCTTCCGTCCGCTGGAGGTTCATGAGATCGACGCCGTTGGCGCGCACGTTGCGCTCCAGTTCGGCGGCGAGCTTCGGGCCTTCCGTCTCGGCCACGGCAACGAGGTTCTCGATGCCCAGGGTGTCCATCACCTGCCCACCGAAACGCTCGGCGACGAGGCCGGTGCGGATGCCCTTGCGGGCGGCGTAGATGGCCGCGGCGGCACCCGCCGGGCCGCCACCGACGATCAGCACGTCGAACGGTTCCTTCGCGGCGATGGCCTCGGCGGCCCGCGCCTCGGCACCGGTGTCGAGCCGGGCGACGATCTGGGCGAGGTCCATCCGGCCGGAGCCGAAGGGCTGCCCGTTGAGGAACACCGCCGGCACCGCCATCACCTCGCGCGCCTCGACCTCGGCCTGGAACAGCGCGCCGTCGATGGCCACGTGGGTGATGCGCGGGTTCAGCACTGCCATCAGGTTCAGCGCCTGCACCACGTCCGGGCAGTTGCCGCAGGACAGCGAGTAGTAGCTTTCGAAATGGAACTCGCCCTCGAGGGCCTTCACCGCGTCGATCAGCGCCGGCTCGACCTTCGCCGGGTGGCCACCGACCTGGAGCAGGGCCAGCACCAGCGAGCTGAACTCGTGGCCGAGCGGGATGCCGGCGAAGCGCACCGCCACCGAGGCGTCGTCAGCGCGCTGGATGGCGAACGAGGGCGTGCGGGCATCGGCGGCCTCGCGCAGCGTGATCTTCGGCGAGAGCGCCGCGATGGCCTCGAGCAGGACGCGCAGTTCCCGCGAGGGCTCGCCGCCGTCGAACGCGGCGACGAGCTCGATGGGATGCACGAGCCGCTCCAGGTAGCCCGCGAGCTGAGCCTTGAGGGCGTCGTCCAGCATGGCGTCAGATCTTGCCGACGAGGTCGAGCGACGGTGCGATGGTCTTGGCACCTTCGTTCCACTTGGCCGGGCAGACCTGGCCCGGGTTCTTGGCGACGAACTGCGCGGCCTTGAGCTTGCGCAGGGTCTCCTTCATGTCGCGGGCGATGGCGTTGTCGTGGATCTCGGCGGTCTTGATGACGCCCTCCGGGTTGACGATGAAGGTGCCGCGCAGGGCCAGGCCCTCGGCCTCGATGTGCACGCCGAACATGCGGGTCAGGGCGTGGGTCGGGTCGCCGACCAGCGGGAACTTCGCCTTGCCGACGGCCGGCGAGGTCTCGTGCCAGACCTTGTGCGAGAAGTGGGTGTCGGTGGTGACGATGTAGACCTCGGCGCCCAGCTTCTGGAACTCGGCGTAGTGCTCGGCGGCGTCCTCGACCTCGGTCGGGCAGTTGAAGGTGAAGGCGGCCGGCATGAAGACGATCACCGACCACTCGCCCTTCAGGCTCTGGTCGGTGACCGGCACGAACTTGCCGTTGTGGAAAGCGGTGGCCTTGAAGGGCTGCACGGTGGTGTTGATCAGGGACATCGGTGGTTTCCTTGGCGGAGGGTGGGGGAAGCAAGCACGCCGGTGGCGGCGTCCGGCGGGGAAGTTGGGGTCGGAGGCGCGGGCCGCAAGGCCGGCAACGGCGCGCAGTGTGGAACAGGATGGTTGATAAGTGAAATCGATTGATTGCATCATCACCATAGTCAACATCGATGATGATCCCGGGCCGTCCGATGAACCTGCGCGACCTGCGCTACCTGATCGCCCTCGCCGACCACCGCCACTTCGGCCGCGCCGCCGAGGCCAGCCACGTCAGCCAGCCCACGCTGTCCACCCAGATCCGCAAGCTGGAGGACGAACTCGGCATCACCCTGGTCGAACGCGCCCCGCGCCGGGTGATGCTGACCGATGCCGGCGTCGAGATCGCCGAGCGCGCCCGCCGCGTGCTGGCCGAGGTCGAGCAGATGCGCGAACTGGCCCGGCAGGCCCGCGACCCGGAGGCCGGCACGCTGCGCCTCGGGCTGTTCCCCACGCTCGGGCCCTACCTGCTGCCGCACGTGGTCGGCCCCCTGCAGGCACGCTTCCCGCGACTGGAACTGCTGCTGGTCGAGGAGAAGACCGAGGCCCTGCTGGCGCGCCTGCGCGATGGCCGCATCGATGGCGCCCTGCTGGCCCTGCCGGTCGATGCCGAGGGGCTGGAGCACGCGGTGCTGTTCGACGAACCCTTCGTGCTGGCGGTGCCGAGCCAGCACCCGCTGGCGCGCCGCCGCGATGCCCTGCCGCTGGCCGCCCTGCAGGACAGCGACTTGCTGCTGCTGGAGGACGGCCATTGCCTGCGCGCCCAGGCGCTGGACGTCTGCCACCTCGCCGGTGCCGGCGAGAAGGCCGGGTTCCGCGCCACCTCGCTCGAGACCCTGCGGCAGATGGTCGCTGCCGGGGTTGGCGTCACCCTGCTGCCGGTGCTGGCGGTCCGCCCGCCGGTGGCGGCCCTGCCGAACCTGCGCCTGCTGCCCTTCGCCGCGCCACCGACCCGCCGCATCGCCCTGTTCTGGCGGCGCAGTTCCGCCCGCGCAGCGATGTTGCAGGCGCTTGCCGGGGTGCTCGCCGAATTGCCCCGGGCCCTGCTCTCGCCGAACCCCTGAACCGCATCCCGGACTCAGGCCACCGGATCAGCCCACCGGATCAACCCGGCCGGGCCGCCGACACCACCGGCTGCGCCGGGCCGCGCAGGCCGGCGAGGAAGATGCCCGCCAGCGACAGCCCCACCCCCAGCCATTCGTGGCCGGCGGTCGGGCGGTCGAACAGCACGACGTCGAGGAGGAAGGCGAGCAGGGGCTGCAACAGCAGCAGCAGGCCGACGGTGGCGACCCGCAGCCGCGGCAGGGCACGGCCGATCAGCACCCAGCCGAGGCACTGGCCGATCAGGCCGAGCGCCAGCAGGGCGAGCAGGGAACGCGCATCGGGGATGGCGAAGGACGCGCCCTCGACCAGCCCGGCGAGGGCCAGCAGGACGGCGCACTGCAAGGTGGAAACGAACAGCACGATCTCGCCGGCGCGCGGCGCGGCTTCGGATTGGGCGCGCTTCAAGCCGAGGTTGTAGGCCGCGTAGGCGACGCCGGTGGCCAGCCCGAACCAGACCCCGATGCGTGCCTCCTCGCTGAGCGCGGCCCAGCCGTCGCCCAGGATCAGCACGAGGCCGGCGAAGGCCAGCAGCACGCCGAGGAAGAAGCGCGGGGTCAAGCGTTCGCCGAACAGCAGCACGCCGGCGGCGACCATGAAGAACACCTGGGTGTTGGCGAGCAGGGTGGCGAGCCCCGGCCCGATGGCGTGGATGCTGCGGTGCCACAGCCAGAGGTCGGCGGCGAAGGCCGCCGCCGGCCACAGGCAGACCCACCAGGCCCGCGCCGGGATCGGCCGCCAGCGCCGCAGCAGCACCAGCAACGCGCCCAGCATCAGGCCGCCGAACAGCATCCGGTACATGCCGGCGATGGTCGGCGGCACCTCGGCATAGCGCACCAGCACGCCGGTCAGGCTGATCAGGCTGGCGCCGGCCGCCATCGCCAGCAGGGCACGGGGATCACTCGCCATCCGTGCCTCAGTGCAGCACGGGGACGACCGCCTGCACCGCCCCCGCCCCCGGCACGCGGGCACGGGCGAGGGCTTCGCCGGCACGTTCGATCATCGGCCGCGGCACGCGCTCGCCGGGCTGGATCGCGGCCAGGCCGATCACCCAGTCGGCCACGGCCGGCCGGGCACCGGGAGGCAGCAGGCCGGAGGTCGGTACGGGCGGCGCCACCTGCCGGTGCAGGGCCTCGGCGAAGACGCGGGCGGCCGGCACGTCGAGGCCGGGCAGGACCAGCCAGAGCTCGTCGGTGTCGGGACGGCCCAGCAGGTGCGAGGGCAGCGACTCCTGGGCGTCGACGGCGGCGAGCCAGCGGCGGGCGCGGGCCTCGACGCCTTCCGCGCCGGCC
>JAGXSL010000040.1 GCA_018333835.1 Lysobacteraceae bacterium
TTGGCGACCTCCTTGGCTGCGGCCGCGATCCAGGCCTCGATCCCGGCCGGGTCGGCGGGTCGCCGGGCCAGGGCCTTGGCGGCGCTGCGCGGGTACCAGAGCGTGGCACCGTCGCGCCCGCGCGCCCACACGGCGATGAGGCCATGCAGGCGCTGGCGCAGTCCGGCCGCCATCGCCGCGCGCCGGGCGTCGTCGGCGGCGCAGTAGGCCGCGTCCCAGGCGTTGACCTCCACGGCCAGGGATGGTTCGTCGCCCGCGGCGAGCAGGGTCAGCCGCACCGGTGCCGGTTCCCCGGTGGCGTGCAGGCGCAGCGCGGCCCAGCGCAGGAAGGCCGGGACGAGTTCGCGATGGCCGAGGTCGGTCGCCGGCTTGAGCGCGCTCTTCGCCGACCCCGGGAAGGCGAACACCAGCTGCAACCCGCCGGGCGAAGCGGCCAGCGGGAACAGGGCGTCCACCCGGCCGGCGAGCCGCAGCGGCGGCTCGGTGGCGGTGGCTTCCGCCAGCACCACCTCGACCGTCCGCGACTGCGCTCCGGTCGCGCCGTTCGCGTCGAAGCGCCCAAGCGCAGCGGCGCAGGCCAGCATGGCCTCGACAGCCTTGGCTTCGCCGGCCCAGGCCGCAAGGCCGGCGGGCCCGGGGGGCAGCAGGCCGCCGAGGGCCAGCCAGGCCGGTGGGGTCGCCGGCCAGGTCCAGGCCGGATCGGCGCAATGCCGC
The DNA here is from genome assembly GCA_018333835.1 of Lysobacteraceae bacterium. Taxonomy (GTDB): domain Bacteria; phylum Pseudomonadota; class Gammaproteobacteria; order Xanthomonadales; family Xanthomonadaceae; genus Silanimonas. The sequence goes on from JAGXSL010000040.1 coordinate 715, forward strand.
GGCAGCACCTCGTCGAGGAACACGCGGCGGGCCACGCCGGCGATGCGCGGGATCGCGTCCAGCGGTTCCTCGTCGTCCAGACGCTGGCCGGGATCGAGGGCTTCCAGCGAGAGCTGCAGGTGGTCGCGCAGCAGGGCGCGGGCCGGATCCTTGAAGAAGGCCTCGAGGCGGGCCAGCGGCACCGTTTCGGGCAGGGGTTCCGGCCGCAGCGGCTCGCCGTCGCGCAGGCCGGGCAGTGCTCCCCGGCCCTCGCCGCGCATGCCGGCGAAAGCCGCGGAGTAGGAGAACAGAGCCGGATCGCGACCGTCGAAATAGCGCGCGTCGAAGGGTTGCAGCGGGTGGCGCAGCAGCCAGGGGCGGGTGCTTTCGGCGTCGTCCGGCGCGAAGCCGGCATGGCGGTCCAGTTCGGCCAGCAGCTCCGCCAGCGGTGCTGCCGGGTTGCGGTGCTTGCCGTCGCGCACGCCCTGGCCGACGAAGGACAGGTGCAGGCGCCGGCGCGCCGCCATGACGGTCTCCAGGAACAGGTAGCGGTCGTCGCCGGGCACGTCGCGGTCGCCGAGCCGCCGCAGCGTCGCCATCAGGTCCATGCCGCCGTGCGCCGGGCGTCGCGGGAACTGCTCCTCGTCGAGCCCCAGCACGGCGACCACCGCGAACGGCACGGCGCGCTGCGGCACCATGCCGCAGAAGGTGATCCCGCCCATCAGGAAGCGCTGCCGCTCGGGCGCGGCGTCGAGGGCTTCACGCAGCAGCTCGCGCACCACGGCGAGGCGCAGCGGTGGATCGAGGCCGTTCGCCGCCGGTTCCGCCGCCACCTGGTCGATGGCCCGGTGCAGCACGTCGAGCGCGGCGCGCGCGGCGGCATCGCCGGGATCGATGCGCAGCAGGGCATCGACGCGCAGGCGCAGCGCTGCGGCCCAGGCACTCGCCGCCTGCTCGACCTCGGCGAGATCGCGCCAGGCCTGCAACTCGCAGAGCAGGCGGTCGAGGCCGCCGAGCGCGGCGGCCCCGGGCCCGTGGATCCCGCCCTGCGGCAGCAGGGTGGTGCCGTCGGCGAGCTGCACGGGCGCATCGTCGCCACCGGTTTCCGCCATCAGGTAACCGGCGAGCATGCGGTCCAGCGCCCACGCGAAGCTGTGCTCGGCGCGCGGTGGCAGGCCGAATCCGGCCTTGTGCCGGCCGTCCAGACCCCAAGCGACGCGGCTCGCGCGCAGCCAGTCCAGCAGCTCGTCGGCGGCACCGTCGTCGAGCGAAAGCGCGCGACGCACCTCGGCCACGCCGAGCAGGTCGGCGACCTCCGGCGCACCGAGCCGCGAGGCCCCGAGCCCGAGCAAGGTCTCGACCACGGCGAACAGCGGATGGCTGCGCGCCACCGGCACGTCGGCCAGGTGGTAGGGCAGCAGGCGCTCGCGGGTCGAACCCGGTTCGCCGAACACCGCCGGGAGCAGGGGCAGGTAGGCGCGCAGGTCCGGGGCCATGACCACGATCTCGCCGGGGCGCACGCCGTCGCGGTCGATGGCGTCGAGCAGGGCGTCGCGCAGTACCTCGAGTTCGCGCAGCCGGGTGTGGCAGGCGTGGACGCGCAGGCTGGCATCCGCGCGTGCCGCCGGGTCGCGGGGGTCCTCGCCGATTAGCTCCGGCTGCAGGCGGCGCAGGCTTTCCTGCAGGCGCTGCAGGCGGTTGGAGGGCGCCGTGTCGGCCTCGTCCTGCCAGTGCCGGATGTCCTCGCGCAGCGGTGCCTCGGTCAGCGCGGCGAAGAAGTGTTGGCCGAGGCGGCCCCAGCGCGCCAGCAGCGGATGGCCCTGCTCGCGCCAGTCGAGCGCTTCCGGGTCGGCGAGTCGCGCCGCCTCGTCCTCGCGGAAGGCCCGCCACGCCCCGGCATCGGCTTCGCGCCCGTCGCCCCGCGGGAGGCCGCGGTGCAGGCCGCCCCAGTATTCGCGGCAGGGATCGGGCACGTAGACGGCGACCAGCGCGTGCCGCGCGTAGGCGTGCAGCACGGCCAGTTCCACCGGCGGCAAGTGCGAGAGGCCGAACACGTGCAGCGGTTCGAGCCCCTGCGACGGCTCCTGCAGCACCCGCAGAAGGTCCCGGGCGAGGCGCCCGCGGTGCCCGCCGAGCGCGGCGGCGAGGGCGCGCCAGAGCGGGGCCAGCGCCTGCGCTTCGAGCGCCCGCAGCGCGGGATCGGCGAGCGCGGCGGTGGCGGGGTTCGACACGCCGGCCTCCCAGGCTGCCAGCCAGTCGCTGCGGTAGACGAGGTACTGCGAGAACAGCGTCGCCAGCCGGTCGGCGAGCTGGAGCCGGCGCTGGGCGCGGAGGTCGGCACTGCCAGGCGCATCGAGGTAGGCCTGCACCCGCGCATCGGTGATGCCGTGCGCCGCGGCCTCGCCGAGCAGCCGGTGCAGCGACCAGCGCAGCGGGCCGCGCCGGTAGCGCGGCAGTGCCACGGCGCGTTCGCCCAGCAGCCGGGTCGACAGCCGGTCCAGCCAGGTGCTGGGCAGCACCATCTCGAGGTTGGCGACGATCCGGCCCGCGCCGACCTGCCGCGCCAGCGCTCCGCCCAGCCACTGCTTCATGCCCGGATGCGCCGCGATCAGCGTCTGCGGTTCCAGCGGATGCGGCGGACGGGTCTCCTCCAGCAGCCGCTGCAACGGCGGCACCAGGGCTTCCAGCCGACTGGCGCGCAGGACCACCAGGCCGGTCGGCGGGGCGGATGAGGGCAAGACGCGGATCCTCGATCGATGCGGGCGGGGCGGGCCAGTGAAGCACAGGCCCGGGTGGGCGGGGAGGGGTGGTGCCGCGGTCCGTCACTCGCTGGAGGCGCGGTCATGGTCGTCGAACTCGACCTTGTCCGCAGCCCCGAGGATCCGCGCCTTGATCTTCGAGGACGCGGCCGCCCAGGCCGCGTCATTGCCCCGCGACGACTTCTGGAAGGCCAGCCTGGAGCTGTAGTCGATGCCGACGGCACCCGCATCGTGGAAGGCCTCCATGTCGGCGCTGAGGAAGACGAAATCCCATCCGGCCGCCTTCCTCGCGTCCACCAGCTTGGTGATCGCGGCGCGATCGAACTCCAGGCTGGCGTTCTCGGCACCGTCGGTGACGACGACGAAGATGATCCTCGACGGGCGCTCCGCTTCAGGCTGCTTGGCGATCCGGGACTCGAGATCGAGGATGCCCCGCCCCATCGCGTCGTACAGGGGGGTCGAGGCACGGGGGAGGTACTGCTCCGGCGTCAGCGGCGTGACCTCCGCGATCGGGCGGTCGTGGTGCAGCACCTCGTAGGGGTCCTGGGAGTCGAACTGCACCAGCGTGAACGTCGCCGGGGTCGACGCGGCCTGCTGTTCGGCGAGGAAGGCATTGAAGCCGCCGATGACATCGTCGCGGATTTCCATCATCGACCCGGTGCGGTCAAGGATGACCGTGATGTGGCTCTGGTCCTTCATGGCGTGCTCCTCGCTTGGGTGGAGGCGCAGCATCCCGCCCGGCGATCTCATGGTCTGCGACGCGTCGGGGCGAAGATCCCCACATATAAATGTGGTCTTTCCCGTCTCCATCCGTGAGACGGCGATGCCGAACCATCCGCTCCCCGTTCCCCATCGTCGACATGGAGTCCGCTATGCGAAAGCTTGGTCTTGGCGCTACGGCGCTGGTGCTGCTCTCGGGATGCGCGTCCGTCCCCACCCCCGTCTCCCTGCAGGCCCGCGAGGGCCAGGAGCTGAGCTACTCCCAGGGCATGGGATGTGTGCAGGGCGGGGCCGACACGAGCGACGGGTTCCTGCTGACCTCGCTGTGTGCCCAGCCGAAGGATCGCAGCCGATCCGTGCTGATCGTCCGCGTCGCCAATCGGACCAGCCGGCCGGTGACGATCCAGGAGGGCGCGGTGAGCGCGCAGTCGTCCGCTGGGCCGCTGGAGGTGCTGGCCCACACGGCGCTGATGAGGGAGGAGAAGACCCGCCAGACCTGGGCGGCCATCGGTGCGGGGATCGCCGCCGTGGGCAACAGCATGGCGGCCTCCGATGCCGGGTACTCGAGCTACCAGGGCACGGCCCACACCTCGGCCAAGGTTTCGGGCCCGGGCGGCCGCGCCAGGGTGAATGCAACGACCACGTTTTCCGGCACGGCTTTCGACGGTGCCGCGGCGGCGGCGGCCCAGCAGCGTGCGAACGCCGAGAACGCCCTCCTGTTCGAGCGGCTCGCGGCCGAGAAGGAGATGGGCGAGCAGGCGATCGAAGGCGCGCTGCGGACGCACACCATCCATCCCGGCGAATCCCACGCGGCCTTCGTCGAGATGGAACTGCCCCGCCAGCGCGAAGGTGGCGTCCAGTCCGTGGAGGTGCTGCTTCGGGTACAGGGCACGGAGACCCGCTTCGTGATGAACGTCGGGCCCTGATCCGCTCCATGCCCATCGCACCGAACGGCCACGGAGGGCTGGCGGTGCGGTGGGCACCCCCGGGTGGAGCAAGGTCTAGACCGGGCCGACCACGGGATACGCGATGCGGCCGAAGCCGCTGCCATCGGAGGCGATCATCAGGTCGATCACCAGCGGCACGAGTTGCCCGAGCAGGGCCACGCTGTCCTTCACCTGCTGCCGGTTGACCTTGCTGCCGTGGGTGGCGCCGCCATGGACGAGCTGGTTGCGGAGGACATACAGCCGGTCGACCACGATGCCTGCCACGGTCGCGGTCTCCCCGGACATCACCGCCGCGGTCGCGGTGCGCTTCGCGGCTTGGAATTGCCCCTCCCACCGGCCGCTGCTGTCGTGGTCGCGCAGGGCGCGCCAGAACGGGTCGAACAGGTACGGGTTGTCGATCAGCGTCCGGACGCAGCCGGTGAAGTTCTTGAACAGCAGGGCGTGAAGACGCTTGTCGGCATCGAGCACCAGGATGCGCTCGAAGAAGCGGCGGAGCAGGTCGCGTTCCGACTGCTCATGGCCGAACTCCCAGGCATAGGCGGCGTTGAAGCTGATCCACAGAAAAATGAAGCGGGCATCCGCGTCGTCCTCCTGCTCCGCCCTCCGCAGCCAACTGATGGCGCGATGGCAGCGGACCCGGAAGTCCTCCGGGATCTCAGTGGGAAGGGCAGCCAGCTTGGCTTTCAGGGTCACGGCGTCCATGGCCCGACTCTACTGGAGGCGCGCCGGGCCCGGAACGATATTGACCTCGCAGCCCATGAGATCGAAGCATGGGACAGTCGCAACACCCCGCCAAGGAGGCATCCGTGAGTGACACCGCCAGTACGACCGCCACGTTGACCGAGCGCGAGGCCCTGACGGCCTACGCGACCATGATCAACACCGGCGACCCGTCCGCGCTCGCGCCCCTGCTGGCGCCGGACTTCACCTACACCTCCCAGAACGTCCTGACCGACATGGTCGGGAAGGACGCCTACCTTGAATTCATGGCGGCCAAGTTCGAGACCATGAGCAATGCCGGCCTGATGCCCATGGCCGACCTCGCGCATCGGCCGGGCTATGGGCACACCCTCTGCGCCGTCCTCTGGCAGGGCGCGCCGCCCGTGCCGCAGTGCCTCGTCTATGCGGACGTGGTCGGCGAGCAGCTGAAAGCCATCCACCTCTGCATCGTCCCCGCGCCGGAGTCCGCCGAGTTGCTGGGGCTCTGGCCCGCCCTGCCTGAGGATCGTCGCCCGGCGCCCCTGACCCACGGAGCCTCCGAATGAGTACCGCCCCGATCGACGGATGCCGGTTGCGCTACGAATGTCCCATGCGCTGGGACACGCTGGAGCGCGTCGGTCGTGATGAGAGCGTCCGCTTCTGTGGGCAATGCCAATCCGCAGTGCACTGGGCCGACACCGAAGAGCAGGCCATCGCCTTCGGCCGTCAAGGCAAATGCGTTGCGCTCGGCTTTCTCGATGCGCCCGTCTTGGGCGAAATGAGTATTGGCCCGCTGTCGCCAGAGGAACTGCCACCGGAGCTGGCCGAGGCCGGCCTGTGGGGGCTGTTGGTCGGCGACGCCGTTGGCGTGCCCTACGAATTCCATCCGCCACACGCCCTGCCGCCGCTGGAGGCCATCGACCTGGTCCCGCCGCGCGGCTTTCCGCGCGCGCATGCCGGCGTGCCGCCGGGCACCTGGAGCGACGACGGTGCCCAGGCGCTGGCCCTGCTCGACACGCTGCTGAGCACCGGCGGGGTGGACCTCAAGCACTTCGCCGGGAACATCAAGGCGTGGCTTCACGAGGGCCGCTTCGCGGTGAATCGTTCGGTGTTCGACGTGGGACGCCAGACCGCCACGGCCATCAACCGTCTGATGGCCGGCGTGGCACCGGAGCAAGCCGGACCCTCCACGGAGCAGGACAACGGCAACGGCGCACTGATGCGGGTCTTCCCCCTGCTGATGCACTCCTGGCGCTCGCCGCATCACCTTGCGCATGCTGCCGCTCAGCAGTCCAAGGTCACCCACGGGCATCCGCGATCGCATGTCGCATGCGCCGCATACTGCCTGTGGGTCAGCGCTCTGCACCGTTGGGGGCCGGCACGAGCATGGGCGGTGATCGAAGACATCATGCAAGGCCCAACATTTGCTGATAACGCCGGGCTCTCGGAGGAAGAAATCGAGTTCGTCCTAGATCCGGCGTGGCGCGCCAAGGCCAGCGGCAGTGGCTATGTCGTCGACACCCTGTGGTCGGCCCGGATTGCGGTCGAGGAAACCGGTGACTACGCCAGCTGCATCCGCCGGGCGATCGCCTTTGGCCATGACACCGACACCACCGCGGCCGTCGCCGGTGCCGCTGCGGGGGTGCTGTATGGGCTGGACGGCATTCCTGCGGCTTGGCGAGAGGCGCTTCGGGGAAGGGATGTGCTGGATCCGCTTATGGCGCGGTGGCGTCAACGTGTTACGGAGCGATAGGGATGACCCCTGGAACTGAAGGCATCCAAGCCAACCTCTGGCGAACTGCACGACGCCTTGCCCTTGGGTCGCTCGCGACCGGTATGGTCGGCTGCCAACCCGATGTAGAGAGTGAGGCCGCCTCGCCAAGCCGCTGGTGGTACACCGAGTCGGCGCCATCAGAAGGCGGAATGGCTTTCCGCACTGCCATGCTGATGGCTTGGGAGGGCTGGAATGGCGCAGACAGCCAGGCGACATCGCTCACCTTGTTCAGCGATCTCTATGAGAACGGTGGCTTGCTGATAAGGATCGGCATGACCGGAAAGGCCTCAAGGCCGCGCTGCTCAATGCAGGGCTGCTACCTCCATGCGAGGCGCCCGGGTGGCGAGTGGCGGGTTCTGCGGGCCGTGCCGGCCGATAGATCGATGGATTACCTTGATGTGCTGAGTCCCTGGTCGGGAGAAGAGTCATGAACACCGGTGAGGCCCTGCAGCTGCTGATCCGTGTCAATCGGGTATTTGATTCTGTCGCCTGCACATGGACGGGCGAGGCCAAGCGATGCGTCTATGAGCTGGTGGAATGGTCGGAGCAACATGATTGGGCGACGACACCAGACCTTCTCCCGCTGAAGGAGGCCATCACAATCGCGGCGGACACCTCGCTGCCATGGGATCGCCGCTGCATTCCCTTGAGTAATGCGCTCGCACCACTGGAGAACCGGCTCGCCACCCAGATCCAAGATCGCCGGCCATGACACAAAACCGACTGTCGAGCCGAATCACCCGTCATCTCATGGTCTGCGACGCGTCGGGGTGCCCTGAACCGCCCCGGCGCTTGCATATCGCTTCATCGCGATGATAAGATGTACAGGTGGTCGGGAAGCCGCCACGCCGCCGGTTTAAGGGACAACTTCCAGGGCGGGATACAAATCACTGGTAAAGCGTCGCTTCCTCCGGACACCGGATGGGGCGGGTCCCGCCACCATCGCCGGAGTGAACCATGACCGTCCTGACCCGTTGTTACAGCGAGGCCGTCGAGTACGCCCGCATCGCCCATGCCGCCCAGTTCCGCAAGGGCACGGCCATCCCCTACGTCTACCACCTGCTGGGCGTCTCCAGCATCGTGCTCGAGTACGGCGGCACCGAGGACCAGGCCATCGCCGGCCTGCTGCACGACGTGCTGGAGGACTGCGGTGCCGAACACGAGGCACCGATCCGCGAGCGGTTCGGCGATGCCGTCGCCGGCATCGTCAAGGACTGCACGGACGGCACGTCCGAGACGAAAACGAAGCTGGACACGCCAGAGGCCAAGTGCGCCGACTGGCGGAATCGCAAGCTGGCCTACATCGCCAGTCTCGAGAAGAAGCCGATCGCGTCCCTGCTCGTTTCCACCTGCGACAAGCTGCACAACGCCCGGGCGATCGTGGCCGATGTGCAAGGCGACGCGGGCCTCGCGGTGTTCGAGCGCTTCAAGGTGGGCAAGGAGGGCACCCTGCGCTACTACGAGTCCCTGGCCCGTGCCTCCAGCCGGGAGCCGCTGGAATGAACGCCTGCGGGAGGAGCATGGGCATTCCGTCTTCCGAGCCGGGATTCATCACCGAAGTGGCGATGGACCTGACCGACGTGTTTCGCGTCCCCGGGGGCGTCCTTCCCCCCAAGGTCGTCGACCGCCTTGTCCGACGCCGCGCGGTTCCCGCCGAGCTGCGCGAAAGGAACCTGGCGGACGTCGCACGGCATGCGGCGGTGGCGCTCTGGAACGCCGCCGAGCTGAAAATCCGCAAGGGCGTGCGCCTGAGGATCCTCGCCGATCGGCGGGTCATCCGGCTCTTCGACTACGTGGACTACGAAGTGTCGGACGATGGGCGCTGCGTCCGGGCGGTGTTCGATGACGCCCGTGGCGGTCGATTCGAGGCGAACGTCTTCGTCGGTTCACCCCTGCCGGCCCCGTCCTGGGCGAACAACCTCCTGATCCGATCCTTGCCGGGGTGGCGCGCCGAGCTTTGGGCCGCACTCGGCCGGCAGGCTTCCCCGTCCCTGCCCGAGGGCGAGCGCGACCGGGCGACGAGGATGATCGAGGCTTGGTGCTTGGGCGTCATCCAAGGCCTGGCGGCGCGGTGCATCGACCGCGCCAGGTTGAGGGCGATGCTGGGGCAGCTGATGCGGATCGATCCGACCACCCTCCGCCTCGCACACCGGCTGCGCTTCGGCCGGGGCGTCTCCGGCGGGGTCACGGCCCACGAGCTCGCCGAGGTCGCCCGATGGCGGCGCCATCTTCTGGAGATCGAGGCGCAAGCCCCCGCCCTGCTGGATCTCTTCTGGCTGGATCGGGAGCGCTGGTCGCCCGACGACTTCAGGCAGGCGCCGCTGCGCTCGCTGCGGAAGGACTTCGCGAGGATGGGGGTCACCGCTTCGGGATGGCGAAGCCTGTGCCAGCTCCGGGCGAGGCCGATCTGGAAGCACTGGTACGCGGACCGGATCGACGGCATCGAGGAACTCCAGCACTTCCTGTCCGACTGGGCGCGGCTGCACGCGGCCCTGCCCGCCGGCGTCAGGCTCCCGGACGCGATGTGGGAAACCCTGGCCCTGACGTATGTCGACCCCGGCTCGGACGTGGTCCATCCTCCGGTCCGGTGGCCCTGCCATGCCAAGGTGACGTGCGAAGCCATCGCGGCCTACCACGCCAGCAAGGTCACCGGTCGGGATGCGGCCTTCTTGCAGGGTGATTGGGCCCGGGTGGTGCGATGGGCCGCCGACTACGGCAATGAAGGGCGCGCCACCCTGAAGCGGACTTGGCGCGGGGCGCTCAGGGCGGCGGAGCTGGACGAGCGCCGGATCATCGCGAAAAGCGCTGGTGCCGGCGGGACATGGCCGACGCCGTTCAAGCAGGAGCAGGTCGAGGGATTCGTCATCGCGCCGATCGCCAGCGAAATCGACTTGGTGGAGGAAGCCATCGCCATGCGGCACTGCGCCGACCGCGTCGATCGCTCGGCGCTTGGGCGCTGGATGCACCTCGTCAGCATCCGATGCAGCGCGACCGGGCGCCGGCTGGCCACCGCATGCTTCGGCGAAAGGCATGGGCGCTATGCCGTCAGGGAGATCAGGGGCGTGGCGAACACACCGCCGGTGAAGGACGCCGTCCGCGTGGCGCGGACGATCGCAAGGATGGCCGAAGGATCCCTCGCCCAGCCCAGCGGTTCGTGCCCTTGAGGGGGTGCGAGCCTTTTCGAGGGCCGCGTGCCGCGTGTCCGATGGTCGAGCGCTTGGCCCGGGCCTTGAAGGAGGAGCGTGTACATTGCCGGCGCGGAAGGTGCTCGGCGTTCGTGGCGGGGCGTATGCTTGAGAGCAAGGGCTGAGCAGAAAGCGCTGGGGCGTTACAAGGACGACGTGACTCAACGAAAACAGCCTCCGGAAAAGCCGGGGCGGTTCAGACGGCCGTGCTTGAGTCATTTTCAATCGCGCGTTTCAAAACGGCCGAAATCTTGGGCACGGATTGGGCACGAGATGGGCACGGAGCTCGCCTTCGGGTGTGTCCTGGCATCCATTCCGGCACAAAAAACCCCGCAAATTCGCGGGGTTGGATGGTGGCTATGGGTGGGCTCGAACCACCGACCCCAGCATTATGAGTGCTGTGCTCTAACCGGCTGAGCTACATAGCCACGGAGCCGGGCATTGTCTCCCGCTTCCGCGGGCGCGTCAACCGGGCGACGGCACGACGGCCCATCCGTCCGGTGCCGGTGCGCGATGGCCGATAATCGCGGTCTCGCCCGCGCAAGCCGACGCCCGCCATGAACACCGCCCACCGCAAGCCGCTGCCCGGCACCCGCTACGACTGGTTCGACGCCCGCGAGGCGGTCGACGCGATCCGCCCCGGCGCCTGGGCGACGCTGCCCTACACGGCGCGGGTGCATGCCGAGAACATCGTCCGCCGGGCGGAGCCTGAGCGCATTCCCGACTACCTGCGGCAGCTCGTCGAGCGTCGGCGCGACCTCGACTTCCCGTGGTTTCCGGCGCGCGTGGTCTGCCACGACATCCTCGGCCAGACGGCGCTGGTCGATCTGGCCGGCCTGCGCGATGCGATTGCCGAGCGCGGCGGCGACCCGGCGCAGGTGAACCCGGTGGTGCCGGTGCAGCTCATCGTCGACCATTCGCTGGCCGTCGAGTGCGGCGGCTTCGACCCGGACGCCTTCGCGAAGAATCGCGCCATCGAGGACCGTCGCAACGAGGACCGCTTCCACTTCATCGACTGGACCAAGCGCGCCTTCAGGAACGTCGAGGTGATCCCGCCGGGCAACGGGATCATGCACCAGATCAACCTGGAGAAGATGTCGCCGGTGATCGGCGTGGAACCTGCGGGCGACGGCAGGGAGGTGGCCTACCCCGACACCTGCGTCGGCACCGACTCGCATACGCCGCACGTGGATGCGCTCGGCGTCATCGCCATCGGCGTCGGCGGCCTCGAGGCCGAGAACGTGATGCTGGGCCGTGCCTCGTGGATGCGCCTGCCGGAGATCGTCGCCGTCGAACTGAGCGGCAAGCCGCAGCCCGGCATCACCGCCACCGACATCGTGCTCTCGCTCACCGAGTTCCTGCGCAAGTCGAAGGTGGTCGGCGCCTACCTCGAGTTCCGCGGCGAGGGTGCGGCGGCCTTGACGCTCGGCGACCGCGCGACGATCTCGAACATGGCGCCGGAGTACGGCGCGACGGCGGCGATGTTCTTCATCGACGACAACACGCTCGACTACCTGCGCCTCACCGGCCGCTCGGACGAACAGGTGGCCCTGGTCGAGACCTACGCGAAGACCGCCGGCCTCTGGGCCGATGACCTCAAGACCGCCGAGTACGAGCGCAGCCTGCACTTCGATCTCTCGACCGTGGTGCGCACCATGGCCGGCCCCTCGAACCCGCATGCGCGCGTAGCGACGAGTGAGCTCGCGGCCAAAGGCATCGCCGGGAATCTTGCTGCGGCACGCGAGCAGGAAGCGCAAGGGCTCATGCCGGACGGCGCGGTGATCATCGCCGCCATCACCTCCTGCACGAACACCAGCAACCCGCGCAATGTCATCGCCGCCGGCCTGCTGGCGAAGAAGGCGAACGCGCTGGGCCTCGTGCGCAAGCCCTGGGTGAAGACCTCGCTGGCGCCGGGTTCGAAGGCCGTGCAGCTCTATCTCGAAGAAGCGGGCCTGAAGACGGAACTCGAGCGGCTTGGCTTCGGCATCGTCGCCTTCGCCTGCACGACCTGCAACGGCATGAGCGGCGCGCTCGACCCGAAGATCCAGCAGGAGATCATCGAGCGCGACCTCTACGCGACGGCGGTGCTCTCGGGCAACCGCAACTTCGACGGCCGCATCCACCCCTACGCCAAGCAGGCCTTCCTCGCTTCGCCGCCGCTGGTGGTGGCCTACGCCATCGCCGGCACCGTGCGCTTCGACATCGAGCGCGATGCACTGGGCCATCGTAGCGATGGCACGGCGATCCTGCTGAAGGACCTGTGGCCGACGGATGCCGAGATCGACGCGGTGGTGAAGCAGGCGGTGAAGCCGGAGCAGTACCGCAAGGTCTACGAACCGATGTTCCGCGTGGCGGTCGAGCACGGCGAGGCGGTGAAACCGCTGTACGACTGGCGGCCGATGAGCACCTACATCCGCCGCCCGCCGTACTGGGAGGGTGCGCTCGCGAAGCCGCGCACGCTCTCGGGCCTGCGTCCGCTGGCGATCCTCGGCGACAACATCACGACCGACCACCTCTCGCCCTCGAACGCCATCCTCGCCGACAGTGCGGCCGGCGAGTACCTCGCGAAGATGGGCCTGCCGGAGGAGGACTTCAATTCCTACGCGACGCACCGTGGCGATCATCTGACGGCGCAGCGCGCGACCTTCGCCAACCCGACCCTGCAGAACGAGATGGTGCGCGATGCCGAGGGCAAGGTGCGCAAGGGCTCGCTGGCCCGCGTCGAGCCGGAAGGAAAGGTGATGCGCATGTGGGAGGCCATCGAGACCTACATGCAGCGCGGTCAACCGCTGATCATCATCGCCGGTGCCGACTACGGCCAGGGCAGCTCGCGCGACTGGGCGGCCAAGGGCGTGCGCCTGGCCGGCGTGGAAGCCATCGTCGCCGAGGGCTTCGAGCGGATCCATCGCACCAACCTGATCGGCATGGGCGTGCTGCCCTGCGAATTCCTGCCCGGTACCACCCGCCTCACGCTGTGCCTCGACGGTACGGAAACCTACGATGTCATCGGCGATCGCACCCCCGGTGCCATGCTGACGCTGGTGGTGCATCGCAAGGACGGGACGCAGCTCAGGGTGCCGGTGCGCTGCCGCATCGATACCGCCGAGGAACTCGCCATCTACGAAGCCGGCGGCGTGCTGCAGCGCTTCGCGCAGGATTTCCTCGAAGCCCATCGCGCGGCCTGAGCCGGCCGCCGGTATCCTGACCTCCACCCTTCCGGCAGCCCGCCATGTCCCGAAACGCCAAGGCCAAGCGCGCCGCCCGCCGCAAGCGCGAGGCGAAAGCCGGCGCGGTGCGTCGTCCGGGTGCGCCCTTCGTGGCGCACGCCCAACTGCTGGACGGGGCTGGAGCCCTGGTCGCCGCCGGTGGCCTGCACGGCAGCGAATGGGTGATGGTGGTGGCCGGCCGCGCCCTCGATGGCATCGACAGCCCCGGCCTGCTCATCGCCATGCTGCGCCACACCGCCGCCCGCTGCGAGGCCGAGGGCCGCCCCACCACGCTGCGGCTCTCGCCCGTGCTAGAACGGGCCGCCACCGAGGAAGCCGCCGCGGGCGGCCACAGCCTGGACGGCTGGCTGGCCCTGCTCGAGGCCGAGCGCGCCGAGCATGCCGAGAAGAAACGCGCCGCCGCCTCCGGTGCAGTGCCGAATCTGCATTGAAGGGCCCGCATTGATGGGCCGCGTCAGTCCAGCATCGCCACCCGCAGCTTGCGGCCTTTGATGCCCTGCTCGCGCAGTTTCGCCAAGGCCTTCTCGGCTTGCGCGCGGGCCACGGCGACGTAGCAGCGGGTCGGGTACAGGCTGATCTTGCCCACCGCCTCGGCGGGCAGGCCAGCGGCACCGGTCAGCGCGCCCAGCACGTCGCCGGGGCGCAACTTGTGCTGTCGGCCGGCGTCGATCTGCAGGGTGCGGAAGGCGGCGGGCGGCGGCTTCGGGCGCTGCGGCGAGAGGCGCAGGCCGCGCTCGGGGAAGGGCGCGCCGCGGGCGGCCTCGATGCTGCGCCGCCAGTGCGCTTCCGCCGGCGTGACGATGGCCACCGCGACGCCGGTCTCGCCGGCGCGTCCGGTGCGGCCGATGCGGTGCACGTGCTGGTCGGCGTCACTGGCGATCTCGGCACTGAGCACCATCGGCAGACCGGCGATGTCGATGCCGCGGGCGGCGACGTCGGTGGCGATGAGCACGCGCAGGCTGCCGTTGGCGAAGCGCGCCAGCACTTCCTCGCGCTCGCGCTGTTCGAGGTCGCCGTGCAGGGCGTCGGCGGCGTGGCCCTCGCGTTGCAGCGCGGTGGCCAGCGCTGCCGTTTCCTTGCGGGTGTTGCAGAACACCAGCGCGGCCTCGGGCGCCATGTCGGCGAGTACCTGCAGCACCGCCCAGTGGCGCTGCCCCGGCTCGACCACGTGCACCCATTCGTCGATCCTCGGCGCATCGTCGAGTGCCGCCGCGATCTCGACCGGATCGCGCAGCAGCGTTGCGGCGATGGCGCGGATTTCCTCACTGAAGGTGGCCGAGAACAGCAGGGTCTGCGCGGCCTTCGGCAGGCGCTTGGCGAGGCTGCGGATGTCCTCGACGAAGCCCATGTCGAGCATGCGGTCGGCCTCGTCGAGCACGAACGTGGCGAGGTGTTCGAGCGACAGTCCCTTGCCCGAGGATTCGCCTTCGGCCAGCAGTTCGAGCACGCGACCCGGCGTGCCGACGACGACGTCCGGTGGCACGTCGAGCGAGGCGAGCTGCGGCCGCAGCGGGATGCCGCCGCACAGGGTGATCAGCTTGAGGTTCGGCAGGAAACGCGCCGCGGCGCGCAGGTCCTTGGCCACTTGGTCGGCGAGTTCGCGCGTGGGGCAGAGCACGAGGGCCTGCGTGCGCAGCGCGGCCGGCTCGATCTTCGCCAGCAGGGGCAGGCCGAAGGCCAGGGTCTTGCCGCTGCCGGTGCGGGCCTGGGCGAGCAGGTCGCGGCCGGCGAGCGCGGGGGCGATGGCCTGCTGCTGGATCGGCGTGGGCGTGGCGAAGCCGAGCGATTCACAGGCGCGGGCGAGGGGCTCGGGTAGGGCGAGCGAGGCGAAGGCATGGGTCATGGCGGCCATTGTCGCACCGCGGTACCCGGCTCATGCCCGGTTGCGGCTGCGCGGTGGCGAAGACGGTGGTAGTCTTTCGTGACTACCCGGGAGATCGCCATGGCCGCCACCTCGATCAAGCTTTCCGATGAGCTGAAAGCGCGCATCGCGCCGCTCGCCGACGCCGAGGGCATCAGCCCGCATGCGTGGATGTTGCGCGCACTGGCCGCGGAAGCCGAACGCGCCGAAAGGCGCGCGGATTTTCTTGCCGAAGGGCGGCGGCGCTTGCAGGAGGTGCGCGACGGCGGCGAGCTGCTGCCGGCGCGCGAGGTGTTCGCCCGCTTGGAGGCAAGGCTTGAGGCCGGGCTGCTCGCCAAATCGAAGCGCCGCGCTGGATGAGTCGGGCCACGCTTCGGCTTCGTCCCGCGGCTGAGCGCGATCTGCAACGCTTCGTCGATTTTCTGATCGAGCTTGATCCCTGCGAGGCGAGGAAGACCCTCCGCCTGACCCTCGACGCGCTGCTGATTCTTGAGGATCACCCCGAAGCGGGCCGCCCGGTCGAAGCCGGCCTGCGCGAACTGATGATCTCGCGCGGGCGCACCGGCTACGTCGCGCTGTACGTGTACGACGAGATCAGCGACGAGGTGTGGGTGCTGGGCGTGCGCCACCAGCGGGAAGCCGGGTACGGCATCTGAGCCCGGGGGCCACCCGCCTCAGCCAAGCCCGAGGCTCTTTTCCCTGCGCTCGGCCAGCCGCTTCTCGAGGTAGTGGATGTTGGTGCCGCCCTGCTGGAAGCCGATGTCGGCCATGATCCGCTGCTGCAGCGGGATGTTGGTCTTGATGCCGTCGACGATCATCTCGGCGAGCGCCACCCGCATGCGGGCGATCGCCTGCGCACGCGTCGCGCCGTGCACGATCAGCTTGCCGATCATCGAGTCGTAGTTCGGCGGGACCTTGTAGCCCTCGTAGATGTGCGAATCGACGCGCACGCCGGGGCCGCCGGCGGCGTGGAAATGCTTGATCAGGCCGGGGCAGGGCGCGAAGGTCTCGGGGTCCTCGGCATTGATGCGGCACTCGATGGCGTGGCCCCGGAGCACCACGTCCTCCTGCCGGATCGAGAGCTTCTGCCCGCTGGCGATCAGCAGTTGCTCGCGCACCAGGTCGATGCCGGTGACCAGTTCCGTCACCGGGTGCTCCACCTGGATGCGGGTGTTCATCTCGATGAAGTAGAAGCGGCCGTTCTCGTACAGGAACTCGAAGGTGCCGGCACCGCGGTAGCCGATGCGCAGGCAGGCATCGACGCAGACCTTGCCGATCTCGGCGCGCTGCGCCTCGGTGATGCCGGGTGCCGGCGCCTCCTCGACCACCTTCTGGTGGCGGCGCTGCATCGAGCAGTCCCGCTCGCCCAAGTGGATGGCCTTGCCCTGGCCGTCGGCCAGCACCTGGATCTCGACGTGGCGCGGGTTCTCGAGGAACTTCTCCATGTAGACCATGCCGTTGCCGAAGGCCGCCTTGGCCTCGGCCTGCGTGGTGGCGATGGAGGCCAGCAGCGCGGACTCCTCGCGGACCACGCGCATTCCGCGGCCGCCGCCGCCGCCCGCGGCCTTGATGATGACGGGGTAGCCGATCTCGCGGCCGATGCGCAGGCATTCCTCTTCGTCCTCGGGCAGCGGGCCGCCGGAGCCGGGCACGCAGGGCACGCCGGCCTCCTTCATCGCGCGGATGGCCTCGACCTTGTCGCCCATCATGCGGATGACGTCGGCGGTGGGGCCGATGAAGACGAAGCCCGAGGCCTCGACGCGCTCCGCGAAGGTGGCGTTCTCGGAGAGGAAGCCGTAGCCGGGGTGGATGGCGTCGGCGTCGGTCACTTCGGCCGCGGCGATGATGGCCGGGATGTTGAGGTAGCTTTCGGCCGAGGGTGCAGGGCCGATGCAGACCGACTCGTCGGCCATCGCCACGTGTTTCAGGTTCCTGTCGACGGTGCTGTGCACGGCCACGGTCTGGATCCCCAGCGCATGGCAGGCGCGCAGGATGCGCAGGGCGATTTCGCCGCGGTTGGCGATGACGACTTTCTTCAGCATGGCCGTCAGCCGATCACGAACATCGGCTCGTCGAACTCGATCGGCTGTCCGCTCTGCACCAGGATGGCGCGCACCGTGCCGCTGACATCGGACTCGATCGGGTTGAACATCTTCATCGCCTCGATGATGCCGAGCGTGTCGCCGGCCTTGACCGCCTGGCCGACCTTCACGAAAGGCGGCGCGTCGGGGTTGGGGCTGGCGTAGAAGGTGCCGACCATCGGCGAGCGGATGGTGTGGCCGTCCGGAATCTCCTTGGGGGCCTTGCCGTGCGAACTGCTGGCGTGCTCGGCGGCCGGCGACTTCGCCGGGGCAGGCGCGGCGGGCGCGGGGTGGGCGGCTTCGTGGGCGACGGCGTGGTGGACCGCGGCGGCGGCCGGTGCGGCGCGGCTGATGCGCGAGAGGCGCACCGATTCCTCGCCTTCCTTGATTTCGATCTCGGTGAGGTTGGACTTCTCGAGCAGGTCGATCAGTGCCTTGATTTTGCGCAGGTCCATGGATGGGCTCGCGTGCAGGGGAAGGGGCGGGAAAGAGTGGAAAGCGGGAAAAGAGGAACGAGTGGAGAACGGAAAGAGTGGGCGCGGCTCAGCGCGGGGCGTGGGCGGGCGGCGCGCCCGCGGCGCGCTCGCCGTCCAGCCGGGCGATCGCCGCCTCCAGCGCCAGCAGGTAGCTCTGCGCGCCGAAGCCGCAGACCACGCCGAGGGCGAGGTCGGCGAGGTAGCTGTGCTGGCGGAACGGCTCGCGGGCGTGCGGGTTGGAGAGGTGCACCTCGATGAAGGGCGTGCGCACCGCCGCGAAGGCGTCGCGCAGGGCCACCGAGGTGTGGGTGAAGGCGGCCGGGTTCACCAGCACGAAGGCGGTGCCGTCGTGGCGGGTGGCCTGCACCCGTTCCACCAGCGCGTGCTCGGCATTGCTCTGGAAGGCGAGCAGCTCGTGCCCGGCGGCGCTGGCGCGCAGGGCCAGCCGGGTGTTGATGGCCTCAAGGGTGTCGCGGCCGTACACCTCGGGCTCGCGGTGGCCGAGCAGGTTGAGGTTGGGGCCGTGCAGGACGAGGATCGAGGCCATCGGGCGGCAGAGGCCGGGACAGGGGCGGACAGCCTGCCCCGAATCGAGCAGGGTGTCTAGGCGTTCGCGGCCGTTGGCCGGCAGATCGAAGGTGTTTGAATTTCGTTGCGACCGTCGTGGCGATCGTCGCGACGCTGCCCGGCCCGCCGCCTCAACCGCCGCCGGAGCCCGCGATGCCTTCTTCCACCCACTCCGCCACCGCCTCGACGTCCGGGAAGGGGCGCTCGTGGCGGGCTGCCAGCCGGCCTTGCGGGTCGATCAGCACGGTGTAGGGCAGCACGCCGCGGGTGTTGCCGAGCCGCACCGAGCTGTCGGTGCGGGTGTTGGGTTCGGCGAAGATGGGGAAGCCCACCGGCACCCGTTCGAGGAAGGCGCGGGCGTCGGCGGCGTCCTCCAGTGCGATGCCGATGACCTGCACACCGTCCGCGCCCTGCGCGCGGTGGTAGGCGTCGAGCACCGGCATCTCCTCGACGCAGGGCGGGCACCAGCTGGCCCAGAAGTTGATGAGCCGCCAGCGCCCGGCACCGGGCAGCGGCTGGCCGATGCCGTCCAGCGTGGTGCCGAGCAGGGGTTCGGCCGATTCGCCGAGCGCCACCACGGTCAGCCCGGGCGGGGGCGGCGGGGTGCGGGCGGCCTCCATCGACTCGCGCAGCCACAGGCCGAGCCCGAGGCTGCCGAGCGCGAAGCCGGCGATCAGGGCCCATTGCAGGGCGGGTTTCATCGGGTGGTTCCTCCTGGGGATGTGGCTTGTCGGGCGGCTTCGTGCAGGGCCTGTTCGACCAGGCCCGGGCTCAGGAGTTCGGGCAGGCGGCGCGGCGGTCCGCCGTCGGCCGGGTAGACCGCGTAGAACGGCACCCCGGCCGCGCCGTGGCCCTGCAGGTAGGCGGTGATGGCGGGGTCGACCGAGGTCCAGTCGCCCTTCAGGTAGGCCGCGCCGGTCTCGCGCAGGGCGGCATGGAAGCGTGCCGAGGCCAGCACCGTGCGCTCGTTGGCCTTGCAGGTGATGCACCAGTCGGCGCTCATGTTGACGAACACCGGCCGCCCCTCGGCGCGCAGCGCGGCCAGCCGCGCCGCGCTCCAGGGCTCGCTGCCGTCCGCGGCCGGGCGCGACGGTGCCGTCGTCGTGGCCGGTGCCTCGGCGGGCAGGCGGTGGATCGGTCCGAGCACGGCGAGGCCGGCCAGCAGCGGCGCGGCGGCCAGCAGCCGCCAGCCGGCGGCGCGGAAGCGCAGGCGCTCGCCGGCCCACAGCCCGAAGGCGAGCAGCACGGCACCGCCCAGCAGCCAGCCGACGGCATCGGCCCCGCGCTGTTGCGCCAGCACCCAGGCGAGCCAGGCGGCGGTGAGGTACATCGGGAAGGCCAAGGCCTGCTTGAAGGTCTCCATCCAGGCCCCGGGCCGGGGCAGGCGGCGGGCCAGCGCCGGCACGAAGCCGATCAGCAGGAAGGGCAGGGCGAGACCGAGGCCGAGCGCCACGAACACGGCGAAGCCGGCCATTGGCGGCGCGGTGAAGGCATGGGCCAGCGCCACGCCCATGAAGGGGGCGGTGCAAGGTGCGGCCACCACCACCGCCAGCAGGCCGGTGAAGAAATCGCCGGTGCTGCCGCTGCGCCGGGCGAGAGCGTCACCCAGCCCGGCCGCCC
Source organism: Lysobacteraceae bacterium (assembly GCA_018333835.1). Classification (GTDB taxonomy): domain Bacteria; phylum Pseudomonadota; class Gammaproteobacteria; order Xanthomonadales; family Xanthomonadaceae; genus Silanimonas. The sequence goes on from JAGXSL010000040.1 coordinate 20,610, forward strand.
CGGCGCCGAGGGTGAACAGGCCGGAGAGGGCGAGGCCGATCGCCAGCATCAGCAGGGCGAGGCCGGCGACCACCGCCGGCTGCTGCAACTGGAAGCCCCAGCCCAGCACCAGCCCCAGCTCGCGCAGCACGAGGGCGAACACGCCGAGCGCCGAGAAGCCCACCACCACGCCGGCGGTGTAGCCGAGCGCGGTGCGGCGCGAGGCCGCCGGGCCGGGGCTGCCGGCAAGGCTCAGGGCCTTGAGCGAGAGGATCGGCAGCACGCAGGGCATGAGGTTCAGGATCAGCCCGCCGAGCAGGGCGAAGCCCAGCGCCAGCAGCAGGCCACGGGTCGCGGGTGCGGCCGGGGCCGCCGGCAGGTCCACCGCCAGCGTGCGCTGCAGCGGCGGGTAGCAGATGCCGCCGTCCTGGCAGGCCATGAAATCGACGCGCAGCACCGCCTGCGTCCCGCCGGTGGCCGGGGTGAGCGCGAGCGGCAGGGTGGCCTCGTCGAAATACACCGCCTGCTCGCCGAAGAACGGGTCGCTGTGGGTGCGCGCCGGGGGCCAGGACTCGACCGCCACCGCGAGGCCGGCCGGGCGCTCGACCGCGACCCGGATCTTGTCGCGGTAGACGTAATAGCCCGGCGCGATCCGGAAGCGCAGCAGCAGCCGTCCGGCGCTCTCGGCGGCGAGTTCGACCTGGAAGGCCTCGGCTTCGGGCAGCGGCGGCCCGACCGCGCCGGTGATGGTCGGTCCACCGAGCAGGTCGCTGGAACGCGGCCCGCCGCCGAGCAGATCGCTCGCCGCCGCCGGCAGGGCCAGGCCGAGCAGCAGGCTGAGCAGCAGGGCGACGAGGGCGGTCGGCGGTCGCCGGATGGACAGGGACGGCGGGTGCTGGACGGGCATCGGGCGGTGGGTGGCGGGGAGGCCGGCATTATCGCCGCCCCGGTGCCGGCCGCGGTCACGGCCGCCGTCACGGCCGGGTCGCCGGCGCTCCACCGCGGCGTAACAAGACGCTGGCTACTGTGGCCGGCCTCTTCTCCCCCACCCCGCAAGGAGTCGCACCATGTTCGGAAAACTCGCCGCCGAGGCCCTCGGCATCAGCGACATCGGCATCATCGTCCCGCCCTCCGACTTCCACAAGGTCGATGCCGACGACTACCTCTTCCACGAGGACGGCGAGCGCATCTTCTTCCTGATCAAGTCGAAGAAGGACGAGTACTGCTTCACCAACCTCGCGCTGATCCACGTCGACGGCGATTCGGCGGTCTCGAGCAAGCGCATGGTCAAGCGCTACGAGTACTCCGGCAGCCGCATCGGCTACTGCGCCATCGAGACCGCTGGCAACATGGACATGGACGTGGAGCTGAAGTTCTCGATCGGTGACACCGCCTTCAGCATCGACGTCAAGAAGAGCTTCATCGAACAGGTCAAGGACATCTACAAGGCGCTGATCGCCATCGGCCGCCAGCAGGCCCGCGACGCGACTTCGCGCGAGAACGCGCTGCGCACGCTGGAGGCGATGGGCGGCATGCTCAAGCTCGGCAACCTGCAGGGCGAGGCGGCGGTGGTCTCGCACTTCAACGCCGTGCTCGACAACCTCAACGCCGCGGTGCTGGACCGCCACACCACCCGCGACTTCAGCCGGGTGTTCGAGAAGTACATCCACAACAACGCCGCACCGCCGCAGTCCTGAGCCCCGGCCGTCCTGCCGGTGGGCTGGAGGCCCGTCGGCACGGCCCTCGATCGGCCCTCAATCGGCGTCGCCGGGTTCCGCGCCGGCGGTTTCGTCGGCCAGCCAGCGCAGGTAGGCCGGCAGGCCGGCCGACGCATCGACGGCGAGGATCTCGGGCAGTTCGTAGGGGTGGTGGGCGGCGAGGGTGCGTTCCAGCGCGGCGTAGCGGGCCGCGCTGGTCTTGATCAGCAGCAGGCTCTCGTCGGCCTGCTCGATGGCACCCTGCCAGCGGTAGGTCGAGCGCATGCCGGGCAGGGCCTGCACGCAAGCGGCCAGGCGTTCCTCGACCAGCAGGCGGGCGAGGCGGTCGGCCGCGCCGGCGGGGACGGAGCAGAAGACGATCAGGGCGGCGGGTCCGGTCATCGCTCCATTGTGCCGTGATCCGCCCTTGAAACCGTCGCCGGCGTCCCCACCTCCAGCCCGCGCCCCGGTGATGCCCCTCGTGGCCTCGTCGTGCGCCGGGACTGGCACTCGCCCCATGCGAGTGCTGCCGGCCCGGGCCGTATCCAAGACAACCCATTGATCAACAAGGCAAAGAGGTTTCCCTCATGAGCATCAAGCCGCTGTTCGACCGCGTGGTCATCAAGCGCATGGAAGAAGAGAAGGTCTCCGCGGGGGGCATCGTCATCCCCGATTCGGCCACCGAGAAGCCGATCAAGGGCGAAGTGGTGGCCGTCGGCGCCGGCAAGGCGCTGGACAACGGCACGACGCGCGCCCCGGTGGTGAAGGTCGGCGACAAGGTGCTGTTCGGCAAGTACGCCGGCACCGAGGTGAAGCTGGACGGCACCGAGTACCTCGTGGTCCGCGAGGACGACATCTTCGCCATCCTGGGCTGACCTGCGCGGCGGCGCGCCGGCAGGGTTTCGGCAAACGCCCCGCTCTGGCTGCCCAAGCCGCCGCAGCCCGCTTCACTCTTTCCTCTTTCCTCTCCACCCGCTTCTCTCCACCCGTTCCCCGGAGTACAGAACATGGCTGCAAAAGACATCCGTTTCGGTGAAGACGCCCGCGTCCGCATGGTCCGCGGCGTCAACATCCTCGCCAACGCCGTCAAGGCGACCCTTGGCCCGAAGGGCCGCAACGTCGTGCTCGAGAAGAGCTTCGGCGCCCCGACGATCACCAAGGACGGCGTGTCCGTCGCCAAGGAGATCGAGCTGGCCGACAAGTTCGAGAACATGGGCGCGCAGATGGTCAAGGAAGTCGCTTCCAAGACCTCGGACGTCGCCGGCGACGGCACCACCACGGCCACCGTGCTGGCCCAGTCGCTGATCCGCGAGGGCATGAAGGCGGTCGCCGCCGGCATGAACCCGATGGACCTGAAGCGCGGCATCGACAAGGCCGTGGGTGCCGCCGTCGAGGAGCTGAAGAAGATCAGCAAGCCCTGCTCGACCTCGAAGGAGATCGCCCAGGTCGGTGCCATCTCGGCCAATGCCGACCACGACATCGGCGAGCTGATCGCCAAGGCGATGGACAAGGTCGGCAAGGAAGGCGTGATCACCGTCGAGGAAGGCTCGGGCCTGGAGAACGAGCTCGACATCGTCGAGGGCATGCAGTTCGACCGCGGCTACCTCTCGCCCTACTTCATCAACAACCAGCAGTCGATGCAGGCCGAGTTGGACGACCCGTTCATCCTGCTGCACGACAAGAAGATCTCGAACGTCCGCGAGCTGCTGCCGGTGCTGGAAGGCGTGGCCAAGGCCGGCAAGCCGCTTCTGATCGTCGCCGAGGAAGTCGAGGGCGAGGCGCTCGCCACGCTCGTCGTCAACACCATCCGCGGCATCGTCAAGGTCTGCGCCGTGAAGGCCCCGGGCTTCGGTGACCGCCGCAAGGCGATGCTGGAGGACATGGCGATCCTGACCGGCGGCACGGTGATCTCGGAGGAGGTCGGCCTGCAGCTCGACAAGGCGACCATCAAGGACCTCGGCCGCGCCAAGAAGGTGCAGGTCTCGAAGGAGAACACCACCATCATCGACGGCGCCGGCAATGCCGAGGGCATCCAGGCCCGCATCAAGCAGATCAAGGCGCAGATCGAGGAGACCACCTCGGATTACGACCGCGAGAAGCTGCAGGAGCGCGTGGCGAAGCTGGCCGGTGGTGTCGCCGTGATCAAGGTCGGCGCCGCGACGGAAGTCGAGATGAAGGAAAAGAAGGCCCGCGTCGAAGACGCCCTGCACGCCACCCGTGCGGCCGTCGAGGAAGGCATCGTCCCGGGCGGCGGTGTCGCCCTGCTGCGCGCCAAGGCCGCGATCAAGGACCTCAAGGGCGCGAACGAGGACCAGAGCCACGGCATCGCCATCGCCCTGCGCGCGATGGAATCGCCGCTGCGCGAGATCGTCGCCAACGCCGGCGACGAGCCCTCGGTGATCCTCAACCAGGTGCTGGCCGGTTCCGGCAACTACGGCTACAACGCGGCGAACGGCGAGTTCGGCGACATGGTGCAGTTCGGCATCCTCGACCCGACCAAGGTGACCCGCACGGCGCTGCAGAACGCTGCCTCGATCGCCGGCCTGATGATCACCACCGAAGCGATGGTCGCCGAAGCCCCGAAGAAGGACGCCCCGGCCCCGGCCGGCGGCCCGGGCATGGGCGGCATGGGCGATATGGATTTCTGATCCGCGTCCCCTCGCTGAGTTGGAACACGAAGCCCGGCCTCGTGCCGGGCTTCGTGCGTTCTGGCCTCCGGTCCGATCACGAGCGGGTGTCCGATCCGGGCCCGAAATCGGCGCTTGCGCAACCGACACCCCCCGCGGGCCTGCCCCCAAGCGGCCTTTTCGCTTCCCTGCGTATTGTTTTGTGTTTAGCGAAATAGCAAAATAATGCACATGAGCGGAGTCTTCAAAGCCCTGGCCGATCCGACGCGGCGTCGCATCCTCGAACTCCTGAAGCAGGGGCCGATGAGTGCCGGCGAGCTGGCCGATCAGTTCGACCTGGCCAAGCCGACGCTCTCGGGACACTTCGCCGTGCTGAAGGAGGCCCGGCTGATCCACGGGGATCGGCGGGGCACGACGATCTACTACGGCTTGAACGTCTCGGTCCTGGAGGAGGCCCTGCTGGGCCTGCTCGAAACATTCGACCTGAGGAGGTGAGTCATGCAGAGCGATGTCCGCCCGTTGCTGGCCAGAACCTTGCCTTATGTGGTGGTCCTGTGGCTCCTGATGGCGCTGGGGTCCGCGTGGGTCTGGGCGCAGCTGCCGGCCGAGGCCTTGCTGCCGGTGCACTTTGGCCTGGATGGCACGGTCAACCGCTACGGCAGCAAGGCCGAGGCGCTGCTGACGCTGCCGGCGGTGGTGCTGCTGATCGCAGTCCTGCTTGTGATGTTGCCCTGGATCGAGCCGCGTCGCCGACATCTGGCACAGAGCATGCCGGCGGTGGTCTGGATCCTCATGGCCACGATGCTGTTCATGGCGGCGATCCACGCCCTGATGTTGGCCATGGCACTGGGTCATCAGCCCCCGGTGGGGCGGGTGATCGGCGGTCTGCTGGCGATCCTGTGGATCGTGATCGGGAATGTCCTCGGCAAGTTGCGCAGCAACTTCTTTGTCGGCGTCCGCACGCCCTGGACGCTGTCCAGCGAGCTGAGCTGGCAGCAGACCCACCGCCTGGCGGGCAAGCTGTTCGTCGCGGTCGGGCT
>JAGXSL010000041.1 GCA_018333835.1 Lysobacteraceae bacterium
AAACAGCACGCCACCGACGATGGCGATGGTGGTGTATTGCCGTCGCATGTAGGCGCTGGCACCTTCCTGGATCGCCGCAGCGATCACTCGCATGCGCTCATTGCCGCTGTCCTGCGCGAGGATCCAGCGCGCCGAAACCATGCCGTAGACGATGGCCAATACCGCACAGGCCATAGCGAGAAAAACCGCGTAGTGCTCCAACATCCTCGACCTCCCCAGATTCCGGACGGGCAACGCATCGAAATGCGATGGGCCACCGGCGGTGGCCCGCATCGAGTATTGCCGAAGGATGCGCGGGGCGCTACGGCGGGCGCGAACCTCGTCGTGGCCCGGCCAACCCCCGGTTACCGGGGTTTCGGGGTGTTGAGGTGCTCGGCCGCGAAAACGGCGGCATCGACCGGCCGGCCGAAATGGTAGCCCTGCAGGAGGCCGCAACCACGGGCCCGCAGGTAGTCGGCTTGGGCGGCCGTTTCGACGCCTTCGGCGACCACGGCCAGGTTGAAATGCCGGCCCATGGCGAGAATGGCATCGACGATGGCGGCATCGTCGTTGTCGGATCCAAGGTCGACGATAAAGGTGCGATCGATCTTCAGGCCGTCGGCGGGCAGCCGCTTCAGGTAGGCCATCGAGGAATAGCCGGTGCCGAAATCGTCGATGTAGAAGCGGATGCCGTGGTCGCGCAGTGTCTGCATGCGGGTGATGGCGTTGTCGATGTCGTCGAGCACCACGCCCTCGGTGATCTCCAGCACCAGCGCCGATGGCGGCACCTCGGTCTCGTGCAGGGCAGCAAGCAGGCGGTCCCCGAAGCCTTGCTGGCGGAACTGCCGTGGGCTGATGTTGACGCTGATGTACTGCTCCGGCCCCAGTTGCCCGCTGGCGCGCCAGTCATGCACCTGGGCCAGCACACTACGCAGCACCCAGTCGCCGACCGCCACCACCAGCCCGGATTCCTCGCAGAGCGGGATGAACTGCCCCGGCGGCACCACCCCGCGCCGCGGGTGGGTCCAGCGCAGCAGGGCCTCGGCGCCGCAGACCCGGCCGTGCAGGTCGACCAGCGGCTGGTAGGCGACGTCGAGGGCGTCCTCCTCGATGGCCTGGCGCAGGTCGGACTCCAGCGCGTGGCGAGCCTCCATCGCCAGCAGCAGGTCGCGCTGGAAGAAGTGCACGGCGTTGCGGCCTTCGGCCTTGGCCTGGTACATCGCGGTGTCGGCGTGCTTGACCAGGTCCTCGGCGCTGCTGCCGTCCTCGGGGAACAGCGCCACGCCGATGCTGGCCGAGATCCGGTGCACCTCCTCGCCCACCACGATCGGTTCGGCCAGCGCGGTGCGCAGCTTATCGGCGACCATGCGGGCGTTGAGCGCGACCCGCTCGCGCAGTTCGCCGAGCATCGGCAGCAGGGCCACGAACTCGTCGCCGCCGAGCCGGGCCACCAGGTCGATCTCGCGCAGGCCGGCCCGCAGCCGCGCGGCCACTTCCACCAGCACCTCATCGCCGGCGTCGTGGCCGCGGGCGTCGTTGAGCGTCTTGAAGTGGTCGAGGTCGATGAACAGCAGCGCGCCCAGGGTGTTGCTGCGCTCGGCCACCGCCAGCTCGTGGGTGATGCGCTGGAACAGCAGGCGGCGGTTGGGCAGGTCGGTCAGGGCGTCGTGGTGGGCGAGGTGCTCGGCGGTGGCCTCGGCGCGCAGTCGGGCGGCGATGTCGGCCTGCAGTTCGGCATTGGTGCGCTCGAGGTCGCGGTAGGCCCGCTGCAGGCCCTCGCGCATCGTCTCCAGCGCGTCGGCCACGCGGTCGATCTCGTCGCCGGGGCCGCGCCGCCGGCGCTGCAGGCGGAAACTGGTGCGCGGATCGGCGAGGTCGAAGGTCGCCGCCGCCCGCGCCAGCGCCGACAGGTGGCGGGTCACGGTCCGCCGCACCACCAGCAGCAGCACCATGGCCATCAGCAGGCCGATGCCGCCCTGGATCAGCACCGTCTCCAGCGCCCGCTGGCGGGCGTTGCGCTGCATCGCCGCCTCGTCGTAGAGCACGTTCAGGCTGCCGAGCAGGTTGTCCCGGCCGTTGCGACGGTGCACCAGCGGCAGCCGCTCGACGCGCAGGCCGGGGCGGTCGGCCTCGCCCAGGCGCAGCCGCAGGGTGCCATCGCCCCCCTCGGGGGAGGGCTCGCGGACCTCGACGGCGGCGACGTAGGGCCCCTGCAGCACCACGGCGAGCTGCAGCCGCAATTGCGCCTCGTCGAAATTCCACAGCGCCAGCGCGATCGCATCGAGGTGGGCGAGGCGGATCCGCTCCAACTCGATGGCGCGCTCCTGGCGGTCGGCCAGTTCGTTGTAGCGGAACTGCAGCAGCGCCACGCCGATCGTGGTGAGCATGCTGGCCACCACCAGCAGGGCGATTAGCCGCGGGCCGATGCCGTAGACCATGCGCCGCAGGCGCTGGCCCAGCGTTCGGTGCGGTGTCGCCCCGTGAACGGGCTTCAGCCGGTCCATTCCGGCAGTTTTCGCGGCAGCAGGGGCAGGCGCGGGCGCGGGTACAGCGGCAGGCCATCCTTGCCGTAGGGCGGCGGCGCCTCGCCGCGGATCAGCGGTGCCAGGTAACGGCGGGCGGCGGCGCTGATCCCGAAGCCGTCGGCGCGGAGGAATTCATCGGGCACGGTCTTCTCCTGGTTGGCGATCCCTTCCAGCGGCTGCGCCACCACCTTCCAGCGGTAGGGCGAATCGCTCAGGCGCCGGATGCCGGCGAGCACCCCATTCTGCCCGGCCAGCGCCAGTTCCACCGCCGCCTTGCCCACCGCCATCGCCTGGGCGAGGTCGGTCTTGCTGGCGAGGTGCCGGGCCGAGCGTTGCAGGTAGTCCGGCACGGTCCAGTGAACCTTCAGCCCGAGCTTCTCCTTGCAGAGCTGGGCCAACAGCGGCCCCACCCCGCCGAGGCGGGTGTGGCCGAAATCGTCCTTGCCGCCGGCCTCGGCGACGAAGCGGCCGTCGGGATGGCGGATGCCCTCGGAGACCACGACGACGCAGTGGCCGACGCGCTTGACCACGGCATCGACCCGGGCCAGGAAGGCGGCCTCGTCGAAGGCCCGTTCCGGGAACAGGATCAGGTGCGGGGCCTCGTCCTCGCCCTCGCCGGCGAGGCCGGCGGCGGCGGCCAGCCAGCCGGCGTGGCGGCCCATCACCTCGTAGACGAAGACCCGCGTCGAGGTGTCGGCCATGGCCGCGATGTCGAGCGCGGCCTCGGCCACCGAGACGGCCGTGTACTTGGCCGCCGAGCCGAAACCGGGGCAGCAGTCGGTGCCGACCAGGTCGTTGTCGACCGTCTTCGGCACACCGACGCAGGTGAGCGGGTAGCCCATCTCCCCGGCCACTTTCGACAGCTTGAGTGCGGTGTCGGCCGAGTCATTGCCGCCGTTGTAGAGGAACCAGCGGATGTCGTGGGCGCGGAACACGTCGATCAGGCGTTCGTAGCGGGCGCGGTCCTGCTCGATCGACTTGAGCTTGAAGCGGCAGCTGCCGAAGGCGCCGCCCGGCGTGTGGGCCAGGGCCTTGACCGCGGCGGGGCTCAGCTTGCGGGTGTCGTACAGCTCCTCGCGCAGCGCGCCGAGGATGCCGTTCCTCGCCCACAGGGCGTGCACCCGGTGCCGGCGGGCACTGGCCAGCACGGCGCTGGCGGTGGCGTTGATGACGGCGGTGACGCCGCCGGACTGGGCGTAGAGCAGACGGCCCTTGGGCATGGTGGGCTTCCCGGTTCGACGAAAGGCGGAGGATGGCAGGTTTGACTTCACCACCCGGGGCCGCTAGCGTGCAAGCGTCCGCACGGCCTGTCCGCGGCCCCCCGCATCGCCAAAGGGGGTGAAGACGGTGCCGTGCGTCATTGTTTCCGGAGTTCCTCCATGCGACTCGTCTTCTTCGGCGCGCCCGGTTCGGGCAAGGGCACGCAGGCCGCCCGCCTGCGCGAGCACTTCGGCATCGCGCACATCTCGACCGGCGACCTGCTGCGCGCCGAAGTGGCGGCCGGCAGCCCGCTCGGCCAGCAGGCCAAGGCGGTGATGGACGCCGGGCAACTGGTCTCCGACGGCATCGTGCTCGGCATGCTGGAGGCCCGCCTCGCCCGCCCCGACACCGCGCAGGGCTTCATCCTCGACGGCTACCCGCGCAACCTCGCCCAGGCCGAGGCGCTGGACGGCCTGCTGGCGCGGCTCGGGCAGCCGCTCGACGCGGTGGTGAAGTTCGAGGTGCCCGACGCCGTCATCCTCGAACGCTGCGAGATCCGCTACGCCGCCGAAGGCCGCGCCGACGACCACCCGGAGACGGTGCGCAAGCGGCTCGCCGTCTACGCCGAACAGACCGCGCCGATCGCGGGCTTCTACCGGTCGCGTGGCCGGCTGGTCGTGGTCGATGGCGTCGGCCCGGTGGACGAGGTGTTCCAGCGCATCGTGGCCGCGTTGCCGCGGCGGTAACCCCTTGCGGCTGCACATCCTCGGCATCTGCGGCACCTTCATGGGCGGCATCGCCGCCCTGGCGCGCGAGCTCGGGCACGCGGTCGAAGGCTCCGACCAGAACGTCTACCCGCCGATGAGCACCCAGCTCGAGGCGCTCGGCATCGCGCTGGCCAGCGGCTACTCGCCGCAGAACATCGCCCCCGGCATCGACGAGGTCCTTGTCGGCAATGCGCTCTCGCGCGGCAACCCGGCGGTCGAGCACGTGCTGGACGCCGGCCTGCGCTACAACTCCGGCGCGCAGTGGCTCGCCGAACACGTGCTGCCCGGCCGCGCGGTGCTGGCGGTGGCCGGCACCCACGGCAAGACCACGACGACCGCGCTGCTGGCCTGGCTGCTGGAATCCGCAGGCCGCGATCCCGGCTTCCTGGTCGGCGGCGTGCCGGAGAACTTCGGCGTCTCGGCGCGCCTCGGCACGGGTGCCGAGTTCGTGGTCGAGGCCGACGAGTACGACACCGCCTTCTTCGACAAGCGCAGCAAGTTCGTGCACTACCGGCCGCGGGTGGCGGTGCTGAACAACCTCGAGTACGACCACGCCGACATCTTCCCGGACATCCATGCGATCCAGCGCCAGTTCCACCACCTCGTGCGCATCGTGCCGGGCCGCGGGCGGCTCATCGTCAACGGCGAGGACACCGCACTCGCCGAGGTGCTGGCGATGGGCTGCTGGACCCCGGTGGAGCGCTTCGGGATCGTCGATGCTGCCGGCCGGCCGGAGCTCGCGACGACGGTGGCAGGGGCGGCGGACGACGCCGTGCTCGACTGGACGGCGCGCCTGCTGGCCGCCGACGGCTCGCGTTTCGTGGTGGCCCATCGCGGCCATGAACTCGGCACCGTGGAGTGGCCGCTGCTCGGCCGCCACAACGCGATGAACGCGCTGGCCGCACTCGCCGCCGCGGCCGCGGTGGGTTGCGACGCGAAAGCCCTGCTGCCGGCTTTCGCGAACTTCGCCAGCGCCAAGCGCCGACTGGAAGTGGTGGGCGTGGCGCGCGGCGTCACTGTCTACGACGACTTCGCCCACCACCCGACCGCCATCCGCACCACACTCGACGGCCTGCGCGCGAAGGTCGGCGCGGCGCGCGTGATTGCCGCGCTGGAGCCGCGCAGCAACTCGATGCGCCTTGGCGCCCATGCCGAGGCGCTGGCACCCTCGCTCGATCCGGCCGACGCCGTGGTGTTCCTGCATCGCCCGAATCTGCCCTGGGATGCCGCCCGGGTCGTCGCCGCGGTGCGCGGCGAGGCGCGCACCGTGCCGGATGTCGAATCGATGGTGGCGACGCTGGCCGCCGCGGCGCGACCCGGCGACCACGTGGTGTTCATGTCGAACGGCGGCTTCGAGGAGGCGCCGCGGCGCTTCCTCGCCGCGCTCGGCGGCTGAAGGCGCGGCGAGCTCAGTCGCGCAGGGCGACGGCGGGGTAGGGTTTGGAGGCGTCGCCGAGGCGCGCGATCACGGCCTGCGCGAGATCGAGTGTCGAGGCGCTCCCGCCGAGGTCGCGGGGGCGCAGGCGGGCATCGCCGGCGCCGGCATCGAGGACCGCGGAGACCGCGGCCTCGACGGCCTCGGCCTCGCGGTGCAGTCCCAGCGAATGCCGCAGCAGCAGGGCCGCGCTCAGGATCGCCGCGATCGGGTTGGCGATGCCCTTCCCGGCGATGTCCGGGGCGCTGCCGTGGATCGGCTCGTACAGGCCGCGCGTGCCGTCGCCGAGCGCCGCGGAAGGCAGCAGGCCCATCGAGCCGGCCAGCATCGCCGCCTCGTCGGTGAGGATGTCGCCGAACAGGTTCTCGGTCAGCACCACGTCGTAGTCGCGCGGGCGGGCGATCAGGTGCATCGCCATCGAGTCGACCAGCTGGTGCTCGAGCACCACGTCGGGGAACTCGTCGCGGTGGACGCGCGTGACGACCTCGCGCCACAGCCGCGAGGTCTCCAGCACATTGGCCTTGTCCACCGAGGTGAGCCTGCCGCGCCGCGTGCGCGCCAGCCGGAAGGCGTGGCGAGCGACGCGCTCGATCTCGGCGACGCTGTATTCGCAGACGTCGAGGGCGCGGTCGGCGTGGCGCTCCTTGCGCCCGAAGTAGCTGCCGCCGGTGAGTTCGCGCACCACGATGAGGTCGACGCCGGCCAGCACCTCGGCCTTGATCGCCGAATGCGCCAGCGTGGCCGGATGCGGCCTGACCGGCCGCAGGTTGGCGTAGACGCCGAGCGCCCGGCGCAGGGCGAGAAGCCCCTGCTCGGGCCGCAGTGCCGCCTTCGGGTCGCTCCACTTCGGCCCACCGACCGCGCCGAGCAGCACGGCGTCGGCGCCTTCGCAGGCGGCGACGGTGGCGGCGGGCAGGGCCTCGTCGCTGGCGTCGATGGCGGCACCGCCGATCAGCGCCTCGTCGAAGGCGAAGGCGTGGCCGAAACGCCGGCCGACGGCGCGCAGCGCGGCGACGGCGGCGGCGGTGACTTCGGGGCCGATGCCGTCGCCGGGCAGCACCGCGATGCGCGCCCGGCAAGGGCTGGAGGGAGCATGGGTGGCATCAGGCGACATGGCGGGGCTCCCCGTGGGCGGTCGATCCGGCCTGCCGGGTCTCGTAGGCATCAATGGCGCTGGACTGGGCCAGCAGGTGGCCCAGTTCGTCGACGCCCTCCAGCAGGCAGGCCTGGGCGAAGGCGTCGAGCGGGAATTCGATGAACCCGCCGTCCGGCCAGTAGACGCGGCGCTTCGCCACGTCGATCTGCAGCCGCAGGCCGGGCTGGGCGAGCAGGGTATCGACCACCGCCTCCGGCAGCACGATCGGCAGCAGGCCGTTCTTCAGCGCGTTGTTGCGGAAGATGTCGGCGATCCCGCTGCTGATGACGGCGCGGAAACCGGCGTCGAGCAGGGCCCAGGGGGCATGCTCGCGCGAGCTGCCGCAGCCGAAGTTGCGGCCGGCGACGAGGATGCGGGCAGCGCGGTGCTCGGGGCGGTTCAGCACGAAGTCCGCGCGCGGCGCGCCGTGCTCATCGAAGCGCCAGTCGTGGAAGGCGTGCTGTCCGAGGCCCTCGCGCGTCGTCGTGGTCAGGAAGCGCGCGGGGATGATCTGGTCGGTGTCGATGTGGGCCCGCGGCAGGCAGGCGATCGGGGATTCCAGGGTGCGGAAGGGCTTCATGCGCTGGCCTCGGCGGTCGACAGGGGGTTTGCAGTGGCCGGTGTGATCGTGGTTGCCGAAGCCGAAGCCGCTGCGTTCGCGGGATCGGCATAGGCGCGCGGATCGGCGATGCCGCCGGCGATCGCGGCGGCGGCGGCGCTGGCGGGCGAGGCGAGCACGGTGCGCGCGCCCTTGCCCTGCCGGCCCTCGAAGTTGCGGTTGCTGGTGCTCACGGCGAGTTGGCCGGGTTTCACCGTGTCGCCGTTCATGGCGATGCACATCGAACAGCCCGGCTCGCGCCATTCCGCACCGGCCTCGCGGACGAGGCGGTCGATGCCCTCGGCCTCGGCCTCGCGCTTCACCGCGTCGGAGCCCGGCACCACCAGCATGCGCACGCGCGGATGCACGCGGCGGCCGCGCAGCACGGCGGCCATTTCGCGCAGGTCCGAAAGGCGGCCGTTGGTGCAGCTGCCGACGAAGACCACGTCCACCGGCTGGCCGGCCAGCGGCGCGCCGCCTTCGAAGCCCATGTAGGACAGCGCGCCCACCGTCTCCGGCGCGGCCTTCGGCAGCGTGGCATCGACGGCGACGACCTGCCCGGGGTGCGTGCCCCAGGTGAGCGTGGGGCGCAGCTCGCGGGCGTCGATGCGGACCTCGGCGTCGAAGCGGGCACCGTCATCGCTGCGCCATTGCCGCCATGCGGTGGCGGCGGTCTCGAAGGCCGCGCCTTGCGGGACGCGCTCGCGGCCGCGCAGCCACTCGATGGTCACCTCGTCGACGCCGATCAGGCCGGCGCGTGCCCCGGCCTCGATGCTCATGTTGCAGACCGTCATGCGTTCCTCCATCGACAGGGCCTCGATGGCGGTGCCGCGGTACTCGATGACGTGGCCGGTACCACCGGCCACGCCGATGCGGCCGATGATGTGGAGGATCAGGTCTTTGGCGCTGCAGCCGGGCGGCAGCCGACCATCGACGGTGATCGCCAGCGTCTTCGGCCTGCGCTGCAGCAGGCACTGCGTGGCCATCACGTGGCCGACCTCGCTGCTGCCGATGCCGAAGGCCAGCGCCCCGAAGGCGCCGTGCGTCGCGGTGTGGCTGTCGCCGCAGACGATGGTCATGCCCGGCTGGGTCAGGCCGAGCTCGGGGCCGACGACGTGGACGATGCCGCGACGGCCGCTGCCCCAGTCGAACAGCTCGATGCCCTGCGCTTCGCAGTTCGCGCGCAGGGCTTCGACCTGCGCCTCGGCCTGCGGGCTGGTCCAGGCGCGGTTTCCTTGCGCATCTGCCGGCGAGGTCGGCGTGCTGTGGTCGAGTGTGGCGACGTGGCGTTCGGGGCGGCGCACCTTCAGGCCGCGGGCGGCGAGTTCGGCGAAGGCCTGCGGGCTGGTCACCTCGTGCAGCAAGTGCAGGTCGATGTAGAGGATGGCCGGGGCGCGCTCGCTTTCCTCGCGGACGCAATGCGCTTCCCACAGCTTGTCGAACAGGGTGCGTGGCGCGTTCATGCGCGGGCCTCCGTGGCGGCGGCCGCGTTCGCGCCGGAGGATGCCGCGGTCGGAGCAGTGCCGGGCGTCGGGGCGTCGGTCGCCTGCGTTGCGCCGGGGCGGCGGGCGATGCGCTGGGCGAGTGCCAGCCAGGCCAGGGCGCTGGCCTCGAGGATGTCGGTGCTGGTTGCGCTGGCGGTGAGCTCCTCGCCGTGGTGGCGGGTGCTCAAGCTGGCCTGGCCTTGCGCGTCCTCGCCGCTGCTGACGCTGTGCACCGCGTAGCTCTGCACCTCGACGTGCATGCCGCGCGCCTCGGTCAGCGCGGCGAACAGCGCATGCACCGGGCCGTCGCCGCTACCGCGGCCGAAGTGGGCCTCGCCCTGCGGATCGCGCAGTTCGATGGCGGCGGCCGGCTGCTCGCCGCCGCCCGCGCCCGTGCTCAGGTGGAAGGCCGTCAGCTGCCAGCCGGAGCTGCGGGTGTCCTCGCCCAGCACCAGGGCCTCGAGGTCGGCGTCGAAGACTTCCTTCTTCTTCTCGGCCAAGGCCTTGAAGCGGAGGAACAGGCGCTCGGCCGCGGCCTCGTCCAGCGAGAAGCCGAGGAAGCCCAGCCGCTCGTTCACCGCCGCGCGGCCGCTGTGCCGGCCGAGCACCATCTGCGAGCGCGCCCAGCCCACCGTCTCGGGGCGCATGATCTCGTAGGTGTCGCGGTGCTTGAGCATGCCGTGCTGGTGGATGCCGCTCTCGTGGGCGAAGGCATTGGCGCCGACGATCGCCTTGTTGCGCTGCACGGCCATGCCGGTGATGCGGGTCAGCAGGCGCGAGGTCGGCACCAGGCGGGTGGTGTCGATGCCGGTGCGGAAGGGGAAGCGGTCGGCGCGCACGTTCAGCGCCATCACCAGCTCCTCCAGCGCGGCATTGCCAGCGCGTTCGCCGATGCCGTTGACGGTGCACTCGACCTGCCGCGCGCCCCCGGCAATCGCGGCGAGCGAGTTGGCGACCGCGAGGCCGAGGTCGTCGTGGCAGTGCGCGGAGAGGATGGCCTCCTCGCCGAGGGCCGCGCGCAGCCGGCGGAACAGGGCCTCGATCTCGGCCGGGGTGGTGTAGCCGACAGTGTCCGGCACGTTGAGCGTGCGCGCCCCGGCCTGCGCGGCGGCGCGGAACACGGCCTCGAGGAACTCGGGTTCGGTGCGGATCGCGTCCTCCGCCGAGAACTCCACGTCCTCGACGAGGCGGCGGGCGTGCTCCACCGCGCGGACGGCCGCATCGACCACTTCCTCCTTCGAGAAACCGAGCTTGTGCTGGCGGTGCAGCGGGCTGGTGGCGATGAAGACGTGGATGCGTGGCGCGTCCGCGCCTTCCAGCGCCTTGGCCGAGGCCTCGATGTCGCCGGGACGGCAGCGCGCGAGGCTGCACACGCCGGTGCCGGTGCCGCGCAGGGCGCGCGCGATGCGGGCGATGCCGTCGGCATCGGCCTCCGAGCTGGCGGCGAAGCCGGCTTCGACCGTATCCACACCGAGTTCGGCCAGCGCCAATGCGAAGCGCAGCTTTTGCGCCGCGTCCATGCTGCATCCGGGCGACTGCTCGCCGTCGCGCAGGCTGGTGTCGAAGATGCGGATGCGCTCCGGGGCGGGGCTCATGGCGTGGACTCCTGGGGGTGTCGGGAAACGGGATCGGCGCTGCGCCGGCGCGGTGGCCGCGGCGGGCGCGGGCGGGTGTCGAGCAGCAGCTGGGCGAAGACGGCGGCGTCGATGTTGCCGCCGGAGACGACGGCGACCTTGCGGCGGCTGGCCACGCGACGGCCGGCGGCCAGCGCCAGCGCGCCGGCGCCTTCGGCGACGATGTGCTCTTCGAGCATCAGCCGCGTCAGGGTCTCGCGCAGCTCGGCCTCGCGGACGATGATCAGGTCGTCGAGCAGGCGCGAGAGGATTTCGCGGGTCAGCGTGCCGGCTTCCGCGACGCGGATGCCGTCGGCCAGCGTGGCGCGGGGGCTGATCGGCGAGGTGTCGCCCTTCAGCGCGCGCGCCATCGCGTCCACGCCCTCGACCTGCGCGCCGATGATGCGGATGCGCCGCGATGCCCGTGGTGCCGACCGGCAGGCCGACTTCAGCGCCAGCGCCACGCCCGCGGCCAAGCCGCCACCGCCGATCGGCAGCAGCACGGCCTCGGGCGCATGCGCGGCCAGCTCGATGCCCAGCGTGCCTTGCCCGGCGATCACGTCCGGATCGTCGAAGGCCGAGAGGTAGCGGAAGCCGTGCTGCCCGGCGAGCTGCAGCGCGTGCGTTTTCGCCTCGTCGTAGCTGTTCCCGCTCAGGCGCACCGTCGCGCCGAGGAAGGCCACGCCCTGCGCCTTCACCGCCGGCGCCGTCACCGGCATCACGGTGATCACCGGCACCTTCAGCTCGCGTGCCGCCCAGGCCAGGCCCATGGCGTGGTTGCCGGCCGAGGCGGTGATCACCGTGCGGCGGTCGCCGCGCTCGCGCGCCACCAGCAGGGCGTTCAGCGCCCCGCGTACCTTGTAGGCGCCGGTGCGCTGCAGGTTCTCCAGCTTCAGCCAGCAGCCGAAGCGCTCGGCGTAATGCAGCGGCGTCGGCGGCAGGTAGCGCCGCAGGCGCGCGCTGGCCGCCAGCACGTCGCTGGCGCTCACCTCGGCGCGGGCGGCGTCCAGTGGCATCAGACTCTCGTCAGCCAGCCACGGGCCGTTTCCGCCCGGCCACGGACGATGTCGGCGTAGCGGGCGGCCAGGGCATCGCCGAAGGGCGAGGCGGCGAACAGGCGCTCGTCGATGGCCTCGACGCGCGCGATCTCGGCCGAGGTGCCGGTCAGGAACACCTCATCCGCGGCCTTCAGTTCCTCGATGCGCACCGGGCGCGATTCGGCGCCGGTGAGTTGGATCACCGTGTCGCGGGTGATGCCGGGCAGGGCGTCGCCGTGCGCGACGGCGGTGACGCGGCCGTCCTTCACCAGGAACACGTTCTCGCCGGTGCACTCCACGACGAAGCCGTCGTCGTCCACGAACAGCGCCTCGCCGAAGCCGCGCTGCGTGGCCTCGCGCTTGGCCAGGATCGAGTTGACGTAGTTGCCGCAGAGCTTCAGCGGCGGCAGGGCCTTGGCCGGGTTGCGGCGGAAGGGCGAGACGGTGAGCCGCACCCGGTGCGTGCCCAGGTGCGAGGTCCACGGCAGGGTGGCGACCATCAGGCGTTCGCTGAGCTTGTCGACATCCAGCCCCAGCCCGCCGGCGTTGAACCACAGCAGCGGGCGGATGTAGGCGTCGCGATGGCCGTTCGCGCGCAGCGTCGCCAGCACGGCGCCGGTGGCCTGGGTGACGTCGAACTTCATGCCCAGCGCCTCGGCACCCTTCTTCATGCGCTCCAGGTGCTCGGGAAGGCGGAACACCGCCGCACCGCCGTCGTCGGTGGCGTAGCTGCGGATGCCCTCGAACACGCCGGTGCCGTAGTGCAGCGCATGGCTGGTCAGCGGGACGCTGAAGGCCTCGGCCGCGGCGATCTCGCCGTCGCAGAACTGCATCAGCGACATGGCGTCAGCTCCACCGCGAGGCAGTCGTGCAGCTTGTCGAGCTGCGACTTCAGGCTTTGGGCCGAGCGCTCGCTCTCGACCGTCATCGACAGCCACCACGCCGGGGATCGCGGATCGGTCTCGGCCTGCAGCGCGATCGGTGCATAGCCGCGACGCTGCGCCATGCCCAGCACGCGGGCAAGCGCACCTTCCGATTGCCGCAGCGCGATCTCAAGTTGGAAGTGCATGGACGAACTCCTTGCTCTCGTCATGGGCGACGGCATCGGCCGGCGCATCGAGCATCTCGGTGTTGGATTTGTTGGGCGGCACCAGCGGCCAGACGTTGGCCTTCTGATCGATGGCGACGTGCAGGAAGGCCGGGCCCTCGATACCCAGGAACTCGGCCAGCATGCGCTCCTGGTCGGCGCGGGCATCGAGCTTCATCGACGGGATGCCGTAGGCCTTGGCGATCAGCCCGAAGTCGGGGTTGTCGGAGAGATCGACCGCCGAGTAGCGCTCCTGGAAGAACAGCTCCTGCCACTGCCGCACCATGCCGAGGGCCTGGTTGTCGAGCAGCACGATCTTGATCGGCAGCCTTTCGCGGGCCACCGTGGCCAGCTCCTGGATATTCATCTGGAAGCTGCCGTCGCCGCTGATGCAGACGACGGTCGCACCCGGGTTCGACAGCTGCGCGCCGATCGCCGCCGGCAGGCCGAAGCCCATGGTCCCGAGGCCGGCGCTGGAGAGGTGATGCGTCGGGTCGCGAAAGCCCCAGTGCTGCGCAACCCACATCTGGTGCTGGCCGACGTCGCAGGTGACGATCGCCTCGGGCACCAGTTCCGACAGCCGCTTCAGCAGGGCCGGGGCGTAGATGTCGCCGCCGGGCGCGTCGTAGCGGGCGGCGTGCTTCTGCACGCGCTCGGCGCACAGCGCCCGCCAGTCCTCGCAGCGGCTGATGGCGGCGCACAGCGCGTTCAGGCTGTGGTCGATGCGGCCGTGCACCGAGACATCCGCGCGGCGCAGCTTGTTGATCTCGCCGAGGTCGGCGTCGAGGTGGATCACCTTGGCATGCGGGGCGAACTCGGCCAGCTTGCCGGTGGCACGGTCGTCGAAGCGCGCGCCGACGACGATCAGCAGGTCGCTTTCCTGCACGGCCAGGTTCGCGGCGCGCGAGCCGTGCATGCCCAGCATGCCGAGGAAAGCGGGGTGGTCGAAGGGCAGGGCGCCCAGGCCGCGCAGGGTCAGCACCGTCGGCATCCTCGTGGCCGCGATGAAGCGGCGGAAAGCCTTCGTCGCCTTGGCGATGGCGATACCGCCACCGCCGTAGACCACCGGCTTCCTCGAACGCGCGATCAGGGCCAGCGCCTCCACCAGCCCCACCGGCACGGCGTTCACCACCGACGGGCTGGCGATCGGCGCCGGTGCGGGCAGGTGGTCGGCCTTCGCAAGTTGCACGTCCTTCGGCAGGTCGATCAGCACCGGGCCGGGGCGGCCGCTGCGCGCCAGGTGGAAGGCCTCGTGCAGCACCGCCGGCAGTTCCTCGACCGAGCGCGGCAGGTAGCTGTGCTTGACGATCGGCAGGGTCATGCCGAACACGTCCAGCTCCTGGAAGGCATCGGTGCCCATCAAGTAGGTCGGCACCTGCCCGGTGAGGCAGACCATCGGCACCGAGTCCAGCAGCGCATCGGCAATCCCGGTGACGAGGTTCGACGCGCCCGGGCCGGAGGTGGCGACGCAGACGCCGACCCGGCCGCTGTGGCGCGCGTAGCCGTTCGCGGCGAGTGCGGCGGCCTGCTCGTGGCGCACCAGCACGTGGTGCATGGTGCTGCCGAGCAGGGCGTCGTAGAAGGGCATGATGCAGCCGCCCGGGTAGCCGAACAGGGTGTCGACCCCTTCGGCCTCGAGTGCCTTCACCAGCCACTCGGCTCCGTTCATGCGCCGGCCTCGGCGGGGCTCGCCTGCGGGGTGGCCGGGGTGGGCGCCGCCGTAGCCGAGGGATTCGCCGGCGCTTCGCCGCGCGGGTTCAGCCACGGCATGCCGGCGCGCAGCTTGCGGCCCACGGCCTCGATCGGGTGCTCCAGGTCGGCCTGTTTCAGCGCGCGGTAGTTCGGGTTGCCGGCGCGGTACTCGGCGATCCACTCGCGGGCGAAGCGGCCGTCCTGGATCTCGGCCAGCACGCGCTTCATCTGCGTGCGGGTGTGCTCGTCGACCACGTAGGGGCCGCGCGTCAGGTCACCGTACTGGGCGGTCTCGCTGATGAAGCGGTGCATCTGGGTGATGCCGCCCTCGTACAGCAGGTCGACAATGAGCTTGAGCTCGTGCAGGCACTCGTAGTAGGCGATCTCGGGCTGGTAGCCGGCCTCGACCAGCGTCTCCCAGCCGGCCATCACCAGCTTGGTGGCGCCGCCGCAGAGCACGGCCTGCTCGCCGAACAGGTCGGTCTCGGTTTCTTCCTTGAAGGTGGTCCTGATCGGCTGCGCGCGACCGCCGCCGATGCCCGAGCAGTAGGCCAGCGCGATCGCCTCGGCCTCGCCGCTCTGGTCCTGGTGCACGGCGTACACCGACGGCACGCCGCGCCCGATCTCGAACTCGCGGCGCACCAGCGCGCCCGGGCCCTTCGGTGCCACCAGCACGACGTCGATGTCGTGGCGTGGGTTGATCTGGCCGTAGTGCACATTGAAGCCGTGCGCGAACAGCAGGCAGGCACCGGCCTTCAGGTTCGGCGCGATGTGCTGCTGGTAGAGCTGCGGCTGGACCATGTCCGGCGTCAGCACCGCGACGACATCGGCCGCGCGCACGGCGTCGGCGGGTTCGCGCACTTCGAAGCCGTCGGCCTTGGCCTTGGCTTCGGTGGGGCCGCCAGCGCGCAGGCCGACGATGACGCGCACACCGGAGTCGCGCAGGTTCTTCGCATGGGCGCTGCCCTGGCTGCCGTAGCCGATGACGGCGACGGTGCGGTGTTCCAGGGCGGCGGGCGTGGTGATGCGGGTGGTGGTGGTCATGGTGGAGTCCTTGGCGAGTAACGAGTGGAGAAGCGGGGAGAGAGGAAGGAGTGGGCGGGTGCGGCGCGGTACGCGGCCTAGCCGGTGGTGATTGCGCCGCGGCTCGCCGAGGCGACGTGGCGGGCGTACTTGGCGAGCGCGCCGTGGCGCACGCGGGGTTCGATGCGGGCCGGTTCGCGGGCGTCGAGGTCGGCGTCGGTGCGGATCTCGCGGGCGTCGACGTCGATCCGCACGCGGTCGCCGTCGCGCAGCCGGGCCAGCGGGCCGCCGCGCGCAGCTTCGGGCGCGATGTGCCCGACCATGAAGCCGTGGGTGGCGCCACTGAAGCGGCCGTCGGTGATCAGGGCCACGTCGTTGCCGAGGCCCTGGCCCACCAGGGCGGCGGTGACGGCCAGCATCTCGCGCATGCCGGGGCCGCCCGCGGGGCCTTCGAAACGGATGACGATCACGTCGCCCGGCTGGATGGCGCGCGCCTGCACGGCGGCGAAGGCGGCGTCCTCGGAATCGAACACCCGCGCCGGGCCCTCGTGCCGACGGCGCTGCGCCGGCAGCTTGCAGATGCAGCCCTCGGGGGCGAGGTTGCCGTACAGCACCGAGTAGCCGCCGTGCGGCTTCAGCGGTGCCGCGAAGCCGGGCACCACGGCGGCCGCTTCCGGGTCGTCGAGCGCGGTGCCGCTGGCGGCGTGTGCCACGCGGGCGGCATCGACGGCCGCGAACAGCGTCTGGCCGGTCATCGTCGGCGTGTCGGCGATGCGGCCGGCGGCGCGCAGCTCGGCCAGCACGCGCGCGGTGCCGCCGGCGGCGTGCAGCTCCACCGCGGTGAAGCGGCCGCCGGGCTTGAGGTCGGCGATGACCGGGGTGCGCGAGGCCGC
>JAGXSL010000042.1 GCA_018333835.1 Lysobacteraceae bacterium
GGCGATTCCTACGACAACGCGCTGGCCGAGACGGTGATCGGCCTGTTCAAGACCGAGGTGATCCACCGGCAGACCTGGCGAGGTCGCGAGGACGTCGAATGGGCGGTGGCCGATTGGGTGCAGTGGTACAACACGAAGCGGCTGCTGGGGTCGATCGGCTACATTCCCCCAGCGGAAGCAGAAGCGGCGTTCTACGCCGAAACCAGCGGTTACGCCAAAGCGGCGTGACTCAATGAAAACAGCCTCCGGAAAAGCCGGGGCGGTTCAATCCGTTCGCAGTGCGCTCATGGGATCGAGCTGGGCCGCCTGCCGGGCGGGATACACGCCGAAGGCGAGGCCCACGAGAATGCAAACCAGCACCGCGCCAAGTACGGGCAAAGGTGCCCAGGCCACCTGCCATCCGGCCCCTGCCGCGATGGCATAGGCGAGAAGGGCACCGAACACCAAACCGAGCAGGGCACCGGCCACACAAATCGCGGCCGCCTCGCGCAAGAAGCGGGCGACGATGTCATCCTGACTTGCCCCCAATGCACGCAACAATCCAATTTCGCGGCGGCGCTCCAGCACATTGGCGAGCATGATGTTCATGATACCAATA
Organism: Lysobacteraceae bacterium; assembly: GCA_018333835.1. Classification (GTDB taxonomy): domain Bacteria; phylum Pseudomonadota; class Gammaproteobacteria; order Xanthomonadales; family Xanthomonadaceae; genus Silanimonas. The sequence continues at coordinate 599 of JAGXSL010000042.1, forward strand.
CCGCCCACCAGCAGCGAGACGGCGGCGATCGCGCCCATCACCACCTGGAAGATGCGCTGGGTTTGCTGGTGTTGCTGAAACAACTGCGCCGGCACGACCAGGCGAAAATCATCGGCACCGGCGTGCCGCTGGCGGATGAGCTCGGCCAGAACCCGCGCACCGGCAGCGCTGTGCTCCGGCCGGTCGAGTTGGAGTAAAAACCGATCGATTTCGTCCTGCAGGGGTGGGCTGTCGAAGCGCAGGAGCGCGGTAGTCAAAGGAACGAAGACGCGATTCGTCTCCAAGCCCAAGCGTACGCCTTCAAACGTTGCCGCCGAAAGATCCCGATCGGCCAGAACGCCGACCACTTCCAACCAGACATGATTGACCTTGATCCAGTGCCCCACGGCTGGGCCGGAGGGAAACAGGCTGCGCGCAGCCTGGTGGCCGAGTACCGCCACTGGTGCAACCCGCAGCTCGTCCTCGCTGTCGAACAAGCGGCCTTTCGCCACCGCCAGCGAGGATAAGGCGAAAAAACTGGGCGTGACGCCGACGGCCTGCGCATCGGCGGCGGCGAAATCACTGTGGACGCTGTCGGTGCGCAGGCGTTTCTCGGCCGCGGTCGCCACCGCACCCGGTACTACCTGCAGGGCTGCCGCCGCATCGGCACGGCTCAGCCCCAGGCTGCGCTGACGCAATTCGCGCAATGCGGTCTCGTCGGCCGGAGCATGGGCCTCGACCACGAGATTGTTCAACCCCAATCCTTCCACGAGCCGCAAAGCCTCACGGCGACTGCCCTCGCCCACCGCCTGCATGGCCACGATGGCACCCACGCCGAAGATCAGCCCCAGCAGTGTGAGCCCGGTGCGCAGCTTGCGCCGTGCCAGTTCATCAAAGGCTTCGCGCCAGCCCGCCGGATCCAACAAGCCATCGTGCCGAATCATGGGCCCGTTCCTTCACTCGGCGCCTTCACTCGGCGTCCCGCGCGGTAGGCAGCAACAGCACGCGTTCCCCCTCGGCGAGGCCTTCCAGCACCTCGGAGCGCGCCGGCCCCCGCGCACCCAGTACAACGCGGCGCTGTTGCGGGCCTTCGGGGGTCAACACGTACACCGTATGACTATCGCCGGCACTGAGCAAGGCGAGATTGGGCACGCTCAAGGCGCGCGCGCTGCTTTTGAGAATGACCTGGCCGACGAAGGTCTGACCGGGAACCCAGGCATCCCTGCGTGCCACGGCCTCCGGCACAGCGACCCTGAAAACAAGGTAGCGCATGGGCTCATGGCGAGACACCGCGCGCGGTGCATGGGCCACCCAGGTGATGGGGGCCTCGAACCCCTGTGCGGGTTCGCCGATGGGATGCAGTCGCACCGGAAGGCCCACGGCGATTCCCTCTGCCTCCAGTTGCGGCACGCGCAACTCCACCTCCAAGGCCCGCTGGTCGGGCAGGGTGGCGAAGTCGTTCCCGGCAAAAAACTGTGCGCCAAGCCGCGGCTTCTCACCGCTCCAATCGGCCGAAAGCAGGAAGATGCCATCGTGGGGGGCGCGCAACTCCAAGGCACCAAGATCGGCCGCCAGCGTTCGCAGCTGCGTTGCCACTGCCTGTTGCCGTGCCTCGAGAACCCGACGCTCGGCATCGCCACGAACCGCGGATTGGTCTTCGCGCCAGTCCAATACCGCTTGCTTTTCACGGAGGAAGCGTTCGTCGGTGATGGCATCCAGGATCATATTTCGGGCGATGGCCGTGATTTCGGCTTGCGCGTAACGCGCCGCGATGGCCAGTTCGCTCTCGACCCGAGCACGATCCACCGCGAGCCGGTGCTCGCCGAGCGCCAATTCCGCCTCCTTGGCGAGCCGGGCAAGTCGGTTGCGTTCCAGCTCATGCAAGGCTTTATCGAATTCCAATTGCACCCGCGCCGCCGAGAAACGCGCCACCACGTCATTCTTGGCCACTCGGCTGCCGTCCGGCACCATCCAAACGAGTTGCCGTGAAGTAAAACCCTCGCCGGGAACGGCGAGTTGCGTGACCTGTGCCGCCCGCAATTCCCCCTGCGTCTCGATCGTCAGCAACAAGGGCGTGGCCCGCACCGCTTCGACCGCGCTATCGGCCGGTGGTTCACGGCCACAGCCAGCGAGCAGGCCGATGCTCAGCCACAGCGCCAGCCGGTAATCCCGCGCGGCGCGAAACGGGTTTGCCGTGACCCGGGCATGGTGCCGACTCATGCGCCATCCCTCCGGGTGTCCAACTCCACGCTCACCACTTGGCCCGGCCGGAGTTCCGCCAGGTTCCCTTGCAAGCTGAACTCGACATCCACCACCGGAATCGGGCGTCGGCGCGATTGACTGCGCACGGCCGCCCCCACGCGGGTCAGCACGGCTTCGAGCTGGCGACCAGCACCGCCCTCGATGCGCACCTGGGCTTGCATGCCTTCCTGCAAGTGCCGCCAATCCCGTTCGGGAGCGACCGCTCGAACCATGAGCGTGGCGGGGTCGGGAATCTCGGCAATGGCCTGGCCCACGAACACCTGCGCACCCACCTCGAACCGCTCTCCCCGCCAGTTGCTGCGGATGACCAACACCCCATCCCGTGGCGCACGGACCTGCATGGCGGATATCGCTTCCGTGATGTTGGCCAGATCGACCTCGAGTTGTGCGAGTTCCGCGGCCAGCAAGGCGTTTTCCGCATGGCGCCAATCGGCACTGGCGTCATAGCGCTGCGCGAACAGCTCGAACCGCCGCTCGGCATGCTTGCGATCGATCAACAACCGACGGTATTCCACGGAACGCAGTAGCCCGGCGGGCTGTGCGGCCTTGCGCGTGCGCTTGGCCAACTCCGCACGCTGCTCCTCCATCGCGAGCCGTTCGGTCTTCTGGCGTTCTGCGAGATCGAGCGTCAGCCGTTCCCGTTCGCTGCGCTTCTGGTCCAGTCGGCCTTGAACCTCCTGCAAGCGACGGTTCAACTCCCCCGTATCGAAGGTCACGATCACCTGCCCGCTGTGCACGCTGCTGCCGTCCGGCACGAGTTGGGTGATCTGGAACTGCCATTGCCCCTCCACCGACGGTGGGGCGATGGCCGCACTGCGCCGGGCCATGATCTCGCCTTCGAGTCGCAGGTTCGCCACCGCGGGCAGAACCGGCGCAGCCGGTGCCTTGCTGATCATCGAATCCACCCGCGCACTCATCCCGGGGCGAAGCGGCAGCCCGGCCGCATCCTCGAGCGCGATATCGAGAGTGAAGTAGTGCCCCCTGCCCCACGCCGCCTTCGGTTCCGGCACTCCGGTAATCGCGATGATCCGACCCGACACGCGCTGTCCGGGCAAGGCATCAAACCCGACGGCCACCCGCTGGCCCGTCCTGAGTGCAGGGCGATCCACCTCCAGCGCGAAGGCACGGACCGACAACTCGCCAGCGCCCACCACCTCACCGATCGCCATCCCCGAATGCGCCGACATGCCCTCCTGGTAGCGATGGCCACTCCACGGATCGGAACCGAGAATGACCGTACCGGCACGCGTGGCGCGTTGCTCGGATTGCGCAATCTGCCGTTCGGCAAAGACCCGATCGGCCTCCAGTTGAGCCAACTCCAACTCGCCGTCACGGCGGCGACGCTGCACGGCGGCCTGGGCGTCGGCAAGCCGTTCCCGCTGCAACACGATTTCCCGCCGCGCGCGATCGGCCTCGCCTTGGAACCGATCGAAGTCGATGCGGGCAAGATGTTGTGCCGGGATGGCCGCATCCACCTCGGCACGAGCCAGTGCCGCCTCGGCATCGACCAGTGACAGCGCCGCCTCGATGCGACGTACATCGAGCTCGGTCACCGCTTTGGCGATGCGCGCGCGCGCCAGCACGATCTGTGCGCGCAGGGCCTCGATCTGGGCCACGGCCGCCCCGGGATCGATGCGAACGAGAAGGTCACCGGGTGCGACCGTGCTGCCGTCCGGTGCCAGCTGGCGAAGCACCACCGGACTGACATTGGACAGTGGGGCGTGGATGGTCTCGGCAGCGGTCGATCGTACCGCTCCGGTGAGCACCACGCGCCGCGACTCGGTGGGCGATACGGAAGGCTCGACGGGCGATTGCACACCGGCCATCGCCGGCACTCCCATAAGCAGCAAGGCGACAAGCCCCGGGCATAGGAGGTCACGCGGGGATCGAACGCGCGCCCCCCGGTGCTCACTGCCGGCGATCATCGACGACCCTCCCATCGATCAGGCGAACCTGGCGTGGCAGGCGTTCGGCCAAATCCGTGTCATGCGTCACCATCACCACGGTTTGTCCCTGCGCATGGACTTCCTCGAACAAGGCGAGAATATCGGCGGCACTTCTGGAATCGAGATTGCCGGTGGGTTCGTCGGCCAGCAACAAGGCCGGTCGCAGGACCAGAGCCCGGGCAATGGCCACCCGTTGCATCTGTCCACCCGAGAGTTCCCCGGGCCGTTGGTTCAGTTTCTGACCCAAGCCCACGCTGTGCAGAAGCTCGAGCGCCCGCGCCTTGCCATCGAAGTCAAGACCCTCGCGCACGAACCGCAGCGGCAGCAGGACGTTCTCCAGCACCGTGAGTCGCGGCAGCAAGTGGAAACTCTGGAAAACAAAACCGATGCGCCGGTTGCGCACCCCACTCAGTGTTCGGTCATCGAGGCAGGCGATGTCGATGCCGTCCAGCAAATAACGCCCCGCACTGGGGCGATCCAAGCAGCCCAGGATGCTGAGCAAGGTTGATTTGCCTGAGCCGGACGGCCCGGTGATCGCCACGGATTCACCCTGGCCGATGACCAAATCGATGCCGTCCAGCGCACTCAGCGTCTGCCCGCCGGCAGGGTAGCGGCGGGCGATGCCCTGCAGCTCGATCACGGCCGGATCGATACCCGTTGCCGGCCTTCGCGATCGGCCGTGAACAGAAACTTCCACGCCAGCCGTACCGGGATGGGTTGCACCTGCGCTGCCCCCGTGCATTCCGCGTCGGATTCCCGGGCGGCCGCGACGGAATCGAACGTGCAGACCGCCGCCGCAAGAAACTCCCATTGCTCGACCGCGTCGATGGCTGCATCGATGAAGGGCGAAGACTCCGGCCGTTCGGAATCGACACAAGGTTCCGCAGGAAAGGATTCTGGTCGAACGTCCACGACCGCGCCCCCTTCGTCGACGGTGAAAGAAAGGCAAACCAGCTTGGCCATCGCGCCCGTAAGCGCAGGAACCACCGGAAACGCCGGCGGATTCAGCACCCCGAATTCCGCCGGAAGCATGAGCTTTTGGTTGCTCTCGACGGTCACGACCGGCTGCCCCACCGGGAGATGGGCCTGGGTAGACACCTCGGTTTCGAGCGTGCGGCAAGCAGCCAGAGCGGCAAGCGCAAACAAGAGAATGCAAGCCCTGATGATCACCACCACCCCCAAAACGGCCCCGGCTTTGCCGGGGCCGTCCGTATGCCGGTTTCCTCCCTCACTCCTGTTTGATCGGTCTGCAATGCACGGCCCCACCACGTGCCTCGCACACATAACCGGGCGGACCCTCCACCGGGCCGTCCGGCAGGGTCGGCGGTGAGCTGGTCGCCGCCAGGGCCATGGAGGATCCGAACACCGCGAAGAAGGACCACAACAGGGTTTTGATGATCATAGCAGCTCCAATTTCTGACAGTCATGCCGCGAAATGGCGGCAGCGCATGCTCACACCCCCCCCCCGTGAATTCTCCGTGAAAGCGCGCTCTTTGTCACAGGCTCTCAGCGCAGCGCTTTCGCCGCCGCCACCACGTTCTCGACGGTGAAGCCGAAGTGCTTCATCAGCAGGTCGCCGGGTGCGGATTCGCCGAAGCGGTCGATGCCGACCACCGCGCCGTCGAGGCCGGCGACGCAGCGCCAGTGCTCGGTGCTGCCGGCTTCGACGACCACGCGCTTGCGGCACCACGAGGGCAGCACGCCTTCGCGGTATTCGAGCGGCTGGCGCTTGAAGGCCTCGAAGCAGGGCATCGAGACGACGCGGGCGGCGATGCCCTCCTCGGCCAGCTTCACCGCGGCAAGCCGCGCGAGCTCCAGCTCCGAGCCGGTGCCGACGAGGATCAGGTCGAACGCCGCCGAGGGTGGATCGCTCAGCACGTAGCCGCCGCGGACGATGTCGGCCATCTGCTCGGGCGTGCGGTGCTGGTGCGCGAGGTTCTGCCGCGAGAACACCAGACTCGACGGGCCTTGCGCGCGCTGCAGGGCGCAGGCCCAGGCCACGGCGGATTCCACTGCGTCGGCCGGACGCCAGACATCGTGGTTCGGGATCAGGCGCAGCGAGGCCAAGTGCTCGACGGGCTGGTGGGTCGGGCCGTCCTCGCCGAGGCCGATCGAGTCGTGGGTGTAGACGTGGATCGAGCGCACCGGCAGCAGGGCGCTCATGCGCACGGCGTTGCGGGCGTAGTCGGAGAACACGAGGAAGGTGGCGTCGAAGGGGATGAAGCCGCCGTGCAGCGCGAGACCGGAGCCGATCGCGGTCATGCCGAACTCGCGCACGCCGTAGTGGATGTAGCGCGCGTCGGGATCGTTGCCGGTGACGGTCCTGTGGCCCTTCCACGTCGTCAGGTTGGAGTGCGCGAGGTCGGCCGATCCACCCACCAGTTCCGGCAGGCGCGGGGCGAAGGCTTCGAGGGCCATCTGCGAGGCCTTGCGCGAGGCGACCGCCGGGCCTTCGGCCTGGAGCTTCGCGATGTAATCACGCGCCACTTCGGCGAAATCGGCGGGCAGCTCGCCGGCCATGCGGCGCTCGAACTCGGCGGCGAGTTCCGGATGCGCGGCGCGGTAGGCGGCGAAACGGGCGTTCCACTCGGCTTCGGCCTTCGCTCCGCGCTCGCGGGCATCCCAGGCGCTGCGGAGCTCGGCGGGGATCTCGAACGGTGCATGCGGCCACTTCAGGGCCTCGCGGGTCAGGGCCACCTCGTCCTTGCCGAGCGGCGCACCGTGGCTGCTCTCCTTGCCCTGCTTGTTCGGCGAGCCGAAGCCGATGTGGGTGCGGCAGCCGATCAGCGTCGGGCGCCCGGTTTCCGCCTTGGCCGTGGCGATGGCCTGCCGGATCTCCTCGGGATCATGGCCATCGACGTTGCGGATCACCTGCCAGCCGTAGGCCTCGAAGCGCCGCGCGGTGTCGTCGGTGAACCAGCCCTGCACCTCGCCGTCGATGGAGATGCCGTTGTCGTCCCAGAAGGCGATGAGCTTGCCCAGGCCCCAGGTGCCGGCCAGCGAGCAGACCTCGTGCGAGATGCCCTCCATCAGGCAGCCGTCGCCGAGGAAGCAGTAGGTGTGGTGGTCGACGATGGCGTGGCCGTCGCGGTTGAAGCGCTGCGCCAGGAGGCGCTCGGCGAGCGCCATGCCAACGGCGTTGGCAAGGCCCTGCCCCAGCGGCCCGGTGGTGGTCTCGACGCCGGGCGTGAGGTGGCGCTCCGGATGCCCGGCGGTCTTCGAGTGCAGCTGGCGGAAGCGCTTGATCTCATCCAGCGGAAGCTCGTAGCCGGAAAGGTGCAGCAGGGCGTAGACCAGCATCGAGCCGTGGCCGTTCGAGAGCACGAAGCGGTCGCGGTCGGGCCACTTCGGATTCACCGGGTTGTGTCGCAGGTGGTCGTTCCAGAGCACCTCGGCGATGTCGGCCATGCCCATCGGCATGCCGGGGTGGCCGGACTTGGCGGCCTCGACCGCGTCGATGGCGAGGAAACGGACGGCGTTCGCGAGCTCGCGGCGGGCGGGGCGGGTCATTGGCGGGCTCCTTCCAGTGGATCGGGCGGCTCGCCGCGCGAGATCAGCACGGTGCCGACCAGGTCGCCGGTGACATTGACCGTGGTGCGGCACATGTCGATGAAGCGGTCGACGCCGAGGATCAGGGCGATGCCCTCCGGCGGGATGCCGAACATGACGAGGATGGAGGCAATCACCGGCAGCGAGCCGCCCGGCACGCCGGCCGCGCCGATGCCGCCCAGGATGCACATCAGGAGCACCAGCACCTGCTGGCCCAAGCTCAACTCGACGCCGAAGAACTGGGCGAGGAACAGCACCACCACGCCCTCGAACAGGGCGGTGCCGTTCATGTTGGCGGTGGCGCCGAGCGTGCAGACGAAGCGGCCGATGCGCTTCGGCGTGCCGAGCGATTCCTCGGCGACGCGCAGGGTGGTCGGCAGGGTGGCCGAACTCGACGAGGTCGAGAAGGCGGTCAGCATGGCCGGTTGCGCGCGGCGGAAGAACTCGAGCGGGTTCATCCGGCCGATGAACCAGAGCAGCAGCGGGAACACCACGAACAGATGGACCGCGAGCGCGCCCACCGCCACCGCCACGAACTTGGCGAGCGGCACCAGGGCCGAGAAACCGCGGCTGGCGATCAGGGTGAACAGCAGCGCGGCGACGGCATAGGGCGCGATGCGGATCACCGCGTTGATCAGCTTCAGCGTGATGTCGTAGACGCCCTGCAGGGTGCCGACGAAGGTGCGCACGCCCTCGGTCTTGAGGCTGGCCGCGGCGATGCCGAACAGCAGGGCGAAGAACATCACGCCGATCAGGTTGTTCTCGACGCCGGCCGCCAGCGGGTTGCGCGGCACGATCGAGAGCAGCACCTGCATGGCCGAGGCCGCCTCGCCGCGCTCGACGATGCCGGCCGCCTGGGTGGCGGATTCGGCCATCAGCGCCTGCCCCACCGCCGGGTCGATGCCGGCGCCGGGCTGGAACACATTGACCGCGACCAGGCCGATCATCACCGCGATGCCGCTGACGGTCAGGATGAACGCGAGGGTACGCCCGCCGACGCGGCCGAGCGCCTTCGGGTCGCCGATCTCGACCACACCCAGCACCAGCGCCGAGAACACCAGCGGCAGCACCAGCATGAACAGCAGGTGCAGGAAGATCGTGCCGACCGGCTGGGTGATCCAGGTCAGCACCACCTGCAGCCACGGCAAGGTCTGCTTCAGCCCGTCGGCACCGACCACGTGGCCGAACTCGTAGGCGATGCCGCCGGCGACGGCTCCGACGAGGAAGCCGATCAGCATCTTCGTGTGCAGGGCCATGCCGCCCCCCGCCGGGCTGGTGCCGGTCGCCATGCCCATGCCTCAGGCGAGGGTCGGGCGGATCTCGCCCGACTTCAGCTTGGCGAAGTAGCCGTCGACCTCGCGGCGCACCACCGGCAGCAGCAGGTAGACACCGATCAGGTTGGGGATCGCCATCAGGAAGATCAGGCCGTCGGAAAGGCTGATCAGCTGCGAGAGATCCATGGTGCAGGCCACCACCGCCATCGACAGGTAGAACAGCTTGAAGCCGTAGAGCACGGCCTTGTTCTCGCCGGTCAGGTAGGTCGCCGCCTTGGCGCCGTAGTAGGCCCAGGTCAGCATGGTCGAGAAGGCGAACAGGAACACGGCGAAGGTCAGCACGAAGGGGAACCAGGCGCCGACGGTGGCGAAGGCGGTGGAGGTGATCTGCACGCCCTCCAGGCCCTGCTGCAGGTAGGCGCCGGTGACCACCACCATCAGCGCCGTCGCGGTGCAGACGATGACGGTGTCGATGAAGGGCTCCCAGAGCGCGACCAAACCCTCGGTGGCCGGGTGTCGGGTCTTGACCGCGGCATGGGCGATCGCCGCCGAGCCGAGGCCGGCCTCGTTCGAGAAGGCCGCGCGCTGGAAGCCGACGATCAGCGCGCCGATGATGCCGCCCGCCACCGCCTCGTTGTCGAAGGCGCTGCTGACGATCAGGGCGGCGGCGGCCGGGATCTGCCCGAAATGCAGGGCGAGCACCGCGGCACAGCCGGCGAGGTAGAGCAGGATCATCGAGGGGATCAGCTTCTCGGTGACCTTGCCGATGCGGGTGATGCCGCCGATGACCACGAGGCCGGCGAGGAAGGCGATGCCGATGCCGAAGGCCCAGCCCATGCCTTCCAGCGGTCCGGCCTCGCCACCGGTGATCTTGTGGAACTGCGAGAAGGCCTGGTTGGCCTGGTACATCGAGCCGGCGCCGATGGCGCCCAGCATGGCGCAGACCGCGAACAGGATCGCCAATCCCTTGCCGAGTCCCGCGAGCCGCGGGTATTCGGCGGCGATGCCGCGCGAGAGGTAGTACATCGGGCCGCCGGAGACCGTGCCGTCCGGGTTCTCGCGGCGGTACTTCACGCCGAGCGTGCACTCGGCGAACTTGGTCGCCATGCCGAGGATGCCGGCCACGATCATCCAGAAGGTGGCGCCCGGGCCACCGATGGTGATGGCGACGGCCACGCCGGCGATGTTGCCGAGGCCCACCGTGCCCGACACCGCCGAAGTCAGGGCCTGGAAGTGGCTCACCTCGCCCGGGCCACCCGGCTCGGCGTAGTCGCCGCGCATCAGCCGGAAGCCCTGGACGAAGCCCCGGAGGTTGATGAACCGGAAATACAGGGTGGTGATGACGCCGCCCAGCATCAGCCAGACCACGATCAGCGGGATGCCGGTCTGGCCCTCGGCACAGGCGGGCGACAGGGCGAAGCCCGGCTCGCCGATGCAGGCGCGGGCGAAGATGGCCGAGCCGAGCCAGGTGGCGATCGGCTCGACCTGGCGGTTGATCCAGGCGTCGATGCCGCCGGTGGCCACCGCCGCGAAGGCCGGCGCCGAACCCAGCGCGGCAAACAGCATCACCACCATCCTCTTCAGCATCCGCATTCCCCTTTCTCCCCTGCCGCGAGTCATGAGGCCCGGAGGGTAGCACTGCACGGGCGGGGGGCGTCGAGTGCCGGCGAGGGCCGGCGGGGGCCGGTGGGGGCCGAAAATACGGACGGGGCCCGGAGGCCCCGTCGCGGGCGGGTCGTCGTCCGGGGATCAGCGGGCGGCGCCGGCCACCTGCAGGATGCGCGGGGTGACGAAGATCAGCAGTTCGGCCTTCTCGTTGCTGCGGCCGCGGTTGCGGAACAGGTTGCCGAGGCCGGGGATGTCGCCGAGGAAGGGCACCTTGGCGAGGTCCTCGCGGCGCTCGAACTCGTAGATGCCGCCGACCACCACGGTCTGGCCGTTGTTGATGAGCACCGCCGTGCTGACCTCGCGCTTGCTGATCTGCGGGACGCTGCCACCACCCGGCACGTCGATGAAGCCGGCCACTTCGTCCTTCTTCACGCCAAGCGCCAGGAAGACGCGGTTGTCCTGGGTGATGGTGGGGGTCACCTTGAGTTCGAGCAGGGCCTCCTTGAACTGCACGGTGGCGGTGGCGTTGGCACCGGTGCCGGTCACGGTGACGAAGCCGACCTCGTCGCCCTGGCGGATCACCGCCTCGCGCTGGTTGGCGGTGATCACCCGCGGGTTGGCCACCACCTCGCCGCGCCCTTCGCTCTGCAGGGCCTGCAGCTCGACGTCGAGGTCGAGGTGGTTGCCGAGGATGGTGAAGGCCATCGCCGATTGCGTGCCGGTCGCGAAACTGGTGTTCAGTACGTCGGTGAAGGCCGGAGTGATGAAGTTCGGCCGGGTCGGGCGCGTGGTGGTCAGGCCGGCGTTGAAGTCGGCCAGCTCGACCAGGAAGCGCGCCTCGAGCAACTGGTTCTGGCGGACCTGGTTGAGGAAATTGCGGTTGCTCTCGACGCTGCCGGAGGTGATGACGTCGCTCTCCTGGCCGCTGATGCCGAAGCGGGCGCCGACGTCACGGGCGAAGCTCTCCTGGGCGATGACGATGCGCGCCTCGATCAGGACCTGGTCGACCGGACGGTCGAGCACGGTGACCAGCTCGCGGATGGCCTGCACCTTCTGCGGGTTGTCGGCGACCAGCAGGGTGTTGGAGCGGCGGTCGAAGCTGACGCTGCCGCGCGGCGACAGGAACCCGCGTTCCGCGCTGGCCGCACCGCCACCACCGCCCTGCGCCGACTTGCTGCCTTCGGTCAGCAGGGTGGCGATCTCCTCGGCGTTGGCGTAGTTGATCGGGATGATCTCGTTGATCAGGGCCGCCTTGTTCTCGAGGTCGATCCGGGCCTGCTCGCGGGCCGCCTCGAAGGCGGCGATCTCGGCCTGCGGCGCGACCCAGACCACGTTGCCGTCGCGGCGCTGGTCGAGCGAGCGGGCGCGCAGCACGACGTCCAGGGCCTGGTCCCAGGGCACGTTCATCAGCCGCAGCGTCAGGTTGCCCTGCACGGTGTCGGCGGCGACGATGTTCAGGCCCGATTCCTCGGCGATCAGCTGCAGGATGGTGCGCACCGGCACGTCCTGGAAGTTGAAGGTCACCGGGCGGCCGGTGAAGCGCGCCGCCGGCACGCCGGCGCCGGCCTGGCCGACCCCGGGGGCGGCACCGCGCGGGGCGACCGCGAGGATGTACTCGGTGCCGGTCTGGTAGGCGCTGGTCTCGAACAGGCCTTCGGTGGCGAGCACGATGCGGGTGCCGCCGTCGTGGGCGGAAGGCTCGAGCCGCAGCACCGGGGTGGCGAAATCGCTGACGTCGAGCCGCCTCTGCTGCTCCGCCGGGATCTGCGCGTTCTCGATGTCGAGCACCAGGCGGTCGCCATCGCGGCGCAGGTTGGCCAGGGCACCCTCGCGGTTGAAGCGCAGGATCAGCTTGCCGGCACCGTCCTCGCCGCGGCGGAAGTCGACGTCGGCGACCCGCAGGCCGCCATCGATGCGCTTGGCCGGGTCGGGGGAGGCGAGCCCCAAGGCGGTCACCGGGGAGGCGCCGGCCTCCAGCGTCAGCACCAGCCGGTTGCCGTCGCTGCGGGTGGTGTAGCCGGCGCTGCGGACGAGGTCGACCACCGCCCGCGTGCGGCCACCGGCCTCGACCACGGACACGGCCGAGGCGGCACCGCTGCCCACCGGGATGCGCCGCTCGGCCAGCCCGCTGGTGGTCTCGGGGAAGTCGATCGCGATGCGTGGCGGGGTGTCGGTGGTGAAGGCGTTGACCGCCCCGACCGGGGCGGCGAACTCGAAGATGATGTCCACCCGCCCGTCCTGGCCGGCGGCGTGGCTGACGCTGCGCAAGGTGTTGGCCGCGAAGGCCGGGAGCGCCGCCAAACACAGCAGGCAGGCCGCAAGGGCGGCACGGGCCGCGGGATTCCTGGTGCTCATCGCTGCGCCTTCAGTGGTCGTGGTAATCATGCGCGTCCCCATCAGATGTCTTCCAGACTCAAGGTGGCCTGGCGTTCCAGCCAGCCGCCGGCGCCGTCCGCCACCAGCTCCACCAGCTCGATCCGGTCCGGGGCGACCCGAACCACCCGGCCATCGCTCTGGCCGAGGAAATTGCCGACACGGACGCGGTGCGTCACCCGGTCGGGGGCCAGCACCAGGGCCACGGTGGCATCGCCGGTGCCGATCGTGCCGACCATCCGCATGGCATCCAGCGGGAAGGCTTCCAGCGCCTCCTTGCGGCGGCTCGGATCGGGCCGCGGTCCGGCCGCGTCGCGGAGGTTCTGCGGCGGCGAGAACGGGTCGCGCAGGGTGTCGGCGCGGTACTCGAAGGTGGGGAAGGTGCGCAGGGGCGGCAGCGGATCGAGCGGCGGCGCCGGCCGGGCGCGCACCTCGGCCACCCAGGATTCGAGGTCGGCGGTGCCGCGGCTGCAGGCGGCGAGCAGCAGGGCCGCGGCCACGACGGGGAGGATGCGGGCGTTCTTCATGGCGCGGCTCCGGCGACCGGGGTGTTGCCGGGCGTGGCCGCCGCGGCGGCCTGCTGGGCGGCGATCTCGTTGTCGTCGAGGTAGCGGTAGGTCTTGATCGTGCCGCGCAGCTGCAGGGTGCCCGGCGGCGGCGGCGGCTGGCCCTGCACGGTCGGCTTCGGCGTCAGCGAGATGTCGTGGAAGGTCATGATGACCACCCGCGGCAGGGAGGCGACGCCGCTGACGAAACGGCCGAACTGGTGGTAGGTGCCGCTCATCTGCAGGCTGATGGGCTGCTCGGCGTAGAAGTCGCGGACCACCTCGGGGCCGGGCTGGAACAGCTCGGTGGTGATGCCGGTGGCGAGCGCGGTCTGCGAGATGTCGACGATCAGGTCGGGCATCTCGGTGCGCGAGGGCAGCTGGCGGAGCATCTGCCGCAGCATGGTCTCCATCTGGGCGAGCTGGGCCTTGAGCGGTTCGAGGTTGGCGGCCTGGCCGGCGCGCTGCTCGAACTGGCCGCGCAGGGTCTGCTCCTGCGCTTCCAGGCTCTCCAGCGTGATGGTCTTGTCGCGGATCACGAGCGTCCAGCCGAGCGCGACGATCAGCACGGCGGCCAGCACGCAGGCGCCGGCCTTGACCTCCCGCGGCCAGGCCCCGGCATTGTTGAAGTCGAGGTTGTTGAGGTCGCTCAGTTTGAAGGCGGTCTTGGCCATGGTCGTGGTCCTTCAGGCCTGCGGCGTCGTGGCGGGAGCCGCGGCGTCACCGGCGGGCACCGGGGCGGCGGCCCCGGCGGCGGCCTCCTCGGCCGCGGTGCGCAGCGTCACCTTCATCTCGAAATCGAAGGGCATGGCGCGATCGGCCTCGCGCGGGTCGGAGGTGCGGATCACCCCGAGCTGCGGGTTGGTGATGAGCCCGCTGGCCTCGAGGTTGCGCATGTAGGAGCTGACCCGGGCGTTGGACTGGGTCTTGCCGGTGAGGGTCAGTTCCTGGCCATTCTGCTTGATGCTGACGAGGCGCACGCCGTCGGGGATGGTGCGCACCAGTTCGTCGAACAGGCGCACGTTCTGCGAGCGGTCGGCCTGCAGGGTCTCGATCACCTGCTTGCGCTGCAGCAGGCTGGCCCTGCGCGCCTCGAGGTCGGCGATCTCCCTGATCTGCTCGTCGACCCGCTTGATCTCGGCCTCGAGCAGGCTGTTGCGGGCCTGCTGCCCCTCGATCTGCCCATCCATCCAGGTCGAGGCGGCGAGCACCACGGCCACGCCGCCGAACACCGCGGCGGCCAGCATCGTCATGAATTCCTTCTGGCGCTGCTTGCGCCGCTCGGCCCGCCAGGGCAGCAGGTTGATCCTTGCCATCAGTCGAAGCTCCTCAGGGCCAGGCCGCAGGCGATCATCAGGGAAGGGGCGTCCTGCTGCAGGGCGTGCGCCTGCACCCGCGGGCCGAGGCCCATGTTGGCGAGCGGGTTGGCGACCACGGTGGCGATGCCGAGGTGCTCCTCGACCAGCCGGTCGATGCCGGCGATCGAGGCGCAGCCGCCGGCGACCACGACCTGGTCGACCCGGTTGAACTCGGAGCCGGCGTAGAAGAACTGCAGCAGGCGGCTGATCTGCTGGACCATCGCCTCCTTGAAGGGCTCCAGCACCTCCGGCTCGTAGCTTTCCGGCAGCCCGCCCTGGCGCTTGGCGGCACCGGCTTCCTCGTAGCTCATGCCGTAGCGGCGCATGATCTCGTCGGTGAGCTGCTTGCCGCCGAACACCTGCTCGCGGGCGTAGATGCTGCGGCCGTTGCGGAACACATTGAGGATGGTCATGGTCGAACCGATGTCGACCAGGGCGACGATCGCCTCCTTGCCCAACCCGAGCGGTTCGGCGACCAGGCGGAAGGCGTTCTCCAGCGCGAACACCTCGACGTCCACCACCTTCGCCGTCAGGCCGCCGAGTTCCAGCGCCTGCTGGCGCAGTTCGACGTTCTCGGTGCGCGAGGCGGCGAGGATGACGTGGACGTTCTCCGGGCTGGAGGGCACCGGGCCCAGCACCTCGAAGTCGAGGCTGACCTCGTCGATCGGGAAGGGGATGTAGTTCGAGGCCTCGAGCTGGACCTGGTCCTCCATGGCGTCCTCGTCGAGGTCGGCCGGCATCGAGATCACCTTGGTGATCACCGCCGAGCCGGAGACCGCGACCGCCGCGTGCTTGGCCTTGCTGCCGGAGCGGCTGAGCGCGCGCTTGATCGCCTCGCCGACGGCCTCGACCTCGACGATGTTCTTCTCGATCACCGCATTCGGCGGCAGGGCTTCGACGCCGTAGTGGTCGACCCGGTAGCGGTTGCCGACCCGGCTCAGCTGCAAGAGCTTGACCGCCGTCGAACTGATGTCGATCCCGACCACCGGCACCTTGGATGGACTGAACAGACCCACGGTTTCTCCCCTTCCCACGGGCGCTTACGTGAGATTAGTGCGCCGCCACATTAAAAGCAGAAAACTGTGTCAACCGCAACGCCTGCTTAACGGCGGCCGCTCCCGGCGGCTCCGGGGGGGCGGGGCCGCGACCGTATACTCGCCCGCATCCCCCGATCGAGAAAGCCCCACGATGCGACCCTGGCTGCGCTGGCTCCGCCGGCTGTTCCTCGCCGGCCTGGCCCTGGGCCTGCTGGGCGTGATCACCGCCGGGGCCCTGCTCTGGGTGGTCTGGCCGCAGCTGCCGGACATGGCCGAGCTGCGCCGCGTCGAGTTGCAGCTGCCGCTGCGCATCGAGTCGGCCGACGGCCGTCTGATCGCCCTCTACGGCGAGACCCGGCGCTTCCCGACCCCGATCGAGGAGATCCCGCTCAAGGTCCGCAAGGCCTTCCTCGCCGCCGAGGACGCCCGCTTCTACGAGCACCACGGCCTCGATTTCGTCGGCATCGGCCGGGCGGTCTGGCTGCTGGTCAGCACCGACCGCGCCCGCGTGCCCGGAGGCAGCACCATCACCCAGCAAGTGGCGCGCGGCTTCTACCTGAGCACCGAGTACAGCATCGTCCGCAAGCTGCGCGAGATGCTGCTCGCCGTGAAGATGGAGCGGGTGCTGGAGAAGGACGAGATCCTCGAGCTCTACCTCAACAAGATCTTCTTCGGCCACCGCGCCTACGGGGTGGCCGCCGCCGCCGCCTTCTACTACGGCAAGAGCCTCGACGAGCTCACCCTCGCCGAGGCGGCGATGCTGGCCGGCATCCCCAAGTTCCCCTCCAGCGCCAACCCGGTGAGCAACCCGGAGCGCGCCATGGAGCGCCGCAACCACTACGTGCTGCCGCGCATGCGCGAGCTTGGCTTCATCACGGAAGCCGAGTTCCAGGCCGCGCTGGCCGAGCCGAACACCGCGCGCCCGCATGAGCCCCCCGTCGAGGTCGATGCCCCCTACCTCGCGGAGATGGTGCGCCAGGAGATGGAGGCGCGCTTCGGGGCCGAGGCCCTGACCGCCGGCTTCCGGGTGGTCACCACGGTGCGGGCGGCGGAGCAGAACGCCGCCGTCGCCGCGGTCCGCGCCGGCCTGCTGGCCTACGACCGCCGGCGCAGCTGGCGCGGCGCCGAGGGCCGCATCGAGGGCGTCGCGGACCTGGGCCCGGCCGCCCTCGACCGCGCCCTGGCCGCCTTCCCCGCCATCCCCGACCTGGCGGCAGCGGTGGTGCTGGCGGTCGAGGACGGGCGCGCCCGCCTGCACGAGGCGCGCCGAGGCGCGGTGGAACTCGCCGCCGAGGACCTGGCCTGGGCCCGGCGCGGCGGCCGGCCGCTCGCCCCCGGCGAGGTGGTGCGGCTGTTCCGCCCGGAGGCCACGGCCGCACCGCGGCTCGCGCAACTGCCCGAGGCGCAGGCCGCGCTGGCCTCGATCGACGCCGGCAGCGGCGCCGTGCGCGCCCTGGTCGGCGGCTTCAGTTACGCCCTCAACAAGTTCAACCGCGCCACCCAGGCGCAGCGCCAGCCCGGGTCGAGCTTCAAGCCCTTCGTCTACGCGGCGGCCTTCGAGCGCGGCTACCACCCGGCCTCCATCGTGATCGACGCGCCGGTGGTGTTCCGCGACCGCGCCGGCAACATCTGGCGGCCGCAGAACCACGAAGAGGACTTCGCCGGGCCGATGCGCCTGCGCGAGGCCATGGTGCAGTCGCGCAACCTCGTCTCCGTGCGCCTGCTCGACGCCATCGGGGTGCAGTTCGCGCAGCGTTACATCACCCAGTTCGGCTTCGCCCCGGAGAGCCTGCCGCCGAACCTTTCGATGTCGCTCGGCACCTCCTCGCTGACCCCGCTGGAAGTCACCGCCGGCTTCGCCGCCTTCGACAACGGCGGGCACCGGGTCCGGCCCTGGTTCATCGCCCGGGTCATCGACCGCGACGGCGTGGTGGTGATGGAGACGCACGCGCCGAGGGCCTGTGTCGACTGCCCGGGCACGGCCGGCGCCACGGCGGCACCCACCACCGTGGTCGACGGGTTCAATTTCGGGGCCGCGCCGGTGGCGGCGGCGGAAGGCACGCCTCCCGCCGCGCCGGAACTCCCCGGCCAGGGGCCGGACCTGCCCGGCCCGCCCGAGCAGGAGTGGGCACCGCGCGCCATCGACCCGCGCACGGCCTTCCAGGTGCGCTCCCTGCTGCTCGACGTGGTGCGGCGCGGCACCGGCACGGCGGCACGCTCGCTCGGCCGCGCCGACGTCGGCGGCAAGACCGGTTCGACCAACGACCACCGCGACGCCTGGTTCGCCGGCTTCGGTGGCGGGCTGGCGACCACGGTCTGGGTCGGGCGCGACGACTTCGCGCCGCTCGGCCGCGGCGAATACGGCGGCCGCGCCGCCCTGCCGATCTGGATCGACTACATGGCGGTGGCGCTGGCGGACGCGCCGCTGCGCGAGCCCGCGCTGCCGGACGGCCTGGTCGTGGCCACCATCGACCCCGCGAGCGGTGCCCTGCTGCCGGACGGCAGCCCCGGCGGAATGCCCGACTACCTCCGCATCGAGGATCGCGACCGCCTGCTGGCCTCCCCCCCGGTCATCGGCACCGGCGAAACCGGCGAGCAGGCCTTCGACGTCTTCTGATCGCGGGCGCGCCTGTCTTCGTGGTCCACGGGGCCGTCGGTTCCGGGCGCGCCTGCCTTCGTGGTCCATGGAGTCGCGGCCGGCGACGGCTACGCGTCCCGCTCCGCAGTCGCCGGACGGCGCACATCCCTGTGCGCCTCCTGCGATCCCCATGGCCCACGGGCGCGGCGCGGATCGCACGCGGCGGGCCGTGGAGCGAAGCATCCGGCCAGCCGGTTGCGCGAGTCGCTGCCGGAGCGAATCGGCGTCACAAGGCGCCGTTGCGACGGGCGTGTCGCCGTGGCGGGCGAGCCGCAATCGCAAGCGCGGTGCCTGGTGGGCG
>JAGXSL010000043.1 GCA_018333835.1 Lysobacteraceae bacterium
CGACCGGCCGCCGCCGTGGACAACCCTGCACCGTGTGCTGCCTCCGGTCATGGCAGAAGGGAAGGTAGTCCAGTGAGCCTGCTCGCCACCATCGACCCGCTGCAGCTCCAGGCCGTCGAGCGCCACCTTGCTCGCGGCCTGCAGGCCTGGGGCGTGCCGGAGCCCTTGACCCTCGAGGGTTGGGCGCGCGAGCACTTCTACCTCTCCGGCGAGTCGAGCTACGTCGAGCAGCGCTGGACGCCGTGGCCGTTCCAGCGGGCGCTGATGGCGTGCATCTCGAACGACGACATCGCCGAGATCAACCTCGTGAAGTCGGCCCGCGTGGGCTACACCAAGATGCTGCTCGCGGCCATCGGCTACTTCGCCGAGCACAAGCGCCGCAACCAGGCGCTGTGGCAGCCCACCGACGACGACGCCGAGGACTTCGTGAAGTCGGAGCTCGACCCGATGCTGCGCGACGTCGCGGTGATGCGCACGGTGCTGCCGGCCTACATGGCGCGCCACCGGGACAACACGCTGCAGCAGAAGCGCTTCATCGGCTCGATCCTGCGGGTGAAGGGCGGCAAGGCGGCCAAGAACTACCGCCGCATCTCGATCGACGTGGCCTACCTTGACGAGATCGATGCCTTCGACGCCGACGTCGAGAAGGAAGGCGACCCGATCACGCTGGCGGCCAAGCGCCTGGAGGGTGCCACCTTCCCGAAGCTGGTGCTCGGCAGCACTCCGAAGCTCAAGGGCTTCTCGCTGGTCGACGGCCGCGCCCAGCTCGCCGACATGCGGTTCACCTACCACGTGCGCTGCCCGCAATGCGGGGGCTGGCACGCTCTCACCTGGGGCGGAAAGGACGAGCCGCACGGCCTGAAATGGAGGCCAGGAGAGCCGGAATCGGCCTACCACCTCTGCCCACACTGCGCCGCGACGATGACGCAGGCCGAGTACCTGGCCGCGGCCGAGCATGGCCGCTACATCAACGACGCCGGCACGGTGCACCTGCTGCACGACGGGCGGTTCGTCGACCCCGAGGGCGCGCCGTTGCCGGCGCCGCGCCACGTCGCGTTCCACGTCTGGACGGCGTACAGCCCGGTGGTGGCGTGGTCGCAGATCGTGCGCGAGTTCCTGGCCGCCTACGCGAAGAAGCAGGAGGGCGACGACACCAAGCTCAAGGCCTTCTTCAACACCACCCGCGGCGAGGCGTGGGAGGGCGAGATCGAGCGCACCGATGCCGAGGACCTGAAAGCCCGCGCCGAGCCCTACGCCTGGCGCGTGATGCCCCGAGGCTGCCTGCTGCTGCTGTGTGGCATGGACACGCAGGACAACCGCATCGAGGCCGGCGTATGGGGGCTGGGCCGAGGCGGCGAGATGTGGCCCATCGATCACCAGGTGTTCTTCGGCAATCCGGCCCTGAACGACGTGTGGGAGCAAGCCGAGCAGTTCGTGCGCCACGCCGAGTACCCGCACGCCTGCGGTCTGCCGCAGCGGATCCACGCGTTCGCCATCGACTCCGGCGGCCACCACACCGATGCGGTGTACGCCTTCGCGCACTCGTTGCGCCGCTACCGCGTGCACGCCATCAAGGGTGCCAGCCAGCGCGAGCGCTCGATCGACAACGGCAACACCCGTGTCGGCTACCGGTGGAACGGCCGCGTCGAGAAGCACGGCCCGATGCTCTGGATCGTCGGCACCAACCTGGCCAAGGATCGCTTCGCGGCCCGGCTCACCGTGTCCTCGCCCGGGCCGGGGTACGTCCACCTGTGCCGGGATGCCTCGGACGAATGGTTCAAGCAGCTCGCCGGCGAGGTGCGCGCCGTGCGCCGCCAGGCGGGCGGTACGGAAACGCGCTGGACGCCCGCGCGGAAGCGCACCGAGGTCAAGGACTGCGTGACCTACGCCATCTGGCTGGAGGAACGCCTCGACCTGTGGGCGCCGGGCAAGCACCGCTGGTGGGATGCCCTCGAGCGCGCCGTGCAGCCGGAAGACGACCTGTTCACGCAGCCGCCGCAGGCCGCTCCCGGCGAGGTGGGGGCGGAAGACGCGGCGGAAGTTCCGCCTGCCGTTCCGCCCGCGGTGGTGACCGCGCACAGCCGCCGCCGTCGCCAGATCACGGGCGGCCGCTTCGACGTCAACAACTGGTAGCCCAAGGGGAACGGATGAGCGGACGCATGGGAGAAGTGGCGACGGACCTGATCCGGCTGATCGGCCGGCCGGCCACGCTGCGGCTGATCACGGTGGCCACGCGCCAGCTCAACCGCGGTCAGAGGGTGCGTGCGATCCTGTACGTGCCCGGCACACCGCAGCCGGACCACAACTTCGCCAAGCTCATCGGGTGGCCGGCCTTCGTGAAGCTGTGCGAGGCCTACGGCGGCCAGATCATCGAACCCTGCCTGCCCGAGGTGCTGTACCGCGCCGAGCGCAACCAGGTGATCCGGCGCCTGGCGCGGCAGGGCGTCGAGCTGGCGAAGATCGCCAGCGCGCACGGCGTGACGGAGCGCACGGTGCGCTACGTGCTGGCCGCGAACGACCCGCTCGACGCCGCCCTCGATGGCGACACCCGCACCCGCACGGGCTGAGCTACGCGGCCTGTTGCGCGGCCCAGCCTAGGCAGGCCAGCCACACCGTCTTCGGAATCGGCTTCGCCGCGCTGAGGTAGTAGTTCAGCATCCGGCGCGAGACCCCGATGGCGTCCGCTGCGGCCTGCTGGGTGAGGCCGTGCTGGTACATCCATTCGATGATGCGCTCGTGGCCGATGCCGCCGGACTGTTCGACGGCGAGGTTGCGCAGGTTGTCGGCGGCGAGATCGGCACCGCCGGGCCATTCGATAGCGCAGCCGTGCGGCTCGCGGGAGAGCTTCGCTTTCGCGAACACCGCGGGGTCGCGCAGCGAGGCGAGGGCCTTGATGCGCAGCAGGTCGGCGATGCTCACGGTGGCCTCGAAGCCATCGGCGAAGCGCAGCGCGAGGCGGTGCTGGGGCAGGGGAGTGGCGGCGGCGAGCCGCAGGGCGGTGGTCATCGTTGCAGCTCCTGAAAGCGCGCCAGCAGTATAGTGCAACTATTGCACAATGTCAAGCCCTCCGAGGCCTCGGAAGGCCTGCCAATGTGCGGCCAAGGCGATCGCTTCCAGCATTCGCGGCAGTTCCCACCGGAGGGTGCCCATGCCGCGCACCACCATCGTCGACGCTGGCCTGCAGCTGCTCATCGAATTCGAGGGCTTCCGCGCTGACGCCTACCAGTGCCCGGCGGGGGTCTGGACGATCGGCTACGGGTTCACGAAGGGTGTCCGCCCGGGAGACACGATCACTCGCGCCGCGGCCGACGAGCGCCTGCGCCAGGAGGTCGCCGAGTTCGCCGAGGGCGTGTCCCGCCTGCTGAAGCGCGAAGCGAACGACCACGAGTTCGCCGCCATGGTGGTGTTGGCGTTCAACATCGGCCTCGCGGGTTTCGCGCGCTCCACGGTGCTGCGCGCCCACAACGCCGGCAACCCCGAGGCCGCCGCGCGCGCCTTCGCGCTGTGGAACAAGGCGGGCGGCAAGGTACTGCGCGGCCTGACGCGTCGCCGTGCGGCCGAGGCCGCGCTGTACCTGAAGCCGGTTCGCCCGCAGATCCCGCTGGCCGTCGTCGAGCGCGACACCCTCCGCGTGCCCGAGATCGAGCCCGAGCTTGACCTCGCCGACGCCATGCCGCAGCGCATCGACCCCGAGCGCTCGCTCCACCAGTCCAACATCCTGCGCGGCGGCGCCGTCGCGGGCGGCGTGTCGGGCCTGACGCTGGCAGCGGAAGGCGCGCGCGCTGTGGGCGACATCCGCTTCAGCCTCGGCGACTGGCTGCCCTACGTGGCGCTGGGCATCGTCGTCGTCGCCGCCGGCTGGATCATCTTCGAGCGCTGGGAGCAGCGCCGTGGGGGCTGGGCGTGATCGGCGCGTGGGTGGGGCGCGCCGTCACGCCCAAGCTCATCGGCGGCCTGCTGCTCGCCTGGGCGGCCTCCCTCGCGCTGCTGTGGGCCTTCATGGCCGGGCAGGCCCGGACGGCGGCGGCAGAGGCCAGGGGCGAAGCCGAGAGCGCCTGCGCCGCCGTGCGTGCCGCCGCCGCCGATGCCGCGACGGCGGCCCTGGTCAGGGCGGTGGCTGAGGCCCGGAGCGAATGGGAGGCCGCCCAGGCCGCCGCCGACGAACAGGCCGCGGTCGATCGGGCCGCCGCCGCCGCCGAACTCCGCCGCGCCCGAATGCGTGCCGAATCCCTCTCCCGACAGCTGCTGGCCCATATCCATGCGAAACCTCTGCCTGCTGATTGCCGCCTGGACGCTGAGCGCCTGCGCCTCTACGCCGAATCCCGTCGTGGCGCCGCTGCCGCCGCGCCCCGCGATTGACCTCTCGTGCGACCGCTGCGACGCCGCGCTCTGCCCCGACTTGCCCGAAGTGGTGGCCGACCCCGACGGTACCGCCTCCCCCGACACCATCCTGGCTCTCGGCCCGGAAGATGGCCGCGTGCATGCGGCCTGCCGCGCCGTCATCCTGGATTGCGTGCGTTGCATCGAGCGTGGGCGCAGGGCAGGGGTCATCCGGTGAGCGCGCCCGGCGACGCGCCCGAAAGCCACGTGCTGGTCAACTACCGGCTCGCGCGCGTCGAAGAAGCCATCATCAAGCTGTCGGAGACCACGGAGCAGCTCGTGCGGTTGGAAGAAAAGCACCTGGAGACACGTGCCGCCCTCAACCGGGCGTTCGAGTCGATCCGCGACTTGCAGGGTCGCGTCGCCGCGGTCGAGCACCAGATGCCGAAACTGACGCTGGCGATGGGCTGGGTCTTCGCCGGGGTCATCGCGATCGTCGCGCTGGCCGGCGGCCTGGTGTGGAAGGTCAGCGCTCTGCCGATCCCCGCGCCGTTGCACCAGACCGCACCGGTGCTGCCTCCGCGCGGCTGAGGAAGGCCTGCCAATGGTCGCGCCGCTGCCCCGCGGCGAGCCTTCCGGCCTATGCCCCGCATCCTCCCCGTCGAAATCAAGGCCGGCATCAGCTTCGAGCTGACGGTCGAGCACGCCGCCTATCCGGCGCCCGACTGGACCTTGCGCCTGCTGTTGCGCGGGCCCGGCTCGATCGACCTGACCAGCGTCGACGCCGGCACAGTGCACAGGCTTTCCGCGACGGCGGCGGTGTCGAGCGGCTGGCTGCCCGGAGAGTACGCCTACAGCCTGCGTGCCAGCCGCGGCGCGGAGGTCGTCGAGCTGGAATCCGGTGCCGTGCCGGTCCGCCCCGACCTGGCTGCGGCCGCGCCGGGGGCCGACCAGCGCGTGCATGCCCGCAAGGTGCTCGCCGCAATCGAAGCGGTGATCGAGGGCCGCGCTACCCTTGACCAGGAGCGCTACCGCATCGGCGAGCGCGAGCTGTACCGCACGCCCATCGCCGACCTGCTGAAGCTCCGCTCGCACTACCGCGCCGAACTGGCACGGGAGACCGCCGCGGTGCAGGGCTACTCGGGCCTGCTGGGCCGCGAAGTGCAGGTGCGCTGCTGATGGGGCTGCTCGACGTCTTCCGCCGCAGCCCCCCTGCACCCGATCCGCCGCCGGCCTCTGCCGACGGCCCCGCCGAGGCCCTGGGCCGGCCGCGGCGCGGCATGTTGCGCATGTTCACGGCGGCGAAGCTCGACCGCCTCACTGCCAGCTGGACGGCCACGCCGCAGCCGACGGATGGGCTGATCCGCCGCCACCAGCGTGTGCTGGTCGCCCGGTCCCGGGAGCAGGCGGCGAACAACGACTACATGAAGGCCTTCCTGCGGATGTGCGGGGCCAACATCGTCGGTCCGAACGGGATCATCCTGCAGGCACAGTCGCGCGATCCGAACGGCGCGCTGGACGTCGTTGCCAACGACGCCCTCGAATCGGCCTGGTGGGAGTGGGGCAAGCCGGCGAACGCCAGTGTCACCGGGCAGGAGTCGTGGCGTGCCATCCAGCGCATGGCCATCATCACCGCGGCGCAGGACGGGGAGTTCTTCGCGCGCATCGTGCGCGGCGCCGACGCCGGCCCGTGGCGCTTTGCCATCCAGCTCATCGACCCGGTGCGCTGCCCGATCGACCATGACGTCGAGCGCCTCGACAACGGCAACTTCGTGCGCGCCGGCATCGAGATGAACCGGTACGGCCGTCCGGTGGCCTACCACTTCACCACCACCGACGAGCGCGAAGAGCAGTACCGCTATGGTGGGCGCGCCTTCGTGCGCGTGCCCGCCGGCGAGGTGCTGCACGGCTTCGTGCCGTGGCTGTCCGGCCAGAAGCGCGGCCTGCCCTGGGCGTGCACCGCGCTCGATCGCCTGCACCACATCGAGGGCTGGGAGAAAGCCGCCGTCATCAACGCGCGCGTGTCGGCCGCGAAGATGGGCTTCTTCGAGTGGGCCGACGAGCATGGCCCGTCGCCGGAGGACTCGCCGGAGCCGATCACCATTGACGCCGAACCCGGAAAGTTCCACGAGCTGCCGCCCGGGGTGAAGTTCAGCCCGTTCCTGCCGCAGTACCCGCAGGGTGAGTTCCCTGGGTTCCTCAAGGCCATGCTGCGCGGGGTTTCCGCCGGCATGGGCGTCAGCTACAACGCGCTCGCGCAGGACCTCGAGGGCGTCAGCTTCAGCAGCATCCGCTCGGGCACGCTCGAAGAGCGCGAGCACTGGAAAGAGCTGCAGCAGTGGCTGATCGAGTCCCTCGTGCAGCCGGTGTTCGATGCGTGGCTGGAGGTCGCGCTGCTCGCCGGCCGAGTGAAGACCGCCAGCGGCGGCACGCTGAAGGCGGAGCGGCTGGAGAAATACCGCAGCGTCGAGTGGCAGCCCCGACGCTGGGCGTGGGTCGACCCGCGTGCCGACGTGGAGGCCGCCGTCGCGAGCAAGAACAACCTGCTGGTGCCGCCCTCGACGCTCATCCGCGAGCAGGGCCGCGACCCGAGCACCGTCTACCGCGAGATCGCCGCCGACATCGAGGCCATGAAGGCCGCCGGCATCCCGCCCGAAATGATCGCGCTGTCGATGGGCCAAGCCCTCGTGCAGCCGCAGGCCCCGAACAACCCGGAGGACGCGCCGTGAAGGTGACGCCGCAGCAGATCAACGAACGCGGCTTGCAGTGCCGCCTGATGGAGGTGAAGACCGCCGACGCTGAGGCGCGCACCGTCGAGCTGGCATTCAGCTCGGAGATCGAGTGCGAGCGCTGGTGGGGCGTCGAGGTGCTCTCGCACGAGCCCGGTGCCATCCGCATGGAGCGCATGAAGAACGGCGCCGCGCTGCTGGTCGACCACAACTGGCGCGACCAGGTGGGCGTCGTGGAATCCGTGACCGTTGGCGCCGACCGGGTGGGCCGGGCGGTGGTGCGCTTTGGCAAGAGCGCGCGGGCCAGCGAGATCCTGCAGGACGTGGTCGACGGCATCCGCCGCCACGTGTCGGTCGGCTACATGGTGCACGCCACCAAGCTGATCGAAGAGCGGAAGGACGGCACGGACGTCTACCGCGTCACCGACTGGGAGCCCTACGAAATCAGCATCGTCGCCGTCCCGGCCGACCCCACGGTGGGCGTTGGCCGTGCGCAGGAAGTGCTGCCAATGGCGGCCGCCCCCGTCGAGAAGAAGACTGCCCCCAATCCCGAGGAGACCCGCTCCATGAGCGACACCACCACCCCGGCCGTTGCGACGGCCACCCCGGCCCCGGCCCACGTCGAGCTGGTCAATGCCGAGCGCAGCCGCGCCCGCGCCATCGTCGAGATGGGCGAGAAGTACAAGGCCAGCGACCTCGCCGCCCGCTACGTCGCCGAGGGCAAGTCCGTCGAGGACTTCCAGCGCGCCGTGCTCGACAAGCTGGAAGAGCGCAGCACCAAGCCGCTCACCGACCAGGTGCGTGCGGCCGGCGGCCAGATCGGCCTCACCGACGTGGAGGCACGCGACTTCAGCTTCACCCGCCTCATCCGCGCCGCGCTCGATCCGTCCGACAAGGCTGCGCAGCGCGAAGCCGGCTTCGAGCTCGAGGCCTGCGCCGCCGCGGCCGAGAAGTCGGGCAAGCAGACGCGCGGCATGGTCATCCCCATCGACGTGCTCACCGCGCCGATGGTCCGCAACGTGATGACCAGCGGCACCACCGGCACTCCGGCCGGCGCCACCGGCGGCTTCACCATCGCCAAGGAGCTGCAGGCGCAGTCCTTCGTCGAACTGCTGCGCAACCGCGCGGTGCTGATGCGTCGCGCCCGCACCCTGGGTGGCCTGGTCGGCAACATCGACATCCCGCGCCAGACCGCCGGCGCCACGGCCGCGTGGATCGGTGAGGATGCCGAAGCGCCGGTGCGCACGCAGACGATCGACCAGATCGCGCTGTCGCCGAAGACGCTGGCCGCCCACACCGAAATCACCCGCCGCTTGATCATGCAGAGCTCGATCGACGTCGAGGCGATGGTGCGCGCCGACCTGGCGACCGCGGTGGCGCTCGAAATCGACCGCGCCGGCTTCTACGGCACCGGCACCTCGAACCAGCCGCGCGGCATCGCGAACTACGTCGGCATCAACGCCGTCGACTTCGGCGGCACCGGCGCCGGCGACCCCCTCGGCCCGGGCAACAGCATGCCGACCTTCGCCGAGCTGGTGCAGATGGAGACCGAGATCGCCGCCGACAACGCGGCCGTGGACTCGATGGCCTACATCTTCAACGCGGCGCTTCGCGGCCACCTGAAGACCACGACCAAGTTCGGCACGAGCACCGAGACGACCATCTGGGAGCCGGGCAACACGGTGAACGGCTACGCCACCGAGGTGACCAACCAGATCGCGGCCCGTGAGGTGTTCTTCGGCAACTTCGCCGACCTGCTCGTGGGCCTGTGGGGCGGCATCGAGATCAACGTCGATCCCTACACGCACTCGACGCGGGGCCGCATCCGCATCGTCACCTTCCAGGACGTCGACTTCGTGCTGCGCCGCGTCGAGTCGTTCTGCTACGGCCGCGACAGCGGCTGATGAGGGAGCCTCCCATGTCCGATTCCAAGATCCAGGTGCGCTGCACGTCGTCGTTCACCTTCGGCGGCACCATCGTCCGCCCGGGCGATATCGTCGAGCTGAGCCGCGCCGAGGCGGCGAACCTCCTGCACCGGGGCCGCGTCGAGCTGGTCGACGCCGCCGACGCGCCGGACGTGAGCGACGCGGCCGAGGCGGCCGAGACGGTCGAGGCGACCGCAGCTCCGGCCGCCCCTGCGACTTCGGCGAGCCGCTCGGGTCGCAGGCGTGCCGGCAACCCCTGATGCCCGCGCCGGCCTGGGAAGACCTCGGCGCGTTCCTGCGGCTGCAGGACTTCGCCGTGTCGGCCCAGCACCGGCCAGGCGGCAATGGACTGCCGCGCAGCGTCGTCGGCATCTTCGATGATCCCGTCGACTCGTCTTCCTTGGTCGGCCGTGGTTCGCGCCGCCGAAGCGAATTCGAGATCGAGACCGCGGTGCCTACGTTCCGCCTGAGGGCGACGGACGCCGCCGGCATCCAGCGGCTCGACACGCTCACCGTCGATGGCCGGGTGTGGGACGTTGTGGCGGTCGACACCGACGGTGCCGGCATGGCCACTGTGCAGCTCGGCGCCCGGCATGATTGAGCTGCGGCCCGCGCTGGTCGGTCTGGACCGCATCGCCGGCCAGCTCGACGTCACGCCGATGCAGGTCGATCGTGCGCTGCGCATCACCGTCAACCGCATGGCGGCATGGGTGCGAAGGAAGTCGGCCCGTGCCCTGTCGAGCGAGCTGAAGGTGGCACTGGATGTCCTGCGTTACCGCATGAGGACCCTGCGTGGGGGCGGGGCTGGCAGCCGCAAGTCCACCCTGTGGTTCGGCCTGAACCCGCTGGCGCTCAAGTACCTCGATCCACGCGCCGTGGGCAGGGGCGTCAAGGCTGGCCCGCTGTACGTCAAGGGCGCTTTCCTGGCCAAGGGCCAAGTGTTCAAGCGCCGCGGCGCCGCCCGGCTCCCCATCGACCAGGTCGTCTACCCGATCCAGCAGAAAGCCGATCGCGCCCTCGAGGGCGTCATTGACTCGGGCGAATTCGAGCGGCGCTTCCTCGACACCTTCGAACGCGAGCTATACCGCATATGGAACCGGGCGTCGACCTGAAGGTGCTCCACGAGGCCATCGTCTCGGCCATTGCTGCGCAGTTCCCGGCGCTGCAGACGGTCGAGGCCTACCGCGAGGAAACCGAGCGCACGCAGCTCCCCACGCCGGCCTGCCTGGTCGAGCTGTTCGAGCTCGATGCCTCGGCCGAAGATGACCCCGGAACCGGCCAGCTCGCGCTGATGGCACGCTTCGAGGCGCGGCTGGTGCTGGGCTATCGCGAGGTGTCCGCCAAGATCGAGGTGCGCAGGTTGGCCGCCGCGCTCGCTCAGTTCGTGCTCCGCAAGCGCTGGGGCCTCGGGCCCGGCGTCGGCCCTGCGGAGGTCATCGGCTGCTACCCGGACGACTTCGACCCGCGCCTCGACCAGTACGAAGTGATGCGCGTCGAGTGGCAGCAGCTGGTTCGCATCGGCACCGACGTGTGGAGTGGCGAGGGTGTTCCGGTCGAGGACGTCCGCTATGCCTGGTCGCCGCGCATCGGCCCGCCGTTCGCCGACGAATACCGGCCGCTGGTCGGCCGGCCGCCCATCCCCGAATGAGCGCGTTCTGGCCCGCCGAGTTCGCCCGGCAGATGGGCAACATCGTGCAGCTCGGCACCGTCGCGCAGCTCGATGCCGCCGCCGCGCGCGTGCGTGTCGACATCGGCGGCAACCGCACCGGCTGGATCCCGTGGTTGACGGGTGCGGCTGGCGACGATTCGCGCTGGTCCGCGCCCGAGCCCGGCGAGCAGGTGGTGGTGCTGGCGCCCACCGGCGATACGGCGCAGGGCGTGGTGCTGCGCGGCATCTACTCGACGGCGCGCCCGGCCCCGGCCGCTACGGCGGAGAAGACCCGCCTGACGTGGAAGGGTGGGGCGTGGATCGAGCTGGACCGCGAGGCCCAGGTGCTGGAAGTCAACCTGCCGCCCGGGGGGCCGGGCATCCGCCTGGTCTGCGGCAGCAGCATCCTCGAGGTGAAGGGCGGCGAGGTGGTGATCACCGCCGACCTGCTGCGCATCGTGGCGGCCAACACCACCAGCACCGGCCAGATCGATGCCGCGGGCGAGGTGTTCGCCGGCGGTGCCCATATCGGCTTGGCGAGCCACCGGCATACCGGCGTCGCCTCCGGCCCCTCGCAGACCGGCGGGCCGGTGCAGTAACTCGGGAAGCCCTGCCAATGGGCGCGCGGCCGGCACCCCGCGAGCATCGCCGCATGATCGGCATTGCGGCCAACACGGGGAAGCGGCTGGGTGGGCTGGACCACCTCCGGCAGTCCGTCCGCGACATCCTGACGACGCCGATCGGCTCGCGGGTGATGCGTCGCGAATACGGCTCGCGGCTCTTCGACCTGATCGACGCGCCGATGAACCGCGCCACCATCCTCGACATCTACGCCGCCGTGGCCGACGCCCTCGAGCGCTGGGAGCCGCGGTTCCGGCTGCGCGAAGTGGTCGCCACCGATGCCAGGCCCGGGCACGTCACCCTGACGCTGACCGGCGAGCTGCTGATCGACGGACGCGAAGTGACGCTGGACGGCATCGTGGTGGCGGGCGCCTGATGGCCGGCGCTTTCACCGCCGTCGATCTCTCCCGCCTGCCGTTCCCGGCCGTCGTCGAGACCATCGACTTCGAGGTCGCCTTGGCGGCGATGCTGGCCGACCTGCGCCAGCGCGATCCCGCATTCACCGCACTGGTCGAGTCCGATCCGGCCTACAAGGTGCTCGAGGCCTGCGCCTACCGCGAACTGCTGCTGCGCCAGCGCGTCAACGAGGCAGCGAAGGCGGTGCTGCTGGCCTATTCCGCCGGCGCTGACCTCGACCAGATCGCGGCGAACTTCAACGTCCAGCGCCTGGTGCTGGTACCGGCGAACCCGAACACGATTCCGCCGACCCCCGCGGTGCTGGAGCCCGATGACGACCTTCGGCGCCGCGTGCAGCTCGCCTTCGAGGGCCTGTCGACAGCCGGGCCGGAGGGCGCCTACGTGTTCCATGCGCTCGGCGCGCATCCCGACGTACTCGACGCGAGTGCCACCAGCCCCACGCCCGGCGTGGTCACGGTCTCGGTGCTCTCTCGCGTCGGCAATGGTGCACCGGCCGCGCCCGTGCTGGCCGCCGTCGCCGCCACCCTCGCTGACGACGACGTGCGCCCGCTCACCGATCAGGTGAGCGTGGTGGCGGCCGAGATCGTGGACTTCACCGTGGCGGCCTCGCTGACCCTCTACCCGGGCCCGGATTCGGCGGTGGTGCTCGCCGAAGCCAACGCCCGGCTGACCGACTACCTCGCGCGTTCGCGTCGCCTCGGGCGCGACGTGACCCGCTCCGGCGTGTTCGCGGCCTTGCACGGCGAGGGCGTGCAGAACGTGGTGCTGACGCAGCCCGCCGCCGACGTGGTGGTCACGCCCACGCAGGCGGCGTTCTGCACCGCCCGCACCGTCACCGTCGCCGGGACCGGCGTATGACCGCGCCTGTGAGCCTGCTGCCGTGGAACGCCAGCCCGCAGGAACGGGCGCTGGAGGCGGCGACCGCGCGCGCGGCCGCGATCCCGGTGCCGCTGCGTGCCATCTGGAACCCCGACACGTGCCCGGCCGCGCAGCTCCCTTGGCTCGCCTGGGCCCTCAGCGTCGACGTGTGGGACGCCGACTGGACCGACGCGCAGAAGCGCGCCGCCGTTCGCGCGAGCTTCGCGGTGCATCGGCGCAAGGGCACCGTCGGCGCCGTGCTCACCAGCCTGGCGTCGCTCGGCTGGGCCACCGATGTCGTCGAGTGGTTCGAAGACTCGCCCGCCGCGGCGCCGTACACCTTCCGCGTCGAAGCGGAGCTCGACGCGCGCGGCATCGCGCCCGGCCTGTATGAAGAGATCGAGCGCCTCGCCCTCGCGGCGAAGAACGTGCGTAGCCATCTCACGCGCATCAGCCTGCTCAGCCGGCTTCCATGCGATGTCGTCGTGGGCGGCGCGGTGATCGCCGGCGAGGTGGTCGAGGTCCAGCCCTACCAGATCGGCCTGATCGAGAACACGGGAGTCGTCGGCATCGCGCTCGGCCTCGTGGCCCACGAGACGGTCACCCTCTCCCCGCCCCAGGTGCCCTGATGAGCTACTACTGCCTGCTGACCACCGCCGGACAAGCCCAGGTGGCCGCGGCCATCGCCTCCGGAACGCCGGTCGCGATCACCCAGATGGCGCTCGGCGACGGCGGCGGTGCACCGGTGACGCCGGTCGAGAACCGCTCCGCCCTGGTCAACGAGGTCAATCGCGGCCCGGTCGAAAGCATCGCCGTGCACCCGACGAACCCGAACTGGCTGACGGTGCAGCGGATCATCGGTCCCGCCGTCGGCGGCTGGACGGTCCGGGAGGTCGGCCTGTTCGATGCATCGAACACCCTGATCGCCTACGGCAACTTCCCGCCGAGCTACAAGCCGGTGCTCGCCGAGGGCTCGGGCAAGGAACTGATCGTGCGCGTGCAGTTCGAGGTCGCGAGCACGGCCGCCATCGCCATCAGCATCGATCCGTCGGTGGTGCTCGCCACCCAAGCGTGGGTGCTGCAGCAGCTCGACACCCGCGGCCGCGCACGCCGCTTCTTCCACACCCAGTCGTGAGGTCTCCATGAGCTCCGGTCGCTTGGGCAAGGCCGACCTTGCCGCCAACACCGACACCGACCTGTACACCGTGCCTGCCGGCACCGTGGCCACGGCGAACGTGTCCTTCTGCAACCGCACGAACGCAGCGATCCGCGTGAGGCTCGCCGTGCGCGCCGGTGCACTGACGAACGCCGACTACCTCGAGTTCGATGCCGAGGTGCCCGCGAACGGCGTGCTCGAGCGCACCGCCATCGCCTGCGAAGCCGGCGAGATCATCACCGTCCGCGCAGCCGCAGTCGGCGTATCGGCCGTCGCGCGCGGCTGGGAAGAGGTGGCGTAATGGGCCGGTTCCTGAGTGGCGGAGACGGGAGCGTGCCGCGCGCTCTTCGCACCTTCCTCGCCGCATCGAACCCGTCGATCGCGATTCCTTCGTGGGCTCGCATGATCCGTATCGACGGCTGCGGCGGCGGGGGCGGCGGCGCGACCCGGAACAGTTCGTGGGCCTGCGGTGGCGGCGGCGCGGGGTTTGTGCGCGGCCTGCTGCTGGCACTTCCCACCGGCGTGACGACGGCAGCCGCGACGATTGGCGCCGGCGGCACCTGCCCGCTGAACAGTGGCGCCGCCCCCGACCAGACCGGCACCAATGGCGGAAACACCGTCCTGACGATCGGCTCGCTGACCTTGACCATTCCGGGCGGCGGTGGTGCGACGCCGACCGTCGCCGGAGCCCGCGGCGGGATGCCGTTCTTCGGCACGATCCCCTTCGACAACTTGCTCATCATTCAGGGCGTCTACAACGAAAACCCGGCGATCGGCACCGGGCCGGGAATCTTCGCGCAGTCGCCTATGGGCTTCGGAATTACTGGCGAAGGAAGCACCGGCAGCGTTGGCGGTGGCGGCGGCCACGGGCCGTTCGGCGTCGGCGGAGCGCGCGGCCTAGCGAATCCGGGCGCAAACGCTAGCGGTCAGAACGCGGTCGGCTACGGCGCCGGCGGCAGCGGTGGTTATTGGTTCAGCAGCGGCGGCCCGGGCCCGTCGCAGATCAAGGGCGGCGACGGTTCGCTGGGCTTCCTTTCGCTCGAGTTCTTGGAGGGCATCTAATGCTCCGTGTTTTGGCACTCATGATCGGCACTCGCGTCGATAACGTGGTTATCGGCGAGCCCGCCAACTACCCCGGCGCCCTCGACGTCACCGACGCGAACCCTCGCCCCTCCCCGGGTTGGATTCGGCAGGGGCAGACCTTCGTCGCCCCGCCACCCCCGGCACCTCAATCGCTTGGCACGCGGATCACCAAGCTCGCCTTCCGCCAGCGCGTAGGCCCGCAGGCGCTTGCCGCGATCGAGCTGGCGTCCGTGCACGACGCCGCGGCTCCCGTGCAGGCGCAGCAGCTCGCGGCCACGCTGCGCGTGATGCTGGCCGATGTCCAGGCGGCGACCTTCATCGATCTCGCCCGGCCCGACACGCGAGCTGGCGTGCAGAGCCTCGAGGCCGCCGGCCTTCTGCCCGCCGGCAAGGCCGCGGAGATCCTCGACACGCCCGTCCAGGCACACGAAGTCCCGGTCGGCGTATGAACAGCGCCGTCCGCCTCGTGTTCACCCGTCGCCGGCATCCGGGCAGCCTGCTGCTGCGCACGTTCCTGTGGTCGGCGTGGTCGCACTGCGCCATCGTCGACGGGCTGGACATCATCGAGGCGACGGCGAATGGCGGTGTGCGCATCCGCGAGCTTGGCGAGCTGCTGCGGGAATCCAGCGAGCACACCTTCCTCGACCTGCCGGCCACCGACCCGCGGGCGGTCATCGCCGCGGCGCGTAGCCAGGTCGGCAAGCCCTATGATTGGCTGGGTGTGCTCGGCATCGGCCTGCGCCGGCGCTGGCAGGACGCCGACCGCTGGTTTTGCTCCGAGTTGATCGCCTGGGCGTTCGAAGCCGGGGGCTCGCCGCTGTTCCGCGGCCAGCCCTGGCGAATCACCCCGCGCGACCTGTACCTGCCGATCTTCGCCGAGCGGCGCGCCCTGCGCGTGGCGCGGTGAAGGGCTGCCAATGGCCGCCGCAGCACCCTGCGCCGAGCATCCACCCGTCCACCTGAATCCATCGCCCGAGGGCACCCCATGAGCGACAAGTTCCTGCACGGCGCCGAGGTCATCGAGATCGATGCTGGCCCCCGGCCGATCCAGACGGTGCGCAGCTCCGTCATCGGCATCATCGGCACCGCTCCGAACGCGCAGGCCGAGGTCAAGGCCAGGCTGCTGACCGGCGTCGTCGCCAACAACAACGCGCTGACGTTCACCAGCAAGCTGCTGGGCGCGCTCGGCAACCAGATCACCGTCAACCTGCGGGCCCCGGTCGGGAACAACCTGCCGCTGGCGATCACCGTCGCCGGCCAGGCGATCACCGTCGACCTGGCGACCGGCGCTGGCGGCGCGGTCAGCACCACCGCCACGCAGCTGACCACGGCCATCGCCGGGCACGCCGCCGCGAACGCCCTGATCGGCGTCACGAATACCGGCACCAGCACGGGCGTCGGCATCGTGGCCGCGACCCCCGGCGCGCAGTTCCTCGCGGGAGGCATCGATGAGGCGTTCCCGCTGAACACCCCGGTGCTCATCGCCGGAAGTCGCGCCGAGGCGGCCAAGCTCGGCACCGCCGGCACGCTGCCGGATGCGATCGAGAGCATCTTCGACCAGGCGGGCGCCGTCGTCGTGGTGGTCCGCGTCGCCGACGGTGGCACGGAACCGCTGACCACCGCCAACGTCATCGGCGGCACGAACGCCACCACCGGCCAGTTCGAGGGCGTGCACGCCTTCCGTGCGGCCGAGTCCGTCGTGGGCTTCAGCCCGCGCATCCTGATCGCGCCGGGCTTCACGCACCAGCGCGCCGGAAGCGCGAATGCCGTGGTGGCCGAGCTGATCGGCATCGCCGAGCGCCTGCGCGCAGTGATCATCGCCGATGGCCCGAACAGCACCGACGCCGCCGCCATCACCTACGCCGGCGACTTCGGCAGCTCGCGCGTCTTCGTGGTCGACCCGTGGGTGACCAAGCTCGACGCCAACGGCCAGCCGGTGAACGTGCCGGTCTCGCCGCACGTGGCCGGCGTGATCGCGAAGTCGGACAACGACCGCGGCTTCTGGTGGAGCCCGTCGAACACCACGATCAACGGCATCATCGGCACCGCGCGCGGCGTCGACATGGTGCTGGGCGACGCGCACAGCCGCGCGAACCTGCTGAACGAGCGCAAGGTCGCCACCATCATCCGGCAGGAAGGCTTCCGCCTCTGGGGCAACCGCTCGCTGGCGTCGGACCCGAAGTGGGCGTTCCTGTCGGTGCGCCGCACGGCCGACATCATCAACGACAGCATCCTGCGCGCCCACCTGTGGGCGGTCGACCGCAACATCACCAAGACCTACCTCGAGGACGTCACCGAGTCGGTGAACGCCTACCTGCGCGACCTGACGAGCCTCGGCGCCATCCTCGGCGGCCGCTGCTGGGCCGACCCGGACCTCAACACGCCGGCGCAGATCGCCCAGGGCAACGTGTTCTTCAATTTTTCGTTTACCCCTCCGTACCCGGCGGAGCACATCACCTTCCGGTCGCACCTGGTGAACGACTACCTCACCGAGCTGCTCGACTGAACCCTGAAACCCGACCTACCGGAGCCCGTGCATGGCCGCCCGTGACATTCGCAAGAACCTGAACCTGTTCGTCGACGGCCGCGGTTACGCCGGGCAGGTGCTGGAATTCACCCCGCCCGTGCTCGCCCTGCAGGTCGAGGACTTCCGTGCCGGCGGCATGGACGCCTCGATCGAGATCGAGCTCGGCATGGAGAAGCTGGAGTCCAGCTTCGTGCTCTCGGCCTACGATCGCAACGTGCTGGGCCTATGGGGCGTCGCACGTGGCTCGGAGGTGCAGTTCACCCTGCGCGAAGCGATCGAGAGCTACGACGGCACCGTCAAGGCCGTGGTGCACAACCTGCGCGGCAGGCTCCGCAAGCTCGATCCGGGCACCAGCAAGCCGGGCGAGATGGCGAACCTGACCTGCGAGGTCGCGCTGTCGTTCTACAAGCAGACGCACGACGGCCGCGTGGTGCACGAGATCGACGTGATCAACATGGTCCGCGTGATCGATGGCGTCGACCGCCTGGCCGCGCAGCGCGCGGCGCTCGGGCTCTGAGGGCTGGCCGATGACCGACAAGACCCCCGACTTCATCACCGAGGGCGATGGCTTCGCGACGGTGGCCCTGGTGCGCGGCTTGAAGCTCGACGGCGCGACGGTGAAATCCGTGCGCATGCGCGAGCCCACGGTCGCCGACCAGTTGGCCATCGACAACGTGGCCGGCCAGGCCGCGAAGGAAATCGCCCTGCTGGCGAACCTCTGCGAGGTCAAGCCCGCCGACCTGCAGGCGCTCACCCTGAAAGACTACGGCCGCCTGCAGGTGGCGTTCTCTCGTTTCATCGCCTGAGCGCGGCGTACATCCGCCAAGCCGCGCTCGCACTCGCCAGCCACACCGGCTGGTCGCAGGCGGAAATTCTAGGGATGCCCGTCGGGCGTTTCGTGTGGTGGATCGAAGGACTCCCTCGCCCCGATGGCCGACCGTAAGCTCGCTACCACCATCGTCATCGGCGGCGCCGTCTCCGGTGGCCTCGGTGCCGCCCTGGGCCGGGCGCAGTCGCAGCTGCGCGACCTCGGCAGCAACATCCGGCAGCTCACCGCGCGGCAGCGCGAGATGGCCTCGAGCACCGGCAGGAACACCGTCGAGTACCGTTCGCTGACGGCGCAGGTCGACCGTCTGCGTGCCGCGCAGTCGCGCCTCGCGCAGGTCGAGCGGCAGCGCCAGGCGAACCTCGACCGCCGCGAGAAGCTGCAAGGCGAGATCGGCCAAGCCGCCGGCACGGCGGCGGCAGTGACCCTGCCGATCATCGGCAGCGTCATGCAGGCTGCCGAATTCGGGCACTCGCTGCAGCTGATCGGCAACACCGCCGACATGACCAGCGCGCAGGTGCGCCAGCTTGGCGCGTCGATCATGCAGATCAGTCGCGAGACGGCCACCTCGGCCCCGGACGTGCAGCGTGCACTCGGCTTCCTGATCGCCGCAGGTCTCGATGCCGGAAAGGCCCAGACGCAATTGCAGACCATCGCCATGACGGCGAAGGCCACCGGTTCCGACGTCGAGGATGTCGCTCGATCAGCATTCACCCTCGGTGATGCGCTGAAGATCGAGCCCGGCAACATGAAGGCCGCCCTCGAAGCGCTGGTACAGGCCGGCAAAGAGGGCAACTTCGAGTTCCGCGACATGGCAGCGGAGTTGCCGAGCCTGGGCGCCGGTTTCGCTGCCCTCAAGATGACCGGCCAGGATGCCGTCGCCACGATGGGTGCGGCTTTGCAGATCGCCCGAAAGGGCACGGGCACCAGCGCCGAGGCTGCCACCAACCTGTCGAACTTCATGGCCAAGCTGCTCTCCCCGGACACGCTTCGGAAAGCCGAGCGGCTCGGCAGCGATCTCTTCGGGGTCGTCTCGGGCGCGCAGACTCGAGGTGAGAATCCCTTCGACGCTGCCATCGCCGAGATTGCCCGCATCACCGAGGGCGGTGACCAGAAGCTGCTGGGCGAGCTGTTCGCCGACATGCAGGTGCAGGGCTTCCTGCGCCCGATGCTCCAGAACCTAGAAGAATTCGAGCGCGTTCGCAGCCGCTCGCTCTCGTCGTCCGGCGTCATCGATGCCGATTTCGAGAGGATGAGGGCCACCTTGAAATCGCAGCTCGGCGAGATCGGCAGCGCGATCCAGCGTTTCGCCATCAAGGTGGGTGATGCGGTGGGCCCGATCGTCAGTCAGATCGGTGCCATCCTCGTGCCCCTGATCGACCAGGCGGCCGCCTTCGTCAGCGAGAACCCGCGGCTGGTCGGTGGCGTGCTGGCGGCGGCCTCGGCGCTGTCGGTGCTGGGCGTGGCCGTGAAGGTCGGTGCGTTCGCCTTCACCTACCTCAAGGGCGCATGGCTGGCCGTGCAGAGTGCGTTGGCCGGAGCGCAGGCCGGCGCCGTGCTGACGAAGCTCGGCACGGTAGGCTCGACGCTCGGCATGGTCGGCACCACCATTGCGAGCCTCGGTGCGGGGCCGCTGATCGCCATCGGCGCAGCCATCGCGGGCATCGTCGCCGGCATCGTGAAGTTCTGGCCGTACATCCAGGCCTTCGGGTCGGGCTATTTCCAGGGCCTCGGCGAGGCGTTGGCCGGCCCGTGGGAGCGCCTGAAGACCGCCCTCGGCCCGGTCGGCAACGCGCTCGGCACGCTGTGGGGCTGGTTCACTCGGCTGTTCACCCCGATCCAGGCGACGGCCGCCGAACTCGAGGGCGCTACCGGCGCCGGCCGGACCTTCGGGGCGGTGGCGGGCACCGTGCTGGGCGGCATCATCGACACCGTGGCGCTGGCTGTTCGCGCCTTCGTGGGCCTCGGCGAAGCGATCGGCACCGCCGCCGGCTGGATCACCGTCAAGCTCGGCGCGGCGATCGACTGGCTGATGCCGAAGATCCAGCCCCTGCTGACGGGCGTGGGTTTCCTCGCCAGCAAGGCCGGCGCCATGATCGGGTTCGGCAACAGCGCGCCGGCCGACCCCTCGACCCTGCCGCAGCCGGCCATGCGCGGTGCCGCCGCGGTGAACAGCAACAACACCAACACCACGGTCGGCACCATCACCGTGCAGGCCGCGCCGGGGCAGAGCCCGCGCGAGGTGGCGGCCGAAGTGGACAGGCGCCTGCGCGAACGCGAGCGCGCCACCAGCCGCGGCGCCATGTTCGATCCGGTGGCCGCATGAGCCTGCGCAGCACGAGCGGCGGCGACGTGATGATGTCCCTGGGCGGCTTCCGCTTCGGGCTCAACACCGCCGCCTACCAGGAGCTGAGCCGCACCACCGAAGAGCGCTGGGCCGCGCAGGACCGCTTCGGCCAGCTCGCCGCCCTGCAGCACACCGGGCCCGGGCCGGACACCATCACGCTGCCGGGGGTGGTCTTCCCGGAGTTCCGCGGCGGGCTTGGCCAAGTCGACCGCATGCGCGAGCTCGCCGGCCGCGGCCAGCCGTTGTCGCTGATCACCGGCACCGGCCGGGTGCTGGGGCGCTACGTGATCGAGCGCGTCGAGGAACGGCAGAGCGTGTTCGCCGCGCGCGGCATGGCCCGTAGGGTCGAGTTCACCCTGAACCTGCGTCGCTACGATGGCCCTTGAGTACCGCACCCGCGCCGGCGATACCGTCGACCTGATCGTCTGGCGCCAGTACGGCCGCACCGACGGCGGCATCGTCGAGCGGGTGCTGGCCGCCAACCCGGGCTTGGCCGAGCATGGCCCGCGGCTGCCCGGCGGCTTGCGGCTCATCCTGCCCAGCGTCGCGGCGGTGCAGGCCAGCGTCGAGCCCGGCGTGAAGCTTTGGGCGTGACACCGCAGTACCGCATCACCGCCAACGGCGGCGACATCACCGCGGTCATCGCCGAGCGGCTGGTGTCCTTGCGCCTCACCGATGAGGCCGGCGTCGAGTCGGACATGCTGGAGATCGTGCTGGCCGACCACCTCGCGCCGATCCAGCTGCCGGCCACGGGCGCCGAGCTCGAGGTGGCGCTGGGCTATGACGGGCGGCTCACCGCGATGGGCCTGTTCGTGGTCGACGAGCTCGAGCTCTCCGGCTGGCCGTCGACCATGACGGTCCGGGCGCGCGGCGCGCCCTTCGAGAAATCGAAGGGCGGGAAGAACCTGCAGGCGCAGAAGACCCGCAGCTGGGAGGCCGGCACCACCCTGCGCACCCTGGTCGACAAGATCGCCGGCGAGCACGGGCTGCGGGCGGCCGTCGCCGCGTCGCTGGCGGCCGTCGAGCTGCCGCACACCGACCAGACGCGCGAGAGTGACCTGCACCTGCTGCAGCGCGTGGCCAAGCGCCACGACGCGGTGTTGAAGGCGGCCGGCGGCACGCTGGCGCTGACCAAGCGCGGCGAGGGCAAGACGGCCGGCGGGCAGGCCCTGCCGACCGTCGAGGTGCGCGCCGAGGCGTGTACCGCCTATCGCGCCACGCTGGCGAAGCGCGACGCGCCCGGCACCGTCAAGGCGTTCTGGCATGACACCAACGCCGCGCGGCGCGAGACCGCCGTGTACGGCGAAGGCGACCCGGTGCGCGAGCTGCGCCAGGTGTTCCCGACGCCGGCCGCCGCCGAGGAAGCCGCCCGGGCCGAATGGGGCCGGCGCGCCCGCGGCGAGGCCACCGCATCGTTCACGCTCCCGGGCGATCCGGCCGTTGTCGCCGAAGCCCCACTGAAGGCGTCCGGGTTTCGTGCCGGCGTCGATGGCGAGTGGATCGTCGCTCGTGTCGAGCACGCGCTCGATGCGTCGGGCGGTTACGCGATGACGATCGAGGTCGAGTCGAAACCGGCGGCCTGAAGGCCTGCCAATGTCGCGCCGAAGCCGTAGTGGCGAGAGTTCCGGGCATCGCCGCGGGGAGCGCCCATGTCCAGCCTGACCGACCACTTCGAGAACCAGCTGATCGACTTCATCTTCCGCGGGCAGGCGCTGACCCTGCCGGGATCGCTGCACATCGGCCTGTTCACCGTTGCAGCCGGCGAGGGCGGCGGGCAGACGGAAGTGGCTGGCGGAAGCTACGCCCGGGCGGCCGTGACGCGCAGCCTGACCGCCTTCGCCGGCACCCAGGCAGCGGGCAGTACCGTCGCCTCGACCGGCACCGGTGGCGCCACGTCCAACAACGCCACGATCACCTTCCCGGCGCCCACGGCGAACTGGGGCAGCATCGTCGGCTTCGGGGTCTTCGATGCGGCCACGGCAGGCAACCTCCTGATCTACGCGCCGCTCGCCCAGGCCAAGACGGTGAACGCCGGCGACGCTGCGCCGACCTTCGCGCCCGGCCAGCTCGGTTTCACCCTCAGCTGATGGCCGTGTCCCTGCAGATCGGCCAGCGGGTGGCCATCAGGCCGCCCTTCGGCGACGGCACCACGCCGCGCCTCATCGAGGACGCGATGGCCATCAACGCCGAAGGCGAGCCCGCCATCGGCGCTCAGATCGCTGCTGGCCGGCGGCGAGCTCGCGACCATCGTCCGAATCATCCGGCCGCCGACCGGCCGCACGCTGATCGTCGACCCTGACCGCCGCCTCGCCGTGATCGAGGCAGACCACCGCCGCCTGGTCGCGGCGCGCGAACACCGCACCTTCGAGGCCTGATCCATGATGCGAACCGTCAACGGAGCGCCGCAAGCGCTGAAGACCCCCGGCAGCGTCGTCGACTTCGGTGTCGACTGGCGCCAGTGGCTTGCCCTGGGCGAGACGATCACCAGCAGCACGTGGGCGTGCGAGCCGGCGCTGTCACTGACCAACCCGGGCGAGGCCGAGGGCGTCGCCGTGGTGTGGGTGGGGGGCGGCGTCGAGGGCACCACCTACCGGCTGCGGAACTCGATCGTCACCACGGCCGGGCGCATCGACAGCCGCGAGATCGTGCTGACTTGCACCGCTCGGCGCGGCTGAACTTGTGGGAAAACGCTCGCGCAGAGGCTTCAACGGCGCGGCTTGGAGGCGCGTCCGTTGGGGATTGAAATCGCTCCAAGCCGCTGACTGCCCGGCTAAACTGCGCTGCCTTTTAACCAGTTGGTCGATGGTTCGAATCCATCACGGCCCAC
>JAGXSL010000044.1 GCA_018333835.1 Lysobacteraceae bacterium
CGCGCGGCGCTCGGCTCCTGCCTCGCTGCCGCAGGACGGCCCTCACCGCCGCGGCTCGCCCGCCAGACACCGCGCTTGCGACCGCGGCTCGTCACGACCGCGCGTGCACATCGCGGTGTGCTCGTGCGACCAACACGCCGTGTGCGATCCGCGCCGCGCCCGTGGGCCATGGGGATCGCAGGAGGCGCACAGGACGTGCGCCGTCCGGCGACTGCGGAGCGGGACGCGTAGCCGTCGCCGGCCGCGACCCCATGGACCACGAAGGCAGGCGCGCTCGGGATGATCAGGCTCATGGCCCACGTAGGCAGGCGCGCTCGAAACGGCGTGCGCGACCGGTTCAGCCGGGCGGAGGCTCCGTGCCGGCGGCGTGGCCGCGCTTCGGGTGGCGGGCCTCCAGCGCGGCGAGCAGGGCCTCGGCCGAGGCCTGCTCGGCGTGGCGCAGGGAAGCACCCTCGCCTTCCACCTCCAGCGGCGGTTCGCCGGCACCCGCGCGGACGCGGAAAAAGCGGGCATGGTCCGGGCCGCGCGCCTCCACCAGGGTGTATTCCGGCCGTGGCCACTGGCGGGCCTGCAACCACTCCTGCAGGCGGGTCTTGGGGTCCTTCCCGGCCTTGCCCGCCGGCATCGCCGACAGGCCGGACTCGAACCAGGGCAGGACCGAGGCACGGCAGGCCTCGAGGCCGCCGTCCAGGTAGATGGCCCCCACCACGGCCTCGAGGGCGTCGGCGAGGATCGAATCGCGATGCCGGCCGCCGGATTTCATCTCGCCCGGACCCAGCACCAGGCGCTCCCCGAGTGCCAGCCGGCGGGCGATCTCCGCGAGATGGGATTCACGCACCAAGGCGGAACGCGCCCGGGTGAGGGCGCCCTCGTCGGCCTGCGGCCAGCGCTGGTGCAGCGCTTCGGCCACCAGCAGGGCGAGCACGGCGTCGCCGAGGAACTCCAGCCGCTCGTTGTGCGGCGCCCCGGCGCTGCGGTGGCGCAGCGCGGTGGCGAGCAGCGCCGGGTCGGCGAAGCGGTGGCCGAGGGTGCAGCCGGCCATCGACGCCTCAGGGTTGGCGGATCGGCGCCGAATGGTCGAAGCGGGCGACGAAATCCAGATTGTAGATCAGCGGCCGCCGGATCTCGTAGTGCAGCACCAGCAGGATCTGGTCGCCGTCGCGCTGCACGCGGATGAACTCGGGCCGGAACGAGGCGGCGTAATCGATGGTCATTTGCCGGTCCATGGCCCGCCGCAGTTCGGCGATGTCGGCGGTGCCGGCCTCGGCGGCGACCTCGTTGACGGCGCTGCGGATCGTCCAGTACTCGAGGTAGGCCGGCCCGATCCGCATGCCGAGGTAGAGGAAGAAGCCGCCCACGGCGAGGACGAGGAGGAAGGCGATGAAACTGATGCCGCGCTGGCGCTGGTGCATCGTCGGACCCTCGAGTCAGTGGATCAGGTCGCCCATTCGACGCCAATCGAAGCTGTCCGTGCAAGCCCAGTTCGAACAATTCAGCCAGATGACATCGGCGCGGCCGGCGAGGTGGGATTCGGGGACGAACCCCCAGAAGCGGCTGTCGTCGGAGGCATCGCGGTTGTCGCCCATCACGAAGTAATGCCCCGCGGGCACCGTGAACTCGCCGTCGCCACGCGGCGAGAAGAACGGCGCGTCGTCGAGGATGGCGTGCGGGCGGCCCGGCACCAGCTCCTCCATGTAGCGGCGGGCGCCGGTCATCTCGACCGCGGCCCGCGGCCCGCGGCCGACGAAGACCTCCCCCCCCGTGTAGGCGAGCGGCTGGCCGTTCAGCACGATGCGGTTGTCCTGCACCACGACGGTGTCGCCGGGCAGGCCGACGACGCGCTTGACGTAGTCGGTGCCGACCGGCGGGTCGTTCGGCAGCGACGGGTTGCGGCCGGGGTAGCGGAACACCACCACGTCGCCGCGCTCCGGCCGGCCGACGGCGAGGATCTTGGTGTCGGTGACCGGCAGGCGGATGCCGTAGGCGAACTTGTTGACGAGGATGAAGTCGCCGATCAGCAGGGTCGGCATCATCGAGCTGGACGGGATGCGGAAAGGCTCGTAGACGAAGCTGCGCAGCACCAGGATGATCGCGAGGATCGGGAA
The DNA here is from genome assembly GCA_018333835.1 of Lysobacteraceae bacterium. Classification (GTDB taxonomy): domain Bacteria; phylum Pseudomonadota; class Gammaproteobacteria; order Xanthomonadales; family Xanthomonadaceae; genus Silanimonas. The sequence goes on from JAGXSL010000044.1 coordinate 2,106, forward strand.
CAGCGAGGCGAAGAAGTCGATCACCTCGTTGGGCTTGTCCGTGCCGCCGGCGGCGCGCCGGCGCGGCGCCAGCATGAAGCGATCGAGGCCCCAGAGCAGGCCGCAGCCGAAAGTGAGCAGGGTGAGGATCAAGGCGAAATCGATGGCCACTCGGGGTCCTTACTTGGCGTTGTTGTCGACGGAGAGCACGGCGAGGAAGGCCTCCTGCGGGATCTCGACGCGGCCGAACTGCTTCATCCGCTTCTTGCCCTCCTTCTGCTTCTCCAGCAGCTTCTTCTTGCGCGTGGCGTCGCCGCCGTAGCACTTGGCGAGCACGTTCTTGCGCAGCGCCTTGACCGTCGAGCGGGCGATGATCTGCGAACCGACGGCGGCCTGGATGGCGACGTCGAACATCTGCCGCGGGATCAGCTCGCGCATGCGCTCGCAGAGGTCGCGGCCACGGCGGTCGGCATGGGCGCGGTGCAGGATCATCGACATCGCATCGACCTTGTCGCCGTTGATCAGCACGTCGACGCGCACGAACGGGCCGGCCTCGAAACGCAGGAACTGGTAGTCGAGCGAGGCGTAACCGCGCGACACCGACTTCAGGCGGTCGAAGAAGTCGAGCACCACCTCGGCCATCGGCAGCTCGTAGGCGATCTGCACCTGGCTGCCGAGGTAGGTGATGCCGATCTGGCTGCCGCGCTTCTCCTCGCAGAGCTTGATGATGTTGCCGATGTATTCCTCGGGGGTGAGGATGTTGGCGCGGATGATCGGCTCGCGGATCTCCTGGATCTTGTTCACCGGTGGCAGCCGCGCCGGGTTGTCGAGCTTGCTCACCGTGCCGTCGGTCTGCACCAGTTCGTAGACCACGGTGGGCGCGGTGGTGACGAGGTCGAGGTCGTACTCGCGCTCCAGCCGCTCCTGCACGATCTCCATGTGCAGCATGCCGAGGAAGCCGCAGCGGAAGCCGAAGCCCATGGCCTCCGAGCTTTCCGGCTCGAACTGCAGGGCGGCGTCGTTGAGGCGCAGTTTCTCCAAGGCCTCGCGCAGCGCCGGGTAGTCGTCGGCGGCGGTCGGGAACAGGCCGGCGAAGACCCGCGGCTGCATGGTCTGGAAGCCGGGCAGCGGCTTGTCGGCGGGGTCCCTGGCGGAGGTCAGCGTGTCGCCGACCGGCGCGCCGTGGACATCCTTGATCGAAGCGTTGAGCCAACCCACCTCGCCGGGCAGCAGGGCATCCTTGGCCTTGCGCTTCGGCGTGAACACGCCCACACCATCGACCTCGTGGACGCGGCCGGTGGACATCACGAGGATCTTGTCGCCCTTGCGGATCTCGCCCTGCATGACGCGCACCAGCGAGACGACGCCCAGGTAGTTGTCGAACCAGGAGTCGATGATCAGCGCCTGCAGCTTGTCGGTATCGCCCACCTTCGGCGGCGGGATGCGGGCCACGATGGCCTCCAGCACGTCGCGGACGTTGAGGCCGGTCTTCGCCGAGATGGCCACCGCGTCCTCGGCATCGATGCCGATGACGGCCTCGATCTCGCGCTTGGCACGCTCGATGTCGGCGGTGGGCAGGTCGATCTTGTTCAGCACCGGCACCACCTCGAGGCCCTGCTCGACCGCGGTGTAGCAGTTGGCGACCGACTGCGCCTCGACGCCCTGCGCGGCATCGACCACCAGCAACGCGCCTTCGCAGGCGGCCAGCGAGCGGCTGACCTCGTAGCTGAAATCGACGTGGCCGGGCGTGTCGATGAAGTTGAGCTGGTAGGTCTTGCCGTCCTTCGCCGTGTAGGGCAGCGAGACCGACTGCGCCTTGATGGTGATGCCGCGCTCGCGCTCGATCGGGTTCGAATCGAGCACCTGCGCCTCCATCTCTCGTTCCTCCAGGCCGCCGCAGATCTGGATGATGCGGTCGGCGAGCGTCGACTTGCCGTGGTCGACGTGGGCGATGATGGAGAAATTGCGGATGTGCTGCATGGGGGTCGGTGCCGGGAAGACGCTGCCCGGTTCGGGCAAGCGGGCGATTATCACACAGGCCCCGCTGCCCGCCGCCCGCCGGCACGGAGGGCCGCGGCCGGACGGGATGCAGCCGGCCATGGCCGGCCCGCGAAGGGCCGGCCAGCGTCCACCACGGTTCAGGGCATCGGCAGTTCGACGAAACCGGTGCTGGTGGCGTTGCGCACCAGCAGCCGCAGCATCTGGCCACGCTCGACGCGGCCCAGCGCCGCCTCGAAGGCCGCCGGGGTGCCGACCTCGGTGCCGTTCACGGCCAGCACCACGTCGCCGGGGTTCAGGCCGGCCTGGCGCGCCAGCGCCGAACCAACCCGGGCGATCCGCACGCCCTCGCCGTTGCGCAGGCCGAGGCGCTCGCGGGTGGCGGCGTCGACCGGCTCGGCCACCAGCCCGAGCGGGTTGGCCGCGGCCGCCGGGAGGCTCGCCGGACGTGCGGCGGCCAGGCCGTCGAGGGCGTCGAGGGTGACCACGATGTCGCGGCGGGCACCGTTGCGGTGCACGCTGACGGTGGCGCGGCTGCCGGGGGCGAGCAGGCCGACCTGCGGCGGCAGGTCGGAGGCGTTGAGGATCTCACGGCCGTTGAAGGCGAGGATCACGTCGCCGGGGCGGATGCCGGCACGGTCGGCGGCGCTGCCGGTGTTGACGCTGTTGACGAAGGCACCGACCGGACGCGGCAGGCCGAGTTCCTGCGCGCGCTGGCGGCTGACCTCGCCGATCTCCACGCCGAGCACGCCGCGGCGGACCTGGCCGGTCTCGCGGAGCTGGCGGGCGGTGTTCATCGCCACGTCGATCGGGATGGCGAAGCTGACGCCGATGAAGCCGCCGGTGTTGCTGTAGATCTGCGAGTTCACGCCCACCACCTCGCCGCGCACGTTGAGCAGCGGGCCGCCGGAATTGCCGCGGTTGATGGCGACGTCGGTCTGGATGAAGGGCACGTACTGCTGGCCGGGGTCCATGCTGCGGCGGTTGATGCCGGAGACCACCCCGGCGGTCACCGAGTAGTCGAAGCCGAACGGCGAGCCGATCGCCACCACCCACTGCCCGGGCCGCAGGCTGCGGGCGTCGCCGATCCGCACCGGGGTCAGGCCGCGGGCCTCGACCTTCAGCACGGCGATGTCGGAGAGCGGGTCGGAGCCGACGATCCGGGCCTCCATCTCGCGGCGGTCGTTGAAGCGGACGGTGACGCGGTCGGCGCCCTCGACGACGTGGTGGTTGGTGAGGATGTAGCCGTCGGCGCTGGTGATGAAGCCGGTGCCCGAGGACACCCCGCCACGCGGCAGGGCGGGCATCCCGGGGCCGATGAAGCGGCGGAAGATCTCCGGCAGCGCCTCGGCGCCCGGCAGGTTCTGCAATTCGCGGCGCGGGGCCTCGCTGCTGGCCTCGATGTTCACCACCGACGGGGTGACCTGGTCGACCAGGGCGGTGAAGTCGGGCAACTGCACCAGCGCGGCACGGGGTGCGGGCGTGGTGGCGGCCGGGGCGGCCGGTGTGGCGGTCTGGGCGAGCGCCGCGGGGGCGGCGAGCAGGACGGCGAGCAGGCCGGCGAGCACGGAAGGCGGCGAAAGGCGATGGGGGACCATGGACGGGATCGGTTCGCTGGGGAAGGAAGGGTGGTCGCGGCATGCGCCACGACCAGGGCTTGGTGCATCGGGGGGATGCGGAAGTTCCCGCGCGCTCAACGCCCCTCGGGGGGCGGTGCCACGCGGTAATCGACCACGAAGGCGGCGGACCCGGCATCGCCGCGCGGCCAAGGCCGGGCCGGGGGTTCGGGGATCGGCTCGGCGGGCGGCGGGGGAGCGAGCTGCGCCGGACTGGGCTGCGGCGCCCGCACCAGCGCCGGCACCTCGGCCACGGCCGCGGCCGGACGGAGGATGGGGCGCAAGGGCGGCTCGACGGGGACTTGGGCGACGGAGCGCTCGACCACCGGCGGCGCGACCGGCAGGGCCGGGGCGGAGGCGGCAGGCGCGGCGGCCAGCGGCCGCTCGGTGCCGCCACCGGCCGGCGAGCCGGAGAACAGCAGCACGCCGAGGATGCCGGACAGGCCGAGGCCGGCCACCGCCGCTGCCCAGGGCCAGGCCGGCGGCGAACTTGCACGTCCGCCGTGCAGAACCTGCCCGACACGCCCGGCAAGGTCGGCCGGCGGACGCGCGACCGGCTGCCGCCGCAGCACGTCGCCGACCAGTTGCCAGCGACCCAACTCGGCGCGCAGCCCGGCCTCGCCGAGCACCCGGCGGGCGACGAAGCGGGCCGCCTCGGCCGGCAGCTCGCCGTCGTGCCAGGCGCTCATCCGTTCGCGGAAATCGTCGGCGGTATTCGGTGGGTTCATGGCAGCAGGTCGCGGAGTTCGTGGTCGATGGCGTCGCGGGCGCGGAAGATGCGCGAACGCACGGTGCCGATCGGGCAGCCCATGCGCGCGGCGATGGCTTCGTAGGACAGGCCCTCGACCTCGCGCAGGGTCAGGGCCTCGCGCAGTTCCGGGGCCAGCCGCTCGACGGCCGCCAGCACGATGCGGGCGGTCTCGTTGCGCAGGGCCTCCTGCTCGGGGCTGTCGCCGTCGTGCAGGCGCCCGGCCGTGCGCACGGCGGCGGATTCCTCGTCGTCGATGTCCTCGGTGGGCGGGCGGCGGCCGAGGCTGGCGAGATGGTTCCTGGCGGTGTTCACGGCGATCCGGTACAGCCAGGTGCCGAACTGCGCCTCGCCGCGGAACTGCGGCAGGGCGCGCCAGGCGCGGAGGAAGGTCTCCTGCACCACGTCCTCGGCCTCGGCCGGGTCGCGGACGTGGCGCCGCACCAGCGCCGCGATGCGGTACTGGTGCTTGCGGACGAGCAGGTCGTAGGCGTTGCGTTCACCGGACTGTACGCGTCGGACGAGTTCGGAATCGTGTTGGTCGTCGCCCATCCGGGGCCGGCTCCTGCTGCGCTGGGCGCCGGTCCACCGCGGGGACGCGGGTGTTGCTGACCGGCACGAGGCGGAAAAGTTCCCGGCGGCCCGCCGCCGGCGGGCCGGATTTGACCGGGGGAAAGTGCAGCCCGGATGATACCGGCCCAACACCCCGCCCGAGCGTAAGGCATCCCCATGTTCGAAGGACTCCGCCTGCAGCACTGGCGCACGCAGCTGCGCGCCGACGGCATCGTCGTGCTCACCCTCGACCGCGCCGACCAGAACGTCAACGCACTCTCCCGCGGCGTCCTCGACGAGCTCGGCCAGCTGGTCGAGCGCCTCGCCATCGAGAAGCCGAAGGGCGCGGTGTTCGTCTCCGCCAAGAAGGCCGGCTTCATCCCCGGCGCCGACATCAAGGGCTTCGAGGAGATCGACGCCAAGGGCCAGATTTTCGACTGGATCCGCTCCGGCCAGTTGCTGTTCGACCGCATCGCCCGACTGCCCTTCCCCACCGTGGCGGCCATCCACGGCCACTGCCTGGGCGGTGGCACCGAACTGGCACTGGCCTGCCGCTACCGCGTCGCCAGCAATGCCGAAAACACCCGCATCGGCCTGCCCGAGGTGAAGCTCGGCATCTACCCCGGCTGGGGCGGCAGCGTGCGCGCCCCGCGCCTGCTTGGCGCCCCGGCGGCGATGGACCTGATGCTGACCGGCCGCGCCCTGCGCGCCGCGCAGGCCCGCGCCATCGGCCTGGTCGACAAGGTCGTCGAGGGCCCGCTGCTGGAAGACGCCGCCATCGAGCTGGCCAAGAAGGGCACGACGCGCCCGCTGAAGCAGCGGCTGCTGGCCTTCGCCAGCAACCTCTGGCCCGCGCGCCAGGTGCTGGCCCACATGATGGTGAAGCAGGTGTCGCGGAAGGCCCGCAAGGAGCACTACCCCGCACCCTACGCGATGATCGAGGCTTGGCGCCGCAACGGCGTCGGCAACGTCGACAGGGCGCTGCTGGCCGAGGCCAAGGCCGTCTCGAAGCTGGCCGGCGGGCCCACCGCCCGCAACCTGGTGCGCGTGTTCCTGCTGATGGAACGCCTGAAGGGCCTCGGCGGCAAGGACGCGGGCGGCGCGCCGCCGCCGGCCATCGAGCACGTCCACGTGGTCGGTGCCGGCGTGATGGGGGGCGACATCGCCGCCTGGGCCGCGTTCCGCGGCCTCACCGTGACCCTGCAGGACCGCGAGATGCGCTTCATCGAGCCGGCCCTGAAGCGCGCCGACGAGTTCTACGCCAAGAAGATCAAGGACGAAGCGAAACGCGCCGAGACCCGCGCGCGCCTGCAGGCCGACGTCGAGGGCACCGGCGTGGCCCGGGCCGACCTCGTCATCGAGGCCATCTTCGAGGACGCCGAGGCCAAGCAGGCGTTGTTCCAGAAGGCGGAGGCAGCGATGAAACCCGGTGCCATCCTCGCCACCAACACCAGCTCGATCGCCCTCGAGGTGCTGCGCGAGGGCCGCAAGGACCCGGCGCGCTTCGCCGGCCTGCACTTCTTCAATCCGGTGGCGCTGATGCCGCTGGTGGAGATCGTCCAGCACGACGGCCTCGATGCCGAGACCACGCGCCGGCTCGCCGCCTTCTGCAAGGCCATCGACAAGCTGCCGGTGCCGGTCGCCGGCACGCCGGGCTTCCTCGTCAACCGCATCCTCGCCCCGTACATGCAGGAGGCGGTGACGCTGTTCCGCGAAGGCGTGCCCGGCCCGGTGATCGACAAGGCCGCGCTGAAGTTCGGCATGCCGATGGGGCCGATCGAACTCATCGACACCGTCGGCCTCGACGTCGCCGCCAGCGTCGGCAGGATCATGGCCGCCTTCCACGGCCAGCCGCTGCCCGAGGGCCTCGTGGTCGAGGAGGGCCGGCGCGGCAAGAAGGACGGCCAGGGCCTCTACAAGTGGGTGGACGGCAAGGCCGTGAAGCCCGAGGTGCCGGCCGACTACAAGGCCCCCGACGACCTCGAGGACCGCCTGATCCTGCCGCTCGTCAACGAGGCGGTGAGCTGCCTCGCCGACGGCACCGTGGCGGATGCCGACCTGCTCGACGCCGGCGTGATCTTCGGCACCGGCTTCGCGCCCTTCCGCGGCGGCCCGATCACCCATGCCCGCAGCGAAGGCCCGGCCAAGCTCAAGGGCAGGCTGGAAGCGCTGGCCGCCCGCCACGGCGAACGCTTCAAGCCACGACCGGGCTGGGACGCGCTCTGAAGGCGCGACCGGCGTTGACACCCCGCGGCCCGGCCCGGACCATGCCGGCTCGCCCTCCCCTTTCCCGCCCACCGAGCCCGACGCCGATGCGCCTCATCCTCACCGCCCTCGCCGCCGCCTTCGCCCTCGCCGCCTGCGGCGGCAACCCCGACGCACCCGCCCCCGAGGGCGCCAAGCCCGACCCGCAGGTGCAGCGCCAGGTCAACGTCTACAACTGGTCGGACTACATCGCCCCCGACACGCTGGACCGCTTCACGCAGGAGACCGGCATCCGCGTCGTCTACGACGTCTACGCCGACAACGAGACGCTCGACGCCAAGCTGGTCGCCGGCCAGAGCGGCTACGACGTGGTCTTCCCCTCGGCGCCGTTCGCCCAGAAGCACATCATGAACGGGCTCTACGCCCCGCTCGACCAGACCCTGCTGCCCAATCTCGGCAACCTCGACCCGGCGCTGGTGCAGGCGGTGCGGGTGGCCGACCCGGAGGGCCGCCACGTGGTGCCCTACATGTGGGGCACCACCGGCATCGGCTACAACATCGGCCGCATCCGCGAGATCCTCGGCCCCGACTTCGTGGTCGACAGCTGGGCCGTGCTGTTCGACCCGGCCATCAGCAGCCGGCTCGCGGAGTGCGGCATCGCCGTCCTCGACGACCAGCAGGAGGCCTTCTCGGCGGCGCTGCTGTTCCACGGCCGCGACCCGAACGCGATGGGCGGCGACGAGGTCGAGCTGGTGCGCCGGACCTTCGCCGCCGTCCACCCGCACATCCGCTACTTCGATTCCAGCCGCTACATCGACGACCTCGCCAACGGCGAGATCTGCATCGCCATGGGCTACAACGGCGACGTGCTGCAGGCCCGCGCCCGCGCCGCCGAGGCCGGTACCGGTGTCGAGATCGGCTACGCCATCCCGAAGGAGGGCGCGGTGCGCTGGTTCGACGTGATGGCGATCCCGGCCGACGCCCCGAACAAGACCGAAGCACACGCCTTCATCGACTTCCTGCTGCGCCCGGACGTGATCGCGCCGATCACCGAGTACGTCAGCTTCGCCTCGGCCAACGCCGCCGCCAAGCCGCTCATCAGCGAGGCCCTGCGCAACGACCCGGCGGTCTACCCGCCGGAAGCGGTGCTGGCCAAGCTGCACGACGTGCGCAAGCTGCCGCTGGAGGAGAACGACGTCCGCCAGCGCGCCTGGACGGCCATCAAGGCCGGCCGCTGAGGGCGTGAGTGCACCCGCCCGCCGCCAGGCCCCGATCGAGCCCTGGCAGGATCCGAATGCGGAGCCGGTGCTCCGCATCGAGGGCGTGACCAAGACCTTCGGCAAGACCTACGCCGTCGACGACGTCTCGCTCGACATCTACCGCGGCGAGTTCTTCTCGCTGCTCGGCGGCTCGGGCTGCGGCAAGAGCACGCTGCTGCGCATCCTCGGCGGCTTCGAGGTGCCGGACAAGGGGCGGGTGCTGATCGACGGCATCGACGTCACCCGCGTGCCGCCCTACGAGCGGCCGGTCAACATGATGTTCCAGAGCTACGCGCTGTTCCCGCACATGACGGTCGAGCAGAACATCGCCTTCGGCCTCAAGCAGGACCGGCTGCCCGCCAGCGAGATCGGCGACCGCGTGGCGGCCATGCTCGACCTCGTCAAGATGGGGCAATTCGGGCGGCGCAAGCCCGACCAGCTCTCCGGCGGCCAGCGCCAGCGCGTGGCCCTGGCCCGCGCGCTCGCCAAGCAGCCCAAGCTGCTGCTGCTCGACGAGCCGCTCGGCGCGCTCGACAAGAAGCTCCGCGAGCACACCCAGTTCGAGCTGGTGAACATCCAGGAGCGCACCGGCACCACCTTCGTGATGGTCACCCACGACCAGGAGGAGGCGATGACCATGTCGAGCCGGGTGGCGGTGATGGACGCCGGCCGCATCCTGCAGATCTCGACCCCGGCCAACCTCTACGAATACCCGAACTCGCGTTTCGTCGCCGAGTTCATCGGCGCGGTGAACATGCTCCGCGGCACGGTGGTCGAACAGCAGGACGAGCGCGTGCTGGTGCGCTGCCACGACCTCGACTTCGACGTCTGGGCGCGCTATGCCGAGCCGATCCCGGTCGGCACCGACGTCAACGTCGCGATCCGCCCGGAGAAGATCGACGTCGCCGAGACCGAGCCCTCCGGCATCGACAACGTGGTGCGCGGCCGGGTGGTCGAGATCGCCTACCTTGGCGATGTCTCGATCTACCACGTGCAGACCGACGACGGTTTCGTGCTGCGGGTGCAGGAGACCCACGCCGCGCGCAGCGCCGACCCGCACTACGAGTGGGGCGACCTGCTCTACCTCGTCTGGCACGCCCGCGACGCCATCGTGCTGGCGGGCTGAGCATGCGCAACGGCGGCGGCTCGGGCTGGTGGGACCTCTGGTACCAGGTCTTCCTCGGCCTGTTCCGCCAGATCGGCGCGCTCGGCCGCGAACTGCGCGGCAGCCGCGGACGCTACCTCGTCATCGCCGTGCCGATGCTCTGGCTGCTGGCCTTCTTCCTCGCGCCGCTGCTGGTGGTGCTGCAGATCAGCCTGGCCCAGCGCACCGGCGGCGTGCCGCCCTACTCCGAGTTGGTCGCCATCGGCGAGCAGGGGCTGGTCCAGATCACGCTCAGCCTCGCCGGCTACCTGCGCCTGCTCACCGACCCGCTCTACGTCGAGAGCTACCTGTCCTCGCTGCAGTTCGCCTCGGTGTCGACGCTGGCCTGCCTGCTGATCGGCTACCCGATCGCCTACGGCATCGCCCGCGCCCGGCCGCTGCTGCGGCTGCTGCTGCTGGTCGGCGTGCTGCTGCCCTTCCTCACCAGCTCGCTGCTGCGCACCTACGCCCTCTCCGGCCTGCTGCGCGACACCGGCCTCGTCAACCAGGTCCTGCTGGCACTCGGCCTCGTCGATGCGCCGCTGCGCCTGCTCGACACGCCGTTCGCGGTCTACGTCGGCATCACCTACAACTACCTGCCCTTCATGGTGCTGCCGCTGGTGGCCAACCTGATGCGGCTCGACACTACCCTGCTGCAAGCCGCCGCCGACCTCGGCGCCCGCCCTTGGCGTGCCTTCCTCTCGGTCACCCTGCCGCTGTCGCTGCCCGGCATCATCGCCGGCTCCCTGCTGGTGTTCATCCCGGCGGTGGGCGAATACGTGATCCCGGCCCTGCTCGGCGGCCCCGGCTCACTGACCATCGGCCAGCGCATCTGGGAGGACTTCTTCGACGCCCGCAACTACCCGCTGGCGGCCGCCGTGGCCATGGCCATGCTGGCCCTGATCGTGGTGCCGATGCTGATCTTCGAACGCTTCCAGGAGCAGCGCGCCGACCGCGAGGAGCGGCAGCGATGAACCGCCGGCCCTTCGTGCTCTACACGCTGATGGTGTTCGGCTACGCCTTCCTGTACCTGCCGATCGCCAGCGTCATCGCCTTCTCGTTCAACGAGACCCGCTCGATCAGCGTCTGGGGCGGGTTCTCGTTCGAGTGGTACCTGCGGCTGTTCGGCAACGAAGCGGTGCTGTCCGCGGTCCGCATCTCGCTGCTGATCGCCGCCATCGCCTCCACCCTCGCCGTGGTGCTGGGCACGCTGGCGGCGCTCGCGCTGTCGCGCTTCGGCCGCTTCCGCGGGCGCGGCCTGCTCTCGCTGATGAGCGCGGCCCCGCTGGTGATGCCCGACGTGATGCTCGGCATCAGCGCGCTGTTCCTGTTCATCAGCCTGCAGCAGCTGATCGGCTGGCCGGAGGGTCGCGGCATCGACACCATCACCATCGCCCACGTCACGCTTTGCGTCTGCTACGTCACCGTGGTGGTCCGCTCGCGGCTGGTGCAGGGTGACCAGAGCCTGGAGGAAGCCGCGATGGACCTCGGCGCACGGCCCTGGAAGGTGTTCTTCCTCGTCACCCTGCCGCTGATCTGGCCGGCCCTGCTGGCCGGCTGGCTGCTCGCCTTCACGCTGTCGCTGGACGACGTGGTGATCGCCAGCTTCACCTCCGGGCCGGGCTCGACCACCCTGCCGGTGCTGATCCTCTCCAAGGTGCGCTTCGGCGTGACGCCGGAGATCAACGCGCTGGCCACCCTCGTCATCGTCGCGGTCTGTATCGCCGTCAGCATCGCCGGCTGGGTGATGCACCGGCAGCAGCGGCCGCGTCGCTGAGGGCAAGGCACCCGGCAAGGCAAGCCTGTCGGCGGATCGGAGCGCGCTCGGGCTCGGGCTGGCGAGCCTGTCGGCGGATTGGATGCCGCGCTCGGGCTGGCGAGCCTGTCGGCGGATCGAGCCACCTGCTTTCCGCGCGATCGGGCGTCCTGCCCTCACGCGCGGCGCTCGGCTCCTGCCTCGCTGCCGCAGGTCGGCCCTCACCGCCGCGGCTCGCCCACCAGACACCGCGCTCGCAACTGCGGTCCACCACGACCGTGGCGTGCGCGTTGCCGCAGCGGACTCGCGATCCCGGCCTGCCGAGTGCTTCGCTCCACGGCCCGCCGGGCACGATCCGCGCCGCGCCCGTGGGCCATGGGGATCGCAGGAGGCGCACAGGGAAGTGCGCCGTCCGGCGACTGCGGAGCGGGACGCGTAGCCGTCGCCGGCCGCGACCCCATGGGCCACGAAGGCAGGCGC
>JAGXSL010000045.1 GCA_018333835.1 Lysobacteraceae bacterium
GGCGATTCCTACGACAACGCGCTGGCCGAGACGGTGATCGGCCTGTTCAAGACCGAGGTGATCCACCGGCAGACCTGGCGAGGTCGCGAGGACGTCGAATGGGCGGTGGCCGATTGGGTGCAGTGGTACAACACGAAGCGGCTGCTGGGGTCGATCGGCTACATTCCCCCAGCGGAAGCAGAAGCGGCGTTCTACGCCGAAACCAGCGGTTACGCCAAAGCGGCGTGACTCAATGAAAACAGCCTCCGGAAAAGCCGGGGCGGTTCACAAGGGCTTGGCAGGCAGCGTCTTCGGCGATCCCTCACTTCGCAATCCCCAGGAACACCGCGAGGCGGCGCTCGACCTCCACCAGGGTGTCGGCATCGATGTGCCCGAAAGCCGGGCCAATCCTGTCCCGCCTCACCGTCACCGCCTTGTCCACCATCACTTGCGATGCCTTTTGCAAGCCGTTCTCGACACTGGGTTGCAGGTTGACGCGCAACAAAGGAGCGGCCACCAGCGTGCCGGTGATGGGCAGCACCGTCACGCTGCCGTGCTCGCTGAAAAGGTCGGCCTGGATCACCAAGGCAGGACGAGGCTTGCCGAAATCGCCCTGCAGGGCGATGGTCACGAGATCGCCTCGCATCAAGCCGTCCAGCCCTCCACGCCGGCCAGGGACTCGTCCATGAACTGCTGCATGGCGGCGTCCGCACGGTCGGCCTCGGCCGCAAGCAGGGACTGCCGTCGGCACTCCGCAACGAAGCCCGGCCGACGGGTATCCGGCACCCAGATCTGCACCGGCCGGAGCCCCGCCATGCGCAAGGCATCACGGTGCTTCTGGACGCGCCGATTGACGGGTGTGGGCGCCATGGGATTCCCTCCATCCTGTTGCATGCAACAGCCTACGCGGCGAATGGGTTTCATGCAACCGCCCCGATCTCAGCCGTCGAGGAGCGCCACCAGTCGACCGATGGCTTCGTCGATGACGGCTTGGGGCGCACGCTCGATCTTTCGCGCCTTGCGTGCCACCAGGTCGAGCATGCGGATCTTGTTGATGAGCGCGACCCCTTGGGTCTTGCAGCCCGTTCCCGTCAGCGCCACCGCAAAGCCCGCGTAACGCGAAAAATCGCCGCCCTGCGTCACGGGCGCAACCAGCACATCCCCGAGCTTGTTGAAGGCCTTCGTGGTGAGGACGAGCGCAGGACGGGTACCGCGCTGCTCGTGACCGACGATCGGGTCGAGGGGGACGAGCACGATGTCGCCGCGGTCGAACGCGGCCATCAAAGCGGTACCTCGGCCCCGGCGGGCCGGGCAATGTCCCAGAGTGCCAGGTCGGTCGGTGGCGGCGCCTTCGGATCGCATTGCGCGATCATCCCGGCAAGCGTGTATTTGCGCTTGGGCGTCAGCACGATCCTGCCATCCGATGTCGTATCGAGCTTGAGCGCCTGCCCGGGCCCGATGCCCAGATCCTTCAGGACAGGGCGCGGGATCACCACGGCGGTGCTGTTCCCCATCTTCTTGAGTGCGACTTCCATCGCGGGCCCCGGTACAACAACGTTGTACGATCCTGACATGGCCGCTTGCCGGCGTCAAATACGATCACCGCCACCGCCAGCCGGAGTCGCGCTCGCCCAGAAAAAAACGGCCGGGTTTCCCCGGCCGTCCAAAGTGCCACGAAAGGCGGTTTCGATCAGAAGCGGTAGCGGAAGGTGACCTGCGCCGCCCACTGCGACTCGCCGCGGGCCTGGCGGGTGCTGAAGTCCTCCAGCCCGCCCGACTGGATGCCGTAGATGTAGCGGCCCTGGGCGTCGCGGCCGAGGTAGTTCACGAAGCTGCGGGCCTGCGCGCCGCCGGGCTGGAACGGGATCTGGTCGATGCGGCCCCAGTCGCGGTTGACCAGGTTGCCGACGTTCAGGATGTCCAGCACCAGCTCGGAGCGGTGCTCCTTGAAGAAGCCCGGCAGCTCCTGGCTGATGCGCAGGTCGAAGCTGTTGGTCCACGGCGAGAAGTGGCTGTAGCGGTCGACCACGCGACCGGCGAAGCGGTTGAGGCCGTTGGCGTTGACGATGTCCCAGAAGGCCTGCTCCTCGGCGGCACCGCCGCGGAACACCACCTGGCCCGAGCCGAAGGCGGTCGGGATGTACATGAGGTCATTGCCGGAGATGCCGTCACCGTTCAGGTCGTTCTGGAAGGTCCAGCTGTAGGGCATGCCCTTGCGGCCCTCGTAGAACAGGCCGATGTCGGTGGCGTAGCCCTCGAAGAAGAAGTGGCGGTAGCCGAGCGTACCGATGACGCGATCGCGCACCACGTAGGCCGAGCGGCCCACCACCTTCTCGTTGGCGTTGAACACCGGCACCGCCTGCCAGTTGGAGTTGGCCACCGAGGAGGTGAGGTTGCTGACCTCCTCGGCCTCGGTGAAGGCGTAGGCCAGCGACCAGGACCAGCCGTCGGGCTGGCGCGGGCGGCTCAGCGAGATGCTGAAGTTCTGGCTGCCACCCTCCGAGGTGGGCAGGGCGATGACCGCGTTGTTGAAGGCGGCGTTGTTCTGCCAGCGTGCGGTGGGGGCGTTCAGGCCGCCGCAGGCACCGGTGGTGATCGGCGTACCACCAGCGGCCCAACAGTTGGGGTTGAAGCCGCCCGGACCCCAGAACAGGGCGCGGCCGTCGCTGCCGGCGGCGGTCGGGGCACCCAGGTTCAGGTGCTGGTACCAGACGCCGTCCTCGACCTCGGTGAGCACCACTTCGGCGGAGACGATGGCGCCCCAGAACGGCAGCTCGTGCTCGAAGGCGAGGTTGGCACGCCAGACCGAGGGCTGGTCGAGGTTCTCGCCGAGGAAGTCGACGTTGGCGGCGGGCGGCGTGCCGGGCAGCGCGGTCGGCGGGGTGGCCGGGTTCGGGCTGAAGATGCCGGGGCCGGTGGTCGGGCAGGCCGGCAGGCCGAGCGTGCCGCAACCGATGATGGCGGTGGCACGGCCGGTGTTCGAGTACGGGTTCGACAGCCAGACGTTGGCCGCCGAACCCTGGAACAGGCCGAAGCCACCGCGCAGCTGGGTCGGGCGCTCGCTGTCGAAGGTGTAGTTGAAGCCGACGCGAGGCTGCCAGAGGATCTCGCCATCCAGCGTGGTGCTGTTGTCCACACCGAAGCCACCGGTGGCGCGCGGACGGCCCGGGCCGGGCACCGCGGCGATCGGGGCGGCGGCGGCGGCGGGGTTGAACAGCGGGCTGTCCGGCATGCCGGTGCGGTCGGCGCGGAAGCCGGCCACCAGGGTCAGGTTCGGGTTGACGAACCAGGTGTTCTGCAGGAAGAAGCCGAGGTTCTCGAGCTGCCACTGCGCGACGCCATCGTTCAGCGTGCGGCCCGGTTGCGGTACCTGGGCCTGGAAGAACAGGGGGCGACCGGCCTCGAAGCTGTTGGCGCACTGGGCGGTCAACAGGCAGCCGAAGGTGTAGTTGCCGCGGGTGTCCTGCAGGAAGGCGTTGAAGAACTCGATACGGCTCCAGTCCACGCCGGCCTTGAGCTCGTGGTCGCCGAGGAACAGGTTGCCGGCGAAGAACAGGTCGTCGGTGGTGGTGGCGAGCCGGTTGAAGTGGCGGCTGCGCTCGGTGCCGAAGTTCAGCGTGCGGGTGCCGCCCGACACGCCGGGCGGCGGGGTGCCGCCAGTGAAGCGCACGGCCATGGCCGGCAGGTTGGCATTGTTGATCGGCTCGCTCTGGTACTCGCGGCGCGAGGCACGGAACTCGGTCGAGAAGGTGTCGGTCCAATCGGCGAACCACTGGCCGACCAGGCTCTCGAAGGTCTTGCTCTGCACGCGGCCGTGCGAGGACAGGGCGAGCGAGGTGGTGCCGAAGCCGTCGAAGATCGGCACCGACTCGTCGGTCTTGGTGTAGCGCAGGCTGGCGCGGTGGTTCTCGGCGATGTTCCAGTCGAGCTTGACCAGCGAGTCCTCGACCCGGAGTTCCTGCACCGGCCGGGCGATGGTGCCGGCGTCGATGCCCCACACGGACTGGGCCACGTTGCGCACGGCGTCGATCTCGGCCGGGGTGATGAAGACCTGCCGGCCTTGGCCGCCCAGCGGGACGAATTCGGTGCCGAGGCGGGTCGACTTGAAGTCCTCGTAGGCGACGAAGAAGAACAGGCGGTCGCGCAGGATCGGGCCGCCGAAGGTGAAGCCGGTGGTGGTGTCCTCCGAGTCCGGCGGCGGGAAGAAGGTGCCGTCGGCACGGTTGAAGCGGTCGCCGGCCATGGTCTCGTTGCGGAAGACGTGGAACACGCTGCCGCGGAACTCGTTGGTGCCCGAGCGGGTGACGGCGTTGATGTTGGCGCCGGTGTAGCCGCGCTGGGTGACGTCGTAGTTCGAGATGTTGACCTGCACCTCCTCGATGGCGTCGATCGAGATCGGCTGCTTGGCCGTCGGCAGGTTGTTGGGCTCGAGGCCGAAGGTGTCGGAGACGCTCACACCGTCGATGGTGATGCTGTTGAAGCGCGAGTTCTGGCCGGCCACCGAGATCTCACCGCGCTCCTTGTTGGTCTGGGCAAGCCGCGGGTCGAGGCGGGCGTAGTCCTGCAGGTCGCGCTGGATCGAGGCGAAGGACTCGAGCTGGTCGCGCGTGATGGTGGTACCGGCGCCGATGGCGGTGGCCGAGAACGGCGAGTGGACCACGTTGTCGGCGGTCACCTCGACCACTTCGAGCACGGTCTCGTCCGGAGCCAGGCTGGCGTTGACCGTGGTGGTCTCGGCGAGCCGCAGGAACACGTTCTCGATGACTTCGGTCTGGCCGTCCTTGGTGATGGTGACCCGGTACGGGCCGCCCACGCGCAGGCCGCGCGCGGCGAAGCGGCCGCTCGCGTCGGACACGGCCTGGGCCGAGGTGCCGGACGGCAGGTGGGTGATGGTCACCTGGGCACCGGCCACCACGACCTCGCCCACGCCGGTCACGCGGCCACCGATGTTGGCGGTGGTGGTCTGGGCGAAGGCCGGCGCCGAGGCGAGGGCGAGGCCGAGGGCCAGGGCGAGCTGCGAGTAGCGCACCTTGCTGCGGTAATTCATGGGGGAGACCTGCTCTGGGGGGGTGATGGCGACAAAGGACCGGCAGCCCCTTGGCCGCCAGCTAACAACGCCTTAACAGCTTAGTTCAGCAAAATGACACTTCTGTGACCTTGTAACAAGTCACGCCGCGCATCCTACCGCCCCGGGCCGGGGAATCCATCCGGGCCAGGGGCGGGGGTAGGCACATGGATCGTGCCGCGCTGCGCGGCGCCGGCGGGCGAAAGCAGGTGCACGCAGGCAGCGGCGTAGGCGGCGGCCGGCGGCACCCGCAGGGCGGCCTCGTCGACGAAGGCGCGGGCGCGCAGGGCGGTGCGCATCGGACCGGGCTGCAGGGCGGCGACACGCACGCAGGAGGCGGCGGTCTCCTCGTGCAGCATGCGCACGAGGGCGTGGTTGGCCTGCTGGGCAAGGCCGTAGGCACCCCAGTAGGCACCCCCCACGCGCTCCGGGGCATCGACCACGAAGACTACGGCGGCATCTTCGGTGCGGCGCAGCAGCGGCAGGCAGGCCTGGGTCAGGAACCAGCGGGCGGTGAGGTTGACCTGCATCTGGCGGGCGAACTGCTCGGGCGGGGTGTTCTCCAGCGGCGTCAGGCCGGCAAAGTCGGCGGCGCCGTGCAGCAGGCCGTGCAGGCCGCCCAGTTCCCGGCCCACGGTATCGGCCAGGGCCTCGAAGTCGGCCGGATCGGCACCGGCCAGGTCCATCGGGTAGAGCGCCGGCTCGGGGCCGGCGGCCTTGACCGCGTCGTAGACCCGGTTGAGCTTGGGCACCTTGCGCCCCACCAGCACCAGGGTGGCGCCGGCGCGAGCGCAGGCGACGGCGGCCTCCGCGCCCAGCCCGCCGTGGGCACCGGTGAGCACCACCACACGGCCGGCCAGCGGCCGCTCCGGGGCCGCCGGGAAGGGCACGAACTCGCTCATCCCGCCTGCGCCTCGGCGAGGATGCGGGCCAGCTCGCCCGAGGCCGCCAGCTCGACGACGATGTCGGCACCGCCGATCAGCTCGCCGTGGACGAACAGCTGCGGGAAGGTCGGCCAGTCGGCGTAGCGCGGCAGGTTGGCGCGGATCTCGGGATCGGCCATCACGTTGACGGCGTGCAGACGGGTGGCGCCGGCGTCCCGCAGGGCCGCGACCGCCCGCTGCGAATAGCCGCACATCGGCCATTCCGGCGTGCCCTTCATGAACAGCACCACCGGCTGCGCCGCCAGCTCTGCCTTGATCCGCTCCATCACCGCCATGGGCACCCTCGCTCGTGTTCACAACCCTGGCACCGGCGGGCGCCACCGCAGGGCTACAATTCTAGCCCCTGCGGCGGCCCGTCCGCCGCACCCACCCGCCATCCGCACCGGAGAGCCCCATGGCCATCGCCCTGCCCGCCCTGCCCTACGCCCGCGACGCGCTCGCGCCGCACATCTCGGCCGAGACCATCGACTTCCACTACGGCAAGCACCACCAGGCCTACCTCGACAACCTGAACAAGCAGATCGCCGGCACCGAGTTCGAGTCGCTGGACCTCGAGGCCATCATCCGCAAGGCGCAGGGCGGCATGTTCAACAACGCCGCGCAGGTCTGGAACCACACTTTCTACTGGAACTGCCTCGCCCCGAACGGCGGCGGCGAGCCGAAGGGCAAGCTGGCCGATGCCATCCACGCCGCCTTCGGCTCGTTCGCGGCCTTCAAGGAGCAGTTCACCCAGACCGCGCTCACCACCTTCGGCTCCGGTTGGGCCTGGCTGGTGCAGCGCCCGGACGGCACGCTGGCCCTGGTCTCGACCTCGAACGCGGCCACCCCGATCACCGGTACCGACACCCCGCTGCTCACCTGCGACGTCTGGGAGCACGCCTACTACATCGACTACCGCAACGCCCGCGCCAAGTACGTCGAGGCGTTCTGGAACCTGGTGAACTGGGACTTCGTCGCCAGCCGGATGCGCTGATGGCGGAAGCCCTGCTGGCGGTGGAATCGCTGGCCGCCGCCCAGGGCGGCCGGCAGGTGTTCGCCGGCGTCTCCTTCGCCCTTGCGCGGGGCGAGATCGCCGCCCTGCTCGGGCCTTCCGGCACCGGCAAGACCACCCTGCTGCGGGTGGTGGCCGGCCTGCACCCCGCGCTGGCCGGCCGCGTCGTCCTGCGCGGCGGGGACGCCGGCGGCCTGCCGCCGGAGAAACGCGGCTTGGGCTTCGTCTTTCAGGACCTGGCGCTGTTCCCGCACCTCGACGTGGCGGGGAACATCGGCTTCGGCCTGTCGCGCTGGCCGCGCGCCGAGCGCGCGACGCGGGTGCGCGAACTCCTCGCCCGCACCGGCCTCGACGGCCTGGCCGGGCGGATGCCGCACGAGCTCTCCGGCGGCCAGCAGCAGCGCGTGGCCCTGGCCCGTTCGCTGGCGCCGAAGCCGGACCTGCTGCTGCTCGACGAACCGCTCTCCAGCCTCGACGCCGACCTGCGCCCGCGGCTGCGCGACGAGCTGCGCGCGCTGCTGAAGGCCGAGGGCACGGCGGCGCTGCTGGTGACCCACGACCAGGACGAGGCCTTCGCCTTCGCCGACGCCGTGGGCGTGATGCTGGACGGCCGGCTGGCGCAATGGGCGCCCGGCTACACGCTCTACCACGAACCGGCCAGCGAGGCGGTAGCGCGCTTCGTCGGCGAAGGTCGGCTGCTGCCGGTGCGTGCACGGGCCGACGGCCGCATCGACTCGCCCTTCGGCACGCTCGAGGCCGCCGCTGGCCTGCCCGCGGGGGGGGCGGGCCTGCTGCTGGTGCGTCCCGACGACCTCGTGCTCGGCGAGGGCGACACCGAGGCGACCCTTCTCGACGTGGTGTTCCACGGCGCGGAATCGATGCACCGCCTGCGCCTCGACGACGGCCAGGAGGTGGCCGTGCTGGCTCCCAGCCACCGGCGCTTCCACCCCGGCGAGCGGCTGCGGCTGCGCGCCGACTTCGCCCACCGGGTGGTGTTCCCGCGCTGAGGAGGCGTGTCGCCGCCGGGCCGGACTCGGGATCTCCGGCGGCCTCGGTTTCAGCCCGCCGGTTTCAGCCGATCCGTTCGGCCCGCAGCCGCGCCAGCAGGGGCGCGAACTCCTGCCACCGGCCGAGGGCCTCGACGACCGCCGCGAGTTCCCGCGCCAGCGTCGCGGGATCCGCGCTGCGCAGGGTGGCGTGCCCCAGCTTGCGGCCCGCCCGCGGCGACTTGCCGTAGTCGTGCCAGTGCCCGGCGGGGCTTTCCAGCACCGGCCCGGCCGCGGGCATCGTCCCGACCCAGTTCAGCATCGCGCTCAGGCCCACCGCGGCGGTGCTGCCCAGCGGCAGCCCGAGCACGGCGCGCAGGTGGTTCTCGAACTGCGAGGTCTCCGCGCCCTCGATGGTCCAGTGCCCGGAATTGTGGACGCGCGGCGCCATCTCGTTGGCGAGCAGCCGGCCCTCGTGCACGAACAGCTCCAGCGCGAACACGCCGACGTAGTCGAGCGCCTCGGCCAGCTTGCGGGCCTGGGCGACGGCTGCCGGTTCGAGTCCGGCGGCGTCCGTGGCCGGGGCCATCGAGGCCGAGAGGATGCCGTCGTGGTGCCAGTTCTCGGTCAGCGGCCAGGCACGGAAGACGCCGTCGCGGCCGCGCACCGCCAGCACCGAGACCTCGCGCTCGAAGGGCACGAAGGCTTCGAGGATCAGCCCGACCTTGCCGGCCTGCGCCCCCAGCGCCGCCCAGGCGGCATCGAGGTCAGCCGCGGCCTTCAGGCGGAACTGGCCCTTGCCGTCGTAGCCCAGCCGCCGGGTCTTGAGGATGCAGGGCAGGCCGATGCGGGCCACGGCAGCATCGAGGTCGGCGCGCTTGTCCACGGCGGCGAAGGCCGGGGTGCCGATCCCCAACTCGTTGAACAGGGTCTTCTCGGCGAGCCGGTCCTGGGCCACGGCGAGCGAGCGCGGCGCCGGGAACACCGGGATGCGCGCGGCCAGCCACTCGGCGCTCTCGGCCGGCACGTTCTCGAAGTCGAAGGTGGCCACATCGACCCGCGAGGCGAACTCGGCGAGCGCGCGCTCGTCGCGCCAGTCACCGACCACCATCGGCACGAACTGCCCGGCACAGGCCTCGGCGCTGGTGTCCATGACGAGGAAACGCAGGCCGAGCGGCGCGCCGGCCAAGGCCATCATGCGGGCGAGCTGGCCGCCGCCGAGGATGCCGACGGTGGTCACGCGCGCGGGTCCGGCTGGGCCAGCACGGCCTCGGTCTGCTCGCGGCGGAAGGTCTCGATCGCGGCGGCGACCGCGGGATGGTCGTGGGCCAGCAGCGCCGCGGCGAACAGCGCCGCGTTGGCCGCGCCGGCCGGGCCGATGGCGAAGGTGGCCACCGGGATACCGGCCGGCATCTGCACGATGGACAGCAGCGAATCGAGCCCGTTCAGGGCCTTGCTCTGCACCGGCACGCCCAGCACCGGCACGGCGGTCTTGGCGGCCAGCATGCCCGGCAGGTGGGCGGCACCGCCGGCGCCGGCGACGATGGCGCGCAGGCCGCGCGGGCCGGCCTCCTCGGCGTAGCGGAACAGCAGGTCCGGCGTGCGGTGCGCGCTCACCACCTGCACCTCGTGCGGCACGCCGAGCGCCGCGAGCCGCTCGGCGGCGTGGCGCATCGTCTCCCAGTCGGAGCGCGAGCCCATCACGATGCCGACGCGCGGCGCGTCCATCCCCTCTCCTTCGGCCGACTGCATGGCGGGCGTCTCCGGCAAAAGCGTATTCTAGACGCCCATCACGCCCGCCGCCGCCATGGACCGCAAGCTGCTCGACCTGCTCGTCTGTCCCGCCACCCACCAGCCCCTGCACCGGCTGGACGCCGGCCAGCGGCAGCAGGTCAATGCCGCGATCGCCGAAGGCCGGCTGCGGCGCGGCGACGGCACGACCGAATCCCGGCCGCTCGCCGATGCACTGGCCAGCCGCGACGGCAAGCAGGTCTACCGGATCGAGGACGGCATCCCGGTGCTGCTGATCGACGAGGCACTGGACACCCGCGGGCTCGACGGGCTCGGCCTGCGCTGATGCTGGGCGTGGGTCTCAACGGGCTCGGCCTGCGCTGATGGCGGCCGCGGGGCCCGCGGCACGGCGACCGGAACCGCCGCCGGCGGTGGTGGTGCAGGCCAATGTCGCGGCGGCGCTGGCCGAGGACCTCGGCGAGGGCGACGTGAGTGCGGCCCTGCTCGACGATGTACCGGCCCGGGCCTGGGTGCTCTGCCGCGAACCGGCGGTGGTGGCCGGGCGGCCCTGGTTCGACGCCTGCTTCACCGCGCTCGACCCGGCCGCGCGGATCGAATGGCGGGTGGCCGAGGGCGAGCACGTGGCCGCCGGCAGCGTGCTCTGCACGATCGCGGCGCGCACCCGCGCCCTGCTCTCGGCCGAACGCAGCGCGCTCAACTTCCTGCAGCTGCTCTCGGCCACCGCCACCGCCACCGCGGCCCATGTCGCGGCCCTGGCCGGCACCCGCACCCGCTTGCTCGACACCCGCAAGACCCTGCCCGGCCTGCGCCAGGCGCAGAAGTACGCGGTGCGTTGCGGCGGCGGCCACAACCACCGCATGGGCCTGCACGACGCGGTGATGCTGAAGGAGAACCACATCGCCGCGGCAGGTTCGATCGCCGCCGCGGTGGCGCGGGCGCGGGCGCGCCACCCTGGGCTGCCGCTGATCGTCGAGGTGGAGAACCTCGACGAACTCGAGGCCGCGCTGGCCGCCGGCTGCGAGCGCATCCTGCTCGACGATTTCGACGAGGCGATGCTGCACGCGGCGGTACGGATGGCCGGCGGGCGCATCCCGCTGGAGGTTTCCGGCGGGGTCTCGCGGGAACGGCTGGCGGCGATCGCGGCCAGCGGCGTCGACTGCGTCTCGGTCGGCGCGCTGACCAAGCACGTGCGGGCGATCGACCTCTCGCTGCGGCTCGGCGAGCCGCCGGCCGGCTGAACCCCGCGGTCCTCAGCGCAGCAGCAGGGCGACGATGAAGGCCAGCGAGGCGAGGATCACCAGCCCGGCCAAGGGCTTGATCCAGCGCCCCCCGATCGGTGCCGGCGGCGGCGCGGGGGCCGGCCGGGCCTGCTGCTGGGCCTGCTGCAGCTCGGTGCCCGGCGCCACCAGCAGCAGCCGCACCTGGTCGAGGCGCAGCTCGTCGCCGGGCAGGAGCTGGCCGGTCTGCACGCGCTTGTTGTTGATGAAGCTGCCGTTCGAGGAGCCGAGGTCCTCGACCGCCAGGCCTTCCGGGTTGGGCCGGACGATGGCGTGGCGGCGCGAGATCTCGTCCACCGGGATGCAGATGTCGCACTCGCTGGCACGCCCGAGCACGGTCGGCCCGGTGATGGCGTAGGTCTTGCCGAAGATCGCCCCGGAGACCCCGCGCAGCACGTAACGCGGCGCGGCGGCGCGGACGCGGGTGGCGCCGGAGTCGTCGGCCGGCAGGGCGGTCTCCTGCGGGGCGCCGGGCACGGCACCGGGCGCCGGGCGGGTGGTCTCGATGGCGACGAAGCGGGCATTGATCCCGGCGAAGGCCAGCTGGTCGCCGTTGCGCAGGGCCATCATGCCCACCACCGCCCGCCCGTTGACGCTGAGCGCGCCGGCGGTCTCGGGGCGCTGGACGTTGGCCCCCGCGCCGCTGACGTGGATCTCGAAGTGCCGGGGCAGCACGCCCGGGCGGTTCAGGACGATGGTGGACTCGGGATCGCTGCCCAGCCGGGTGACGCCCTGGGTGAGGATCACCGGGGCGTGTTCGCCATTCGGGAAAACCAGTTTCATGACGCCCTCCGCCTCCGCGCTCTGGCGACGACCTGTCGCAAGTGTGACCTAGCCGGGGCCTTGTGACCACCGTCGGCGACCACCATTTGGCGGGGGTGGACGCTTTGCTGCCCCTTGCCCTGCTGACCGCCGCCGCCGGCCTGGTCTGGAACTTCATCGCCGACCGCCGGGCCGCCGAGCGTGCCACCCTGCTGGCCCGCCGCGCCTGCGAGGATGCCGGGGTGCTCTGGCTCGACCAGAACGTGCAGGTGGTGCGCAAGCGCCTCGCCCGCGACCGCAACGGCATCCTGTCCTGGCGCCGGGACTTCGATTTCGAGTTCTCCAGCACCGGCGACGAGCGCCAGCTCGGCCGCATCAGCCTGGTCGGCCTGGAGCCGGTGGCCCTGATCGGCCCGGTGCCGCGGCCGCCGACGCTGTTCGGCTTCCCCGGCCAACGCTGAAGCGGCCGGCCGACGCTGGAGCGGCTACTTGATGATCCGCAGGTGGCCGCCGCGCTTCGGGGGATCCGGCGCGGCACCGGGGAGGCCCGGATCCTCGATCGGCGGGGCCACCTCGCCCTCGTCCACCGGCAGGCCCATGCCCTGCCCGGTCTCGTGGGCGTAGATGGCGAGCACCGCCGCGACCGGCACCACCACCGACTGCCCGACGCCGCCGAAGCGGGCCATGAAGCTGACCTCGCGGTTGCCGAGCTGCAACTGCGCGACCGCCCGCGGGGCGACGTTGAGCACGACCTGGCCGTCCTTGACCGCCGAGGCCGGCACCTGCACGCCGGGCTGGCGGGCATCGACCAGCAGGTAGGGGGTCAGGCCGTTGTCGACGATCCACTCGTAGATCGCCCGCAACAGGTAGGGGCGGTTCGAACTCATCGGCGGCGGCGCGGCACCGCTCACGCCGGCAACTCGCGCAGTGCCTTTTCCTCGGCGCTCAGGCTGCGGACGAAACCGGGGTTGCGGAAGATCCGCAGGCCGTAGTCCTCGATCGGCTTGGCCTCCTTGGGCAGCACCACGCCCAACGCCGGCAGGCGCCAGATGATCGGCGCCATGGCGCAGTCGGCGAGGCTCATCTCGGGGTTGAGGAAGAACTTGCTGGCCTTGAACAGCGGCAGGGCCGCCAGGGCCAGGTCGCGGAGCTGCTTGCGGGCCGCTTCCAGCTGGGCGCGGGTGGCGGCCTGCTGGGCCGCCTGCACGTGCGGCACCCACTCGTGCTCCAGCCGCAGCATGGCGAGGCGCAGTCGCGCCCGCGACAGCGGGTCGATCGGCATCAGCGGCGGATGCGGGTAGCGCTCGTCGAGGTACTCGGTGACCACCGAAGCCGAATACAGCACCAGTTCGCGCTCCACCAGGGTGGGCACGGAATGGTAGGGATTCAGGTCGATCAGGTCCTCGGGTGGCTGGGCCGGGTCGACCGGCACCAGGTCGTAGTGGACGCCCTTGGCCGCCAGCACCAGGCGGACCCGGTGGCAGAGCACGCAATCGCGTGCGGAGAACAGGGTCAGGGTGTTGCGCAAACGCGGGCTTACGGCCATCGGCACTTCCCTTCGACGCGGCCGTCGACCCCGCGTCGACGGCTCACCAACGCCTAACGTGCCGCAAACGGGCCGCCGGCCGCAAGGGGGCCGGGGGTACCGTCAGTGGACGTCCTTCCAGTATTCGCGCTTCATCAGCCAGGCCAGCAGGGTGAAGAAGGACAGGAACAGGATCACCCAGACGCCCAGGGCCTCGCGCTGCAAACGGGCCGGCTCGGCGACGTAGGTGAGGAAGGCGGTCAGGTCGAGGATGGCGCGATCGAACTCGGCCGGGGTCATGCGGCCGCGCTCGTGCTCCTGGATGACGAAGCCGGTGATGCAGTTGCCGCCGACCTGGGCGACCGGGCAGCCGTCCTCGCCCATCGGCTCGATGGTGGCGCGCTGGATGCCCTGCAGCTCCCAGAGGACGTTCGGCATGCTGGCGCCGGACAGCACGGTGTTGTTCCAGCCCATCGGCCGCGATTCGTCGACATAGAACGAGCGCAGGAAGGTGTAGACCCAGTCCTCCTGGCCCTTCTTGCCACGGACGGTGGTGGAGAGATCCGGCGGCGCCTTGCTGAACCAGGCGGTGCCGTCCTCCTTGGACATGCCGGTGATCATCGTGTCGCCGATCTTGGCGTTGCCCTTGATGATCAGCTGCTCGACCTGCTCGACGCTCAAGCCGAGGTCCTCGCCCAGCCGCGAGTAGCGCATGAACTGCAGGCTGTGGCAGGCCGCGCAGTAGTTCATGTAGAGGCCGGCACCGCGCTGCAGCGAGGCACGGTCATGGACGTCGATCGGGGCGTCCAGCATCTCGACCTTGCCGGCCGCGGCGGCCAGGGCCGGTACGCAGGCCAGGAGGACGGCGAAAAGGCGCGACTTAAGCATGCGAGGTCACCCGCTCCGGTACCGGCTTGGTGTTGTCGAGGGCCGTCCAGAACGGCATCGTGAAGAAGAAGGCGAAGTAGTAGATGGTGCAGATGCGGGCGATGAGGGTCTGCAGCTCCGAACCCGGCTG
The DNA here is from genome assembly GCA_018333835.1 of Lysobacteraceae bacterium. Classification (GTDB taxonomy): domain Bacteria; phylum Pseudomonadota; class Gammaproteobacteria; order Xanthomonadales; family Xanthomonadaceae; genus Silanimonas. Next base: position 14,300 of record JAGXSL010000045.1, read on the forward strand.
CAGGCCGAGCCAGCCCAGCACCACGAAGGACACCACGAACAGGGCCAGCATCATCTTGCTGAACCAGCCGCGGTAGCGGTAGGAACGGACCTTGCTGCGGTCCAGCCAGGGCAGCAGGAAGAAGATCATCACCGCGCCGCCCATCACCAGCACGCCACCGAGCGTGCTCGGCACGGCGCGCAGCATCGCGTAGTAGGGCGTGAAGTACCACACCGGCTTGATGTGCTGCGGGGTGACCAGCGGGTTGGCCTCGTTGAAGTTGTCGAACTCGAGGAACAGGTCCCCGAAGGTCGGCGCGAAGAACACGATGAAGGCGGCGAGGATGAGGAAGACGCCGGCGCCGAAGATGTCCTTGACGGTGTAGTAGGGGTGGAAGGGGATGCCGTCCAGCGGCCGGCCCTTCTCGTCCTTGTGCTTCTTGATGTCGATGCCGTCGGGATTGTTCGAGCCGACCTCGTGCAGGGCGCCGAGATGCAGCACGATCAGCAGCAGCAGCACCAGCGGCAGGGCGACCACGTGGAGGGCGAAGAAGCGCGTCAGGGTGGCGTCGGAGACCAGGTAGTCGCCGCGGATCCAGATGACGAGGTCCGGCCCGATCACCGGCAGGGCCGAGAACAGGTTGATGATGACCGCCGCGCCCCAGTAGGACATCTGGCCCCAGGGCAGCACGTAGCCGAGGAAGGCCTCGGCCATCAGCACGAGGAAGATCAGCATGCCCAGCACCCAGACCAGCTCGCGCGGCTTCTGGTAGGAGCCGTAGAGCATGGCGCGGAACATGTGCAGGTAGACGACGACGAAGAACAGCGAGGCGCCGGTGCTGTGCATGTAGCGGATCAGCCAGCCCCACTCGACGTCGCGCATGATGTACTCGACCGAGGCGAAGGCTTCCGCCGCGCTCGGCTTGTAGTACATGGTGAGGAAGATGCCGGTGATGATCTGGTTGGCGAACACGAGGATCGCCAGCGAACCGAAGAAGTACCAGAAGTTGAAGTTCTTCGGCGCGTAGTACTCGGTCAGGTGCTTGCGCAGGAAGGGTGCCAGGCCCGGCGTGCGTTCGGTGATCCAGTCACTGAGGCCGTTCACGGCCTTGTCGATGCGGGCGTTCATCAGGCGACTTCCTCCGGGGCGATGCCGATGATCACCAGATTAGGGTTGTCCGGGTCGAAATGGTGTGGGGGGACCGGGAGGTTGCTCGGTGCCGGGACGCCGGCGAAGACGCGGCCGGCGATGTCGAAGCGGGAGTTGTGGCAGGGGCAGAAGAAGCCGCCCTGCCATTCGCTGTCGAAGGCCTGGGGTTGCAGCTCCGGCACGTACATCGGCGAACAGCCGAGGTGGGTGCAGATGCCGACCAGCACGCCGATGTCGGGCTTGATCGAACGCGCCAGATTGCGGGCGAAGGCCGGCGTCTGGTCGGCGTTCTCCGAGTCCGGGTCGGCCAGCCGCTCGGCGAGGCCGGGCAGCACGGCGAGCTGGGCCTCGGTGCGGCGGAAGATCCAGACCGGCTTGCCGCGCCATTGCACGGTGAGGCGGGCACCGGGCTGCGTGTCGAGCCGACTGATGTCGACTTCGACCGGCGCGCCGGCGCTCTGTGCCCGGGCGCTGGGTTTCCAGCTGCTCAGGAATGCATAGGCGGCGGTCGCCACACCCACGCCGCCGACCACGGCGGTGGACGTGGTGAGGAACCGCCGACGCCCGTTGTTGACCCCTTCGTTGGCCATTCGGCACTCCGAATTTCGCTGTACCCGAGGACGCGGCACCGTCGTCCGACGATGCCGCAGCAAGGCCGGATTGTAGCCGAAGGCGGAACGGCCGGACAACGCCGGGCCGGCGCGCTCAAGGTGCCGCGGTGGCGACGCTGGCGGCTGCGGCGGCACCGCCCGCCGCGGCGGCCAGAGCCTCGCGGTAGCGGGCGTGAAGGGTGGCGACCCGCTCGACGTAACGGCGGGTTTCCTCGAAGGGCGGCACGCCGCCGTGGCGGTCGACATTGCCCTCTCCGGCGTTGTAGCCGGCCGCGGCGAGGATGACGTCGCCGTCGAAGCGATCCAGCAGCCAGGCGAGGTATTCGACGCCGCCGCGGATGTTCTGTACCGGATCGAAGACGTTCTCGACGCCGAACCGCTCGGCGGTGGCCGGGATCAACTGCATCAGGCCCTGCGCACCCTTGTGCGAGACGGCGTTGGGATTGAACGCCGACTCGGCGTGGATGACGGCGCGGACGAGCGCCTCGTCGACCCCGAACTCGGTCGCCGCCGCCCGGACCTCCGCCGCCCATGCCGTGGTGTCGAGCCGGACGCGGCCGAAATCGACCCCGGGCAGGGGGGCGCAGGCGTAGCAGGTCTCGACATAGGTGAACAGCGTCCGAACGGGCACGCCGCGACCCTGCGGCCGGACATTGGTGTAGTGGGTGACGCCGTCCAGCACGTAGGTGTAGACCGCGCCGCGGGTGATCCGCGAGCCGCGCGGCGGCTCCGGGCGGAAGCGCGCCGCCACCGTGCAGTCCTTGCCGGACAGCCGCTGGTTGCCGAAATGCGACACGCCATCGGCACCAATGCAGCGGTAGAGCGTGCCTGTGGCGGCGATGGCGGCCGGCGCCGCGGCGGCGGACAGGCCCGCCAGCGCGACCAGCAGGGCCACGACGGACGCAGGCGGAGGGAGGGGGCGGGCCGGGCGCATGGCGCGCAGTGTCACCCCGCCCTGCCCGGCTGCCAAGTCCCGCGGGCCGCACGCCGCCGCCGGGCGTACAATCCGCGCCCCATCCCCCGGAACGGAATACGCACCGTATGCCCGGCAAGCTCTTCATCAAGACCCACGGCTGCCAGATGAACGAGTACGACTCGACCCGCATGGTCGACGTGCTCGCCGCCGAACACGGCCTCGAACTCACCGGGAACGAGGCGGAAGCCGACGTCATCCTGGTCAACACCTGCTCGATCCGCGAGAAGGCGCAGGAGAAGGTGTTCTCCCAGCTCGGCCGCTGGCGCGAGCTGAAGAAGGCCAAGCCGAAGCTGGTGATCGGCGTGGGCGGCTGTGTCGCCTCGCAGGAGGGCGAGGCCATCCTCAAGCGCGCGCCCTTCGTGGACGTGGTGTTCGGCCCGCAGACCCTGCATCGCCTGCCCGAACTCATCGACGCGAGGCGCGAGACCGGCCGGCCGCAGGTCGACATCTCCTTCCCGGAGATCGAGAAGTTCGACCGCCTGCCCGAGCCGCGCGCCGAAGGCCCGACCGCCTTCGTCTCGATCATGGAAGGTTGCAGCAAGTACTGCGCCTTCTGCGTGGTGCCCTACACCCGCGGCGAGGAGGTGAGCCGACCCTTCGAGGACGTGCTGGTGGAAGTGGCCCAACTCGCCGAGCAGGGCGTGCGCGAAGTCACCCTGCTCGGCCAGAACGTCAACGCCTACCGCGGCGCGACCGAGGACGGCGGGGTGGCCGACCTGGCCGATCTCATCCGCGCCATCGCCGAGTTCGAGGGCATCGGCCGCATCCGCTTCACCACCTCGCACCCGATGGAGTTCACCGATTCGCTGGTGGAGGCCTACCGCGACGTGCCGAAGCTGGCGGCCTTCCTGCACCTTCCCGTGCAGTCCGGCTCCGACCGCATCCTGACGGCGATGAAGCGCAACCACACGGTGCTGGAGTTCAAGGCCAAGATCCGCCGCCTGCGCGAGGCGCGGCCGGGCATCTGCATCAGCTCGGACTTCATCGTCGGCTTCCCCGGCGAGACCGACCGCGATTTCGAGCAGACCATGAAGCTGATCGAGGACATCGGCTTCGACCAGAGCTTCTCCTTCATCTACTCGAAGCGCCCGGGCACGCCGGCGGCGAACCTGCCGGACGATACGAGCGCGGAAGTGAAGAGCGCACGCCTCGCCCGCCTGCAGGAGGCGGTCACGGCGAACGCACGGAAGATTTCGCAGGCCATGGTCGGCAGCGTGCAGACGGTGCTGGTGGAAGGCCCCTCGAAGAAGAACCCGAACGAAATCACCGGCCGCACCGAGAACATGCGCTTCGTGAACTTCGCCGCCCCCGCGCGCCTGATCGGCCAGTTCGTCGAGGTCGAGATCACCGAGGCGCTGTCCAATTCGCTGCGAGGGCGCATCGCGACCCGCGAGACGGTGGCGGCGTGACGGGCGGCGGCGCGCCCACCCGCGAGAGGCACCCGATGGGCGACGCCGCGACACACCGCGACTTCAGCCTCGAACCCGCCGACGGCGAGCGCCTCGCCAACCTCGCTGGGCCGCTCGACGCGCATCTGCGGCAGATCGAGCTGCGGCTCGGGGTGCAGATCGCCAACCGCGGCAGCGTGTTCCGCGTGAGCGGCCCGGAGAAGGCCACGCACGCGGCCGAGCGCCTGCTGCGCCAGCTCTGGGACGACAGCGAATCGGAGGTGCTGACGCCGGAGGCCGTCCATCTGCGCCTTGGCGCCGACGACGAGACGGCGCAGGAGCGCGATCTCGGCCACGCGCCGCAGGACGTGGCCATCCGGGTCAAGCGCGGCACGATCCGCGGCCGCGGCGCCAACCAGGCGGCCTACCTGCACGCCATCGCCACGCACGACATCAATTTCGGCATCGGCCCGGCCGGCACCGGCAAAACCTACCTCGCCGTCGCCAGCGCCGTCGAGGCGCTCAACGAGGCGCGCGTGCAGCGCATCCTGCTGGTGCGTCCAGCGGTCGAGGCCGGCGAGAAGCTCGGTTTCCTGCCGGGCGATCTTTCGCAGAAGGTCGACCCCTACCTGCGGCCGCTGTACGACGCGCTCTACGAGATGCTTGGCGTCGAGAAGGTGGCCAGGCTGATGGAGCGCAACGTCATCGAGATCGCCCCGCTCGCCTACATGCGCGGCCGCACGCTGAACGACGCCTTCGTGATCCTCGACGAGGCGCAGAACACCACGGTCGAGCAGATGAAGATGTTCCTGACCCGCCTCGGTTTCGGCACCACCGCGGTGGTGACCGGCGACCTCTCGCAGATCGACCTGCCGAAGCACCAGAAGAGCGGCCTGCGCGACGCGGTCGAGGTGCTGCACGGGGTGGAGGGCATCAGCTTCCGGTTCTTCGAGGCCCACGACGTGGTGCGCCACCCGCTGGTGGCGAAGATCGTGCGCGCCTACGAGCGCCGCGATGCCGACGCGGCGGCGAGCGGGCCGTGAGACCCGTCGCGATCGCCATCGCCGCCTCGGGAGGCTGAGGACGTGCCCGACCATGCCGTCTTCGTCAGCTACGGCCTGCCCCGCCGTGGTCTGCCCGCCGCCGCCAGCGTACGGCGCTGGGTCGAAGCGGCGCTGGCGGGTCGGCGCCGCACCGTGGAGCTTTCGGTGCGCTACGTCGATTCCGCCGAGGGCCGGGCGCTGAACCGTGCGTACCGCGGGCGCGACCACGCCACCAATGTGCTGAGCTTCCCGGTGGCGCTGCCGCCGGGCGTGCGCTCGCCCCTGCTCGGCGACGTGGTGGTCTGCGCCCCGGTGGTGGCGCTCGAGGCGCTGGCGCAGGACAAGCCGCTGGCCCACCACCACGCCCACCTCGTGGTGCACGGCGTGCTGCACCTGCTCGGCATGGACCACGAGCGCTCCGGGGCGGAGGCCGAGGCGATGGAGGCCCGCGAGCGCCGCATCCTCGCCGGCTTGGGCATTCCCGACCCCTACGCCGACCCGGGCGGCGGCCGGTCGCCGTGAAGCCGGTCGCCGTGAAACCGCGGCGCATTCACGGCGATCCGCTATCATCAAAGGTTGACGCCCCTCGTCGGGGGCATGCACGCCGCATCGATGTCCGAGGACGGTCCTAGTCCACTGCCCGAGAAACGCTCCTGGCTGGAACGCCTGTCGCACGCCTTCTCGGGCGAACCCGAAACCCGCGAGGACCTGGTCGAGATCCTCCGCGACGCCCGCAGCAACCGCATCATCGAGGGCGACACCCTGCGCATGCTGGAAGGCGCGCTCGCGGTCTCGACCATGACCGTGGCCGACGTCATGGTGCCGCGCGCGCAGATGGTCTCGCTGCCCGGCGACGCGCCGCTGCTCGACCTCATGAAGGCGGTGGTCGAGAGCGGCCACTCGCGCTTCCCGGTGCACGGCGGGGACCGCGACGAGATCCTCGGCATCCTGCTCGCCAAGGACCTGCTGCGCGGCATCGTCGCCGACAACAGCATGCAGAACGTGCGCGAGCTGCTGCGTCCGGCCGTGCTGGTGCCGGAGAGCAAGCGCCTCGACATGCTGCTGCGCGAATTCCGCAGCCAGCGCCAGCACATGGCGATCGTGGTCGACGAGCACGGCGGGGTGGCCGGGCTGGTCACCATCGAGGACGTGCTGGAGGAGATCGTCGGCGAGATCGACGACGAGCACGACGACGAGGCACCGGCCGCCTCCGCCATCGCCGCCCAGGCCGACGGTCGCTACGTGCTGCCGGCGCTGATGCCGATCCCCGACTTCAACGCCCGCTTCGACGCCCGCCTGCCGGACGACGAGTTCGACACCCTGGGCGGCCTCGTCACCGCCGGCATCGGCCACCTGCCCGAACCCGGCGAGCAGTACCGGGTCGACCGCTTCGAGTTCACCGTGGTCGAGGCCGACCAGCGCCGCCTGCACACCCTGGAGATGACCCTGCATGCGCAAGACTGATCGCACGGCCCGCCGCGGGCTCGGGCTGTGGGCCGCGGCCTGCCTGCTGCTCGCGGCCCTGCTCGCCGCCCCCGGCAGCGAGGCGGCGCCGCGCATCGGCGTGCTCACCATGGAGCCGGGCGAAGTGTTCTTCGAACGCTTCGGCCACAACGCCATCGTGGTCGATCGCGGCGACGGCAGCGAACCCACCAGCTACAACTTCGGCGTCTTCGACCCCACCGAACCCGACTTCGTCGCCCGCTTCATCGCCGGCACCATGCGCTACCGGCTAGTGGCCCTGCCGCTCTCGCGCGACCTCGCCCAGTACCGGGCGAGCGGCCGCGGCGTGCGCGTGCAATGGCTGGACCTCGACCCGGAGGAAGTGCAGGCGTTGATGGCCATGCTGGCGGTCAACGCCCGACCCGAGAACGCGGCCTACGACTACCAGTACTTCACCGACAACTGCTCGACGCGGGTGCGCGACGCCCTCGACGCCGCCACCGGCGGCCTGCTGCGGCGGCAGTTGACGGTCAGCTCGCAGGGCATCACCCATCGCATGGAGGCGGTGCGGCTGGCCCTGCCGGCGCCGTGGATGGCGGCCGGCTTCCACCTCGGGCTCGCCGCCGAGGCCGACCGCCCGCTCTCGCGCTGGGACGAGGGTTTCATCCCGATGCGGCTCGCCGAATCGCTCGAGGGCGTGCGCCGCGCCGACGGCCGGCCGCTGGTCGTGGCCGTCGAGGAACTGCTGCCGCACCGGCTGACACTGCCGCCGCGCGAATACCCGCTGCTGCGGATCGAGGCCATGCTGCTCGGCCTGGCGCTCGCCATCGCGGTGGTCTGGCTCGGGCGCCGCGCACCACGCGTGGTCGCCGGCATCGCCGGCCTGTTCTGGCTGGGTGCGGGCTTGGCCGGGCTGCTGATGGCTTTCCTGTGGTTCGGCACCGGTCACCACTTCGCCCACGCCAACGAGAACCTGTTCCTGCTCTCGCCGCTGGCGCTCGCCCTGCTGCCCGGTGCCGTGCGCGCCTTGCGTGGCAGGCCGCCGGGGCGGGTGTTCGAAATGGTGCTGATGCTGGTGCTGGTGCTGGCGGCCTTCGGCGCCTTCCTCAAGCTGATGCCCTTCATGCGGCAGGAGAACGTGGAGTGGGTGTTCCTGCTGCTGCCCCTGCACTGGGCCCTCGCCCGCCACTTCCGCAAGCTTGCCGGGGCGACGCGCGCGGCTGGATGATCCGCGCATGAGCCTGCCCATCCCCGACCGTCCCACCGACCGCGCCGCGATGGTGCGCGCCTGCGTGCACTACCGCGACGGCCAAAAGGTCGCCGACCTGCCGCTGGCGGCGATCAGTGACGTGCTGGAACAACCCGACGGCGGTTTCGTCTGGGTCGCCCTGCACGCACCCGACGCCGAGCTGCTGCGCGAAGTGCAGGAGGAGTTCGGCCTGCATCCGCTGGCGGTGGAGGACGCCCTGAAGGCGCACCAGCGGCCCAAGGTCGAGGCCTACGGCGAGGCGCTCTTCCTCGTGCTGCACACCGCGCAGTCGACCGACTGCCGGATCGCGCTCGGCGAGACCCACATCTTCCTCGGCCCGCGCTACCTGCTCACGGTGCGCCACGGTGCCTCCCTGCCCTATGCCAGCGCCCGCGAACGCGCCGAGCAGAACCCCGAGCTGCTGCGGGCCGGCGGCGCGGCCTTCGGGCTCTACGCGGTGCTCGACTACGCGGTCGACAACTACTTCCCGATCGTCGAACAGCACCGTGCCGCGCTGGAGGCGCTGGAGAAGGACCTGTTCGACGGCGACTTCAAGCGCGACCACGTGCGCCGGCTCTACGAGCTCAAGCGCGACCTGACCCGGCTCCGGCTCTCCGTCTCGCCGCTCGGCGACATGCTGGCCCACCTGCTGCGCACCCCGACGCCGTTGATCGGCGAGGTGGTGCACCCCTACCTGCGCGACGTCTTCGACCACGTCGTGCGCGTCAATGAGGCGATCGACACCATGCGCGAGATGCTGGGCGCGGCCCTCTCGGTCAACCTGGCGCTGGCCACCGCGCAGCAGGGCGAGGTGGTCAAGCGGCTGGCCGGCTGGGCGGCGCTGCTGGCGGTGCCGACCTTGATCGCGAGCTGGTACGGCATGAACTTCGAGCACATGCCCGAACTCGGCGGCACCTACAGCTACTTCATCCTGATGGGCGTGGTGGCGCTGATTGCCGGCCTGCTGTTCCGGGTGCTGCGGCGGGCGCGCTGGATCTGAGCCCTGGGAGATCACGCGGCGCGGAGAAGAAGCGCGCCCGAGCGCCGAGCGTCCGCAGGGTAATCATTCGATTGCCGTGGCAATCGCGTACAATGACTTTGCGAAAAAGGCAAGCATCAACCCCGATGCTCGCACCTACCGGGAGGTCGGTTATGAGCGTCAAGTACCTGACGCCGGAGGAGTTGGAAGAGGACAACAAGCGCCTGCGAGCGGAGAAGCCGTGGCTCTTCGACGCGGCCTCGTGGGAGGAGGCGCGGAAGGAACGCGAGCGGCAGGAGAACCAGCCGCCCAACCCCTACAAGTGGCCGACGAAGGCGGACGGAACCGAGCCGGACGACAAGGGCTAAGCCCGCAGGCCGAGGCCGCCCCGGCACAACCGCAGACCCCGGCTGCTTCCGATCAGCGCCGCGGCCGCCTACGGCGAAATCAACTCGGTACTGGTGGGGAGAGACAGCTATGCCGTGCAGATTCAAGGGCTACGATCCGAACTTCGCGAAAACGTCCGCGCTGTCGCTGCAGACGTCCGTGCTCGCACGAAGCAACGCATCGTCGATGCCGCCCGCGGAGGACGAGCCGGCCGAGGACTCGCCCGAGCAGGGCGCAGCGCGGCTGGCCAAGATGCGGGCGCAGAACCGCGGACTCTTGTCCAAAGCCGCAATGAAGGACGCCAGCAAGCCGGCACAACCCGAGCAGCCGGCGCAGGTGCCGATGGACAGCCCCGAGCCGCCGCCGATGGACAGCCCGGAGTTCGACGCGATGGTGCGCCGAGCGGTGGAGCAGGACTTGTCCAATCGCGCAGCTTCCCGGCCGACGCCCCTTCCTTCCGGCAGCGAAGGCAGCAAGCCGACGCGGTAAGCGCGCAGGCGATCCACTACAGCGGGAGGCCAAACCCGCCAAGCAGGTTCCAGCGCAGCAACTGCCAGGCAGCCAGCGCGCAGACCACCAGCATCGCCGCGTGCAGCGATAGCAGCCACCACGGCCAGCGCCTGCGCCAGGCGAGCGGCAGCAGCAGGGCTTGGGCCGCGGTCAGGGCGACCGGCAGCGGTGCCAGCAGCAACAGCCACTGCCAGAGCGGGGTCGGGTAGACGAACATCCACTGCTCGCGCAGGCCATCGAGCTGGAGCCAGGCGCAGGCCGCCAGCACGGCGAAACCGGCCCAGGCAAGACCGGCGAGCCCAGCGACACGGGCCGCCCAGTCGGCACCCGCCAGCGGCCGCCGTCCGCGGCCTGCGTGCGCCCACAGGGCGGGCAGCAGGGCCAGCCCGAGCAGGCCGGCGAGCGGCACCAGCAGCAGCGGGGTCCGCGGGTGCTGGAAGAAGCCGATGCGCTCGGCGGTGTTGATGCCGCTGCCGAAGGCCAAGCCTTCGATGCGGCCGTCCGGGCCGGGTACGAAGGCGAGCAGGCCATGGCCCTCGGCCTCGCGGAAGCGGTGCCCGCCGAGCGGCACGAAACGCAGCGGTTCGAAGGGCGTGCTGACCAGGAGTTGGCCGTCGGCGACCGCCACCTCGGTGACCACGCTGCGCTGCGCCACGAGGAGCGCATCGGCACTGCGCCAGGCGCGCCGGTCGCCGAGGTAGCGGCCGGCATAGGCCTGCAGGGCCTCGTCCGGGACGGTCGCCGCAGCAGCCGGGAGCGCGGGCCGCGCCGAGGGGTCGAGGAACTCCACCAGCATCGCCGGGAACTCGCGGGCGAAGCGCCGCCCGGTGGCGGTGTTGGTCGAGATGAAGACGCCGAGCGAAAGCGTGGGCACCAGCACCATGTTGGAGTGGAAGTACAGGGTGGCGCCGCCGTGGCCGTAGGCAAAATGCGGGCCGATGCGCTCGGTGATGAAGCCGTGGGCGATGCCGTTCACCCCTTCGTGGTTGCGGAAGGACACCGTGCGGAAGGCCGCGTTCGATTCCGGCGACAGCACGCGCTGCCCCTGCAGCGAACCGTCGCCGAGCAGGGCCAGCATCCAGCGCGTCATGTCGGCCGCGGTGGCCGAGGCACCACCGCCGGCCGCGACCTGGGCGATGTGCTCCAAGGGCATGGCGACATGGGCCCCGCGTTGGCGGCTGAAGCCGGTGGCGAGGCGGGCGGCGAGCGCTGGGTCCATCTCGCGCGGGTCGCCGGCGAGGCCGGGCTCGCGGAAGCTGGTGTCGTGCATGCCGAGCGGCTGGAACAGCTCGCGCTCGATCAGCGTCTCGAACGGAAGCCCCGCGACCTCGGCCACCAGGGCGCCGAGCAGGGCGATGCCGTAGTTCGAGTAGACCGCCTGCTCGCCCGGCGCACGCACCCGCTCCGGCCGGTGGCGGACCAGGTACTCGGCGGCGGTCAGGACCTCGGCGGGCTCGTCGACGAACAGGTGGCCGAGGGCCAGGTCCTCGAAGCCGGCGGTGTGGTGCAGCAGGTGGTGGACCCGGACCGGCTCGGCGAAGCGGCCGTCGTCGGGCAGGCGCAGGGGCTCCGGCAGGTGCTGGTTCACCGGGTCGTCGAGGCCGATCCGGCCCCGCTCGACCTGTTGCATCAGGGCGGCGTAGGTGAAGGTCTTGGAGATCGAGGCGATGCGGAACAGGTCGCGCCGCGGATCGACCGCCTGCAGGGGGTCATGGCGGGCGTGGCCGTAGCCCTCCAGCAGCACCACCTCGCCGTCGCGGACGATGCCGACCACCACGCCGGCGATGCGGTCGCGCTGGCGGAAGCCCTGCACCACGCCCTCGACGAAGGCCGCGAGGCGGGCGCGCTCGGCGAGCGCCGCGGGGTCCGGCCCGACGGGCTCCGCCACGGGCTGCGCGGTGGGCGGGGGGGTCGCAGGCGCGGGAGGTGCCGCCACCGCGGCGGCCGCGAACAGCAGGGCCGGTGCCAGCAGCAGGGCGGCGAGCCGGAGGGCGGGAGGGCGGGGCCGGGACAGGGGCATGGGCGGGACTCCGATCCAGAGTCCCGAGCCTAGACCGGGACGCTGCCGCGGGGAAGCCGACCGGGGCGGATCGCCGGCCGCCTGCACGCGGCCTTCACAGCATCCCGGTTTCGAGCCGCGCCGCCTCGGACATCATCGACTGGTTCCACGGCGGGTCGAACACCAGCTCGACGTCGGCCTCGGCCACGGTCGGCACCCGCTCCAGCTTGCTGCGCACGTCGTCCACCAGGATGTCGCCCATGCCGCAGGCCGGGGCGGTGAGCGTCATCCGCACATCGACCTTGCGCGCGCCGTCCTCGCGACGGCCGAGCTCGACCGCATACACGAGGCCGAGCTCGACGATGTTGACCGGGATCTCGGGGTCGTAGCAGGTACGCAACTGCGCCCAGACCAGCTTCTCGACCGCATCGTCGCCGGCCCCCTCGTCCAGTTCGAGCGGCTCGGGGGCCGTCTTGCCGATGGCGTCGGCGTCGGTGCCGGCGATGCGGAACAGGTTGCCCTCGACGAACACGGTGAAGGAGCCGCCCAGCGCCTGGGTGATGTAGCCGACGCTGCCGGCCGGCAGGGTGACGCGCTCGCCCTGCGGCACCAGCACGGCGGCGCAATCGCGGGTGAAGCTGACGGGCTCGCTGCTGCGGCTGTACATCGCGGGCGGAATCAGGACCGGAAGTGCCCTATTTTAGCCGAGCCGCGGCTATGCTGGGGGCCGTCTCCGCCGGTCGCCCTCCCGTGCCCTCCCCTTCCCCGTCCCGCTGGCTGGCCGCCGGCGCCGTCCTCCTGCTGTCCCTGCCCTTGATGGTGGCGCTGTGGGTCGCGGTTGCGCTGTGGCTCGGGCCGGGGGCGGCCGGCTTCATGGCCCTGCTGCTGGCGCTCGACGCCACCCTGCTGCTCGCCCTCTGCGGGCTGGCGCGCAGCGGCGCCCGCGCGCTCTCGGCATTCGCCTTCGTGCTGGCGGGCAGCGCGCTGGCGGCCTGGGTGGTGGTGGCCGCCGAGGTCGGGCGCAGCTTCGGGCTGGCACCGTGGGAATCGGCGCTGCGCCTCGGGCCGGGGCTGTTCGCGGCGATCGGACGCGAACTCGCCGGGCCGGCCGATGCCGTGGCGCTGGCGGTGGCGCTGGGCTGCGCCCTGTGGTGGAACGCGCCGCGCCGTGGCGGCGGCCTCAATGGCCGCCGTCCAGCTCCTTCATCCCGGCGATGAGCCGGGCGATCGCGCCGCTGGCGTCGCCGTAGAGCATCCGCGCGTTGTCGGCGTAGAACAGCGCGTTCTCGATGCCGGCGAAACCGGTGCCCTTGCCGCGCTTGACCACGATGACGTTGCGCGACAGCGAGACGTCGAGGATCGGCATGCCGTAGATCGGCGAGGCCGGGTCGGTCTTGGCCACCGGGTTGACCACGTCGTTGGCGCCGATCACGAGGGCCACGTCGGTGATCGGGAACTCCGGGTTGATGTCGTCCATGTCGGCGATGATGTCGTAGGGCACGCCGGCCTCGGCGAGCAGCACGTTCATGTGACCGGGCATGCGGCCCGCCACCGGGTGGATGGCGAACTTCACCTGCACGCCGCGCTTCTGCAGCGCCTGGGTCAGCTCCCAGACCTTGTGCTGCGCCTGCGCCACCGCCATGCCGTAGCCGGGCACGATCACCACGCGCTCGGCGTAGGCCATCATCGCGGCGACGTCGCTGGCCTCGACGGGCTTCTGCGCGCCGCGGATCTCCTGCGCCGGCCCGCTGGCGCCGAAGCTGCCGAACAGCACGCTACCGAGCGAGCGGTTCATCGCCTTGGCCATCAACTGGGTGAGCAGCATGCCGGCCGCGCCGACCACCATGCCGGCGATCATCAGCGCCTCGTTCTGCAGCACGTAGCCCTTGAAGGCCACGGCGAGGCCGGTGAGCGCGTTGTAGAGCGAGATCACCACCGGCATGTCGGCGCCGCCGATCGGCAGGGTCATGGTCACGCCGAGCAGCAGGGCCAGCGCGAAGAACAGCGCGATCACCCACAGCACCGGCGTGCCCTGCGCCACCAGCAGCACGCCGCTCGCCACCGCGGTGAGGGTGAGCGCGGCGTTGACCGCCTGCTGGGCGGGGAAGACGTAGCGCTTGTCCATGCGGCCGTCGAGCTTGGCCCAGGCGATCACCGAACCCGAGAACGACACCGCGCCGATCAGCGCGCCGAGCACGGCGAGGCTGGCTTTGGTCGGTCCGAGGCAGGCGTGGGCGGCGATCGCCTCGGCGGTGCAGGCGCCAGCGTGGCCGGAGGCATTGACCAGCGCCACCGCACCGATCGCCGCCGCCGAGCCGCCGCCCATGCCGTTGAAGATGGCGACCATCTGCGGCATGTCGGTGAGCGGCACGCGCTGGCCCCAGACCCAGAACACGGCGCTCAGGGCCAAGGCCAGCACGATCAGGCCGAAGTTGAGCGGGTCGACGCCGGCCGGCCCCCAGGTCGCCGGGGCGACGAAGGTGACCACGGTGGCGAGCACCATGCCGAGGCCGGCCCACTGGATGCCGCGCCGCGCCGTGACCGGCGAGGACATGCGCTTCAAGCCGACGATGAACAGCACCGCGGCGATGAAGTAGCTGGCCCGGGCCAGCAGGTCGAGCAGGCCGTCGAAGGCACCGGTTTCCATCAGCCCTTCCCCTTGCTCGACTTGAACATCTCCAGCATGCGCTCGGTGACGACGTAGCCGCCGACCGCGTTGCCGGCGCCGAGCAGCACGGCGAGGAAGCCGATCACGCGCTCGGTCGTGGTGTCGGCGTGCGCCAGCGCCACCATGGCGCCGACCACGACGATGCCGTGCACGAAGTTCGACCCCGACATCAGCGGCGTGTGCAGGATCACCGGCACCCGCGAGATGATCTCGTGGCCGGTGAACGCGGCCAGCATGACGATGTAGAGCGCGACGAAACCGTCCATCCCCTTCCCCTGATCCGAATTGATCCGCCCGGTGCTCCGCCCGGCGCGAGCCGCCGCCGGTGCCTGCCCAGTGCCCTATCTTAACCACGGGATGAACACCGACCACGGGCAGTCAACGGCCGCCGATGGCATGGCGTTATGGCGTGCACGGCAACCGCCGTGCACTGGAGAACCCCGCATGTCCGCTTCCACCCGCTCCCTTTCCCTCGCCGCCCTGCTGCTCGCCACGCTGGCCGCCCCGACCGCCGCGCAGGCCCATTCCGGCCCCGTTGCCGACCGCTGGGACGCCCGCGGCGACCGCATCGACACCCGTCTCGACCTGCGCGGTGACCGCATCGACACCCGCCTCGACCTGCGCGGCGACCGCATCGACCGCCGCTTCGACCGCATCGGGCAGCGCCGCCAGGGGCGTCGCGGCTGAGCACGGTCAACCGATCGCGGCACGAGGCGTTATGGTCGCCATGGATGGCCTGCACACCGCCCCGACGATGACCAGGCCCGGTGCCCACGACGCCGGGCTGGAGACGATGGCACTGGACGGCTTCCTCGCCAGCGTCGAGCGGCGCGGTTTCCGCATGGCCGAGCTCGCCCTCGGCCATCGCGAGGACGCCCTCGACGCGGTGCAGGACGCCATGGTCGCCTTCCTCG
>JAGXSL010000046.1 GCA_018333835.1 Lysobacteraceae bacterium
CCCGACGTCGAAGTGCTCGTCCAGATCCGGATGCTCCATGATGTGGACGTAGCGGATCTTCTCGTTGCCGCACATCTGGCAGGTGGCGTAATCGGCTTCGTCGGCAGGCTCCCCATCGGCCCGCAGGTCGACAACATCCACGCAGTGCCAGCCTTTATGAGGTATGCCCGGCTGGTCCCAGCGGCCACTACTCATAGTTGATCTCTCCCATATGGATCTGCCTTCAAGCAGGTGTAGCCACCCTCCAGGCGTGCCGAACGGCCCGGAGCAGGTTCCGTTGGGTGCGGCAACGGTAATCAAAATGCAACGCACACAGTTAACACCACAATTCTATGGACACATTCTAGGGCAGACCATATACTTCCCGCAATAATTCCCACAAGCCTTCGCCAACCCGAAGGAGCCAGGATGCCGAACGAACAGCTTGCCGATCTGACCCAGCCGCAGCGCGATCGCCTCGCGTTCGTTGAGCTGCGTGTGCTCTTCATCGGGGAGATCCGCCGCCAGGACCTGGTTTCGCGGTTCGGTATCCAGTCTGCCGCCGCCACAAGGGACTTAGCGCTTTACAAGGAGTTGGCTCCGGGGAACATCGACTACGACCCCAAGGGCAAGTCCTATGTCCTGGGTCCGGATTTCAAGCCGGTCTTCGATTTTCCGCCCGAGCGTGTGCTGTCGTGGCTGACGCAGGGGTTTGGGGATGGGGAACCCACGCGACTCAAGCCATGGGTAGCCAGCGAGATTCCATCACGACTCGCTTATCCGGATCTCGACATACTGGCCTGTGTTACGCGAGCCATTCACCAGGAATGCCTGCTCAGAATTGAGTACCACTCGATCTCCAGCGGCCGCACGGAGCGGGAAATCGCCCCCTTCGCGCTGATCGACAACGGTCTGCGCTGGCACGTCCGTGCTTTCGACCGCAAGACCCAGGATTTTCGCGACTTCGTCATCACGCGCATCAAGAGACCGAAGGTGCTCAAGGATGCGGGGGTCGAAGGACATGAACGGCCTGATCAGGACATCCAGTGGACCCGGATCGTCGAGCTGGAGCTCGTACCCCATCCGGACCAGCCGCGGCCGGAGATCACCGAGATGGACTACGGCATGCAGGGTGGCGCGTTACGCATGAAGCTGCGCGCGGCGACAGCCGGTTACATCCTCCGCAAGTGGAGCGTGGACTGCTCGCCCGATCACAGCCTGCGTGGGCACGAATATCGGTTGTGGCTCAAGGATCACTTGGCGCTTTATGGGGTGAAGAACGCCATCCTGGCTCCGGGATACCGCATCCCAGAGGCAGCGCCGAGCGGCCGCGCCGGAGCAGCGACCAATTAACAAGAAGAGTACGAACCGACCATGACTGATAAAACGAGCGAAGCATATCTCCCAACGATACTCAGGTTGAGATTGCTTGTTGGGTTCCTGGGGGAGCGGTCTCAGTTCGCCTGGTGGAACACCTCATTCTTTGGCGACTACAGCCTGCGCTCGCTCGAATTCGTGGTGCCGAAAACAGCCCCACTTGCTCAGTACCACGGCGTGGTTGAGGCGGCGAGACGGCTTCACGACGAGCAGGTCAACGTAGGCAGTTTCCATCTGTTCAGGCTGCCTGAAGAGGTGGAGCAAGACCTGCACGCGCTGATGGGCACAGATGAGGGGATACGGATTCTTCAAAGCGCGGTGCAAGGCAAAGACGTAGCACTTGCGGCGCTCTCCCAGATGGCTGATAGCAAGGAGAGCGCGATGGAGGGCCCGGCCTCTGTTGGTGGAATCGATCAGTTTGGAACGCACGAAGTTTCGAGCGCAATCGCCGCAGGCTATTTCTTTGCCTTCGCCAACCAGACCCGCGCTTATCCGTATCTCATGGGGTGAACGTGGCAGAGACAAGACCCTACACCACCCAATTGCAAGCTGGTCTCGGCCTTGTAGACGAGACGAAAACGCTGCTCGACCTGTGGACGCCAGGAATGTCCACAACCGAGCTATTCCAAAAGGCGCTGGAATCGGGTCGATTCCCGACCATCACGGCGCGACGCCTTCGGAACATCATCGTCGAGAGCTTTGCCCCTAGGTACCTCGTGCGAGAAGGAGCACCGGCTCACCATCTGAAAAGGCTTCTGCAGCGCCTGTCGGCCAGTGAGATCAGCCAGCTCATGCTGTTGTTCACCTGCCGAGCCAACCCGATTCTTGGCGATTTTGTTCGGCAGGTGTACTGGAGTCGCTACGAAGGCGGATACACGGAAATTTCGAATGAAGATGCGCGTGCATTCGTAGAGCGCGGCATCGATGACGGCAAGACCGCGAGGCGCTGGTCCGAAACGACCATTCGCCGTGTCTCCGGCTACTTGACAGGCTGCTGCGCCGACTACGGTTTGCTCGAACGCGGAATACGAAAGAGCCGCCGCATTGTCCCGTTCCGGATTTCGCCGAGTGTCGCTGCCTACCTCGCTTACGAACTGCATTTCGCGGGCGTGGGAGACAACGCGCTGTTGTCGCATGAGGACTGGCAGGTGTTTGGTTTGGCGCGCGACGACGTATTGGAGGAGATCAAGCGACTATCACTGCAGGGGCTGCTGATCGTCCAAGCAGCATCCGATGTCGTGCGTATTAGTTGGAAACACCCTCACATGGAGGCGCTCTGCGATGTCCTCGCTCAAAGCTGACTTTGATGAACTGCGGGAGCGCATCCGGCATGGGCGCGAGCTCGGCCATGCGAGCTTCGAGCCGATCTACTACCTCGTGTTCGATCCGAAGTTGATTCTCGAGGTCAAGCGTCAAACGCCGGCCTGGATTGCCAAGCTTCATCAGGAAGGTTGGGAGGTACATACATTCTCAATCGCCGAGCAAATCTGGCAGCTGCTGAAAGACGACCCCTTCTGGTCGCTCTGCGTCATGGAGGACAAATCCGCACCTCTGGACTGGTCCCGGACCAACAAGGCACTTGCCGACATTCTGATGGCCGACAACGCGCTCCTCAAGCGCCTGGAGGCGACCCTGGAGCCACTGGAGGGAAAGCGAAACGCCCTGCTGCTGGTCACCGACCTGGAGGCACTTCATCCCTTCCTACGCATCGGTGCCATCGAAAGCCAGCTCCAGGGCAAGTTTCATGTGCCGACCGTGTTTCTGTACCCAGGCGTGCGCACTGGGACAACTCGCCTGAAGTTCCTGGGCTTCTACCCGGAGGACGGCAACTATCGGTCCGTCCACGTAGGCGGCTAACCGATTTGAGATTGCAAGGACAAGACCATGACGATCCGTTCTCTCTTCGATCCCAGTAAAGACATCTCCAGAACCATCGAGAAGGTCATCGCCTACGGCGTCTCGCAGGAGAACCGACTCAAGGCGGAAATCTCGGAGTATGTCGTCACCGAGCACATCGAGAAGCAGTTCTACGACCTGCTCTCCAAGATGCAGTTGGCGATGGAATCCGGGGGCGAGAACGAGGTCGGTGTCTGGGTCTCCGGCTTCTATGGCTCTGGTAAGAGCTCCTTCACCAAGTACCTCGGTCTGGCGTTCGACGATCGTAGTGTCATCGACGGGACGCCGTTCCTGAAACACCTCCAGAATCGCCTGCATCAGCCCCAGACAAAGGCGCTGCTTTCTACGGTGGCGCAGCGATTCCCGGCCGCGGTCGTCATGTTGGACCTCGCGAGTGAAATGCTCGCGGGCGCAACGATGGAAGACGTCTCCACGGTTCTGTACTTCAAAGTGCTCCAGTGGGCGGGATATTCACGAAACCTCAAGGTGGCTGCTTTCGAGCGGATGGTCGAAAAGGATGGGCGCACCGCGGAGCTGCACGACAAGATCGCCAAAGCGCTGCCCGGAGCCACCTGGGCGCGCGTTCAGAACAACCCGCTCGCCATCGACGGTCTGATCCCCAAGATCGCCCACGAGATGTACCCCGCGCTCTTCCCTGAGGCCAAGTCGTTTTCTTCCAGTACCGAGGGCTTCTTCCAGTTCGAGGACCAGCGCGTACAGGAAATGATCGACATCGTGCGCGAGAAGAGCGGCAAGCAGCACATCATCTTCGTCATCGACGAGGTCGGGCAGTACGTGGCATCGCGCGACAACCTCATTCTCAACCTGGATGGGCTCGCCAAGAACCTCAAGCGGCTCGGCGACGGCAAGGTCTGGATCATTTCCACCGCGCAGCAAACCCTGACCGAAGACGACCCGCGCGCCAGCATCAACTCGCCGCAGCTCTTCAAGCTCAAGGATCGCTTCCCAATCCAGATTGACCTCGAGTCCAGCGACATCAAGGAAATCTGCTACCGCCGTCTGTTGGGCAAGTCGCCTGCCGGCGACGCTGAGCTTGGCAAGCTGTTTGATGCGCATGGCCAGGCTCTGCGGCACAACACCAAGCTGCAGGACGCCAAGTACTACGACGCGGATTTCAGCCGGGAGAGCTTCATCAATCTGTATCCCTTCCTGCCGGCGCACTTTGACATCCTGCTCCACCTCCTGGGCGCACTGGCCAAGTCGACCGGTGGCATCGGGCTGCGCTCGGCAATCAAGGTCATACAGGACGTTCTGCGTGGCGAAGGTGGCTCGAAAGCCATGGCTGACCAGCCGGTCGGCTGGCTTGCCACTACCGTCACGCTATACGACGAGCTTGAAAAAGACATCCGTCGCGCCTTTCCCTCGATTCATCAGGCAGTGGGCAAGGTCCAGATTCGGTATCCAGACTCTCCGCTCCATCAAGACATCGGCAAGACCATCGCCGTTTTGCAGATCCTGGGCAACTTGCCGGTCACGGTGCAGAACGTCGCAAACCTCATGCACCCGTCGATCACGGCGGCATCACAGGCAGATGCCGTCCGCAAGGCGGTGGACGAGATGTTGGGCGATGTACTTGTTCCGCTTGGGGAGAAGGATGGGAATCTGGTCTTCCTGAGCGAAAAGCTGCGGGACATCGAGCAGGAGCGCGGTGGCATTCCACTGCGCTCTGTCGACGTAAAGCGCATCTTCAACGACGCCTTGCGCGAGGCATTCAATCCTCTCCCACGGGTCAGTCTGCACGGGACCATGGCAGTTGCCAGCGGCTTGAAGATCCAGGCGGGCAGCTCTCTTACGAGCCTTGCTGGCGAGCAGAACACGATCCAGACCGTGGCCGAGTTCGTGCCGGCCTCCGACTACGAGGCCGCCAAGAACCGAATGCTGGACGACTCCCGCAGTCGATCTGGCCGGAACCTGGTCGGGCTCTTGGCGAGGACGAATCCAGAGCTGGACGACCTGGCCGGGGAAATCTATCGCTGCCAGCGCATTGCGGAGCTTCATCGCAACGAACCCGACCAGGAGATCAAGGACTACTGTTCGGGTCAGTTGGATCGTGCCGCGAAACTCAGCACCCAGCTTCAGAGCAAGATCAAACAGACCCTGCAAGCCGGGTCGTTCGTGTTCCGCGGCCAGGTCACGGCCGTCACGGCACTGGATGCAGACCTGCTCGAGGCGGCCAAGAAACTGCTTGTCGACGTTGCCGAGCAAGTATTCGATCGCTATGCCGAAGCCCCGGTGCGTGCTGCAACCGACACGGCCGAAAAGTTCCTGAAGACGTCCAATCCTGCCGCTATTGGAAGCAGCCTCGACCCGCTGGGGTTCGTGCAGACCGTTGCCGGTCGCGCCCAGTTCAAGACCGATCACAAGGCGATGATCAGCATCCGGGACTACATCGAACGCAGCGGTACCGTAGAGGGCAAACGGCTCCTCGACCACTTTTCCGATGCGCCCTTCGGCTGGTCGGCCGATACCACGCGCTACATTCTCGCCGCCATGCTGATGGCTGGCGAGATCAAGCTCAAGGTCTCGGGCCGCGAGGTGACGGCGGCAGGGCAGCAAGCGATCGACGCGCTCAAGACCAACAACGCATTCAAGCAGATCGGCGTCTCCCTACGCGACGAACGCCCGTCCATTGATACGTTGGGTCGAGCCGCGGAACGGCTCACCGAGCTCGCAGGGGAAATGATCATCCCGCTCGAGCAGGAGATCAGCAAGGCGGCCGTGAAGCACTTCCCGCGCTTCCAGCACGAGTGCGGTCCCCTGGCCGAGAAGCTGGACGGCTTGGGCATCCACGGCGGCGAACGTATGCGCCGGCTCACCCAAGACATCGCCGACGTACTCTTCACCGATGCGTCCGACGCCCCGCAGCGCCTGGGGGCGGAAAGCTCTGCCCTCTACGACGACCTCAAGTGGGCACAGGAGATTCGCCGCGCCTTCGACAACGGCCTCCAGGCAACCATCCGCGACTTGCAGAACCATCGCCGGGAAATCGAGGCCCTGCCAGACACGGGCGTGCCGGGCGATCTTCGCCGGGAAGTGGCTGAAGAGCTCGGGCTGCTTGCGGAGCGCCTGGCGCAGGAGGAGTTCTACAAGCACGTAGCCGATTTCAACTCGCTGCTGACACACCTGCAGAGTCGAGTGCGGGAGGCGGTGATTACCCTGGTCGATCAGCAGAAGGCACGGATCAAAGAAGGTGCCGAAGACCTCCAGCGCATCGCGGAATGGGACGAGTTGACCCAAGAGGAACGCGGCAATGCGGTCAGTCGTCTCGATGACTTGGCTCTGGAGGCCGATCAGGATCTGGCCGGTCTCAAGAAACTGCTGGCGCGCGACTACGACATCAACAGCACCCTCGAAGATCTCAAGCGATCCATCCAGCGCCAGGGCCAGGAACGCATGCGCAAGCGCCTGGAGGATGAGCGCGCCAAGACCGGTGAGAAAGGTCCAAACAAGCTCGCCAGGTCCATCACGGTGCCGGTGAGGATGACTTCCGCCGCCGATATCGAAGCGCTCATACAGCAACTGCACGAGATCAAAGCTCAGATTGGCCTTTATGCCGAGATTGAGGTGTCGTTTGTGGTCGGCGGCCAACCAGGAACGGGGGGAGAGTGACGATGGCGCTGACTGCGGATTCCAAGCAACACGTCGAGGACGTTGCTGAAGACGTCCTTGCCCAGTTGGAGCGCACTGCCTCGGCCGCCAAGGCAAAACTCGGCGAGACGGCCAGTTTGACGACGGATGTGCTCGCCGGTGTCAATACGCTGACCTCGGGCTCAGCGATACAAAGGCTCAGGGAAATCGACAGCCAGAACCGCGCAAGCTACGAGCTGCTTTCAAGGGAGCCAGCAATTGCGCGCGTCGTGGTCGAGGACGAGGAAGGCGAGCGCGAGACCTACTATTTTTGCCGCGGCGACCAGGGGATGGCCAACCTCGGCGTGATCAGTTACCGGGCGCCGATCGGACGCCTGGCGTCCCTGCCGGTTGGCGAAGAGTTCAGGCGACCCGACGGCCGCGAACTCCACGTGCTTGAACGCACCCAACTGCGTCCTGCGGCGCTGCCCGAGGGGTGGGATTCGCGGGACACGATCGTGGAGGCCGAGGCCTTCGGCCCCATCACGATCGAGTCGCTCAGGGCCTTGCTCACCGAGGTCACCGGCGAAGAGGTCACTGAAGACATCTTGGGGCAGCTCCTGGCCGAAGAGACGGTCAAGGCCAACATCATCGAGGGGGTGCGCCGCAGCGTCATCACCAAGATGGGGCTCAGGGATCAGCCCGTGCTCGATCAATACCAGGATGAAATCTTTCGCCTGCCGCTCGACAAGCGACTGTTGATCCTTGGGCCACCTGGTACGGGCAAGACCACCACGCTGATCCGTCGCTTGGGGCAAAAGCTCGACACCGCCTTTCTTGAAGAGGGCGAGCAGCGCCTGGTTGGCAGCCTCGGCGCAACCCAGGGCGTTGCGCACTCCGACAGCTGGTTGATGTTCACACCCACGGAGCTGTTGAAGCAATACTTGAAGGAGGCCTTCGCCCGCGAAGGCGTACCGGCCTCTGATCTGCGTATTCGTACCTGGCACGACTACCGCAGGGAGCTTGCAAGGAATGCCTTTGGCGTACTGAGAACAGCCACCGGCGGGGGTACCTTCGTGCTGAAGGATGGAGTTCAGAGCCTCAATGTGGAGGCCTTGGCACGGCCCACGCAGTGGTACAGCGACTTCGATGCCTGGCAGCGCAACGTCTATGTCCAGGAGTCGCGGGATGCCGCAGTCCTACTCAGCCAGGCTGCGTCGTCTGAGGTCCGGGATCTCGGAAGTCGGTTGGCGAGCATCCTGGAGCGCGCCAGCGATGGCGCATTGGCCTCTACCTTTGCGGCGCTTGCTGCAGAGCTCCCCAAGGTGCAGGCCCTCGTCAGCAAGTTGAAGGAGGCCTCTGATGCGAAAATCAAAGGCGCATTGAATCTCCAGCTCAACCGGAACAGGGGGTTCCTGGATGAGCTGGCGCGTTTCCTCGATGGATTACAGCAGACCCAGGTCACCGACACCGACGAAGCCGACGACCTCGATACCGATGAGGAAGAGGAAACCGCAACACCGCGGACCGGCCGGGCCGCAGCGCTCAATGCCTATATGCAAGCCGTTCGCGTCCAGGCGCGATCGGTCGCCGCAAAACGCTCGCTCAGCAAGACCTCTCGAACCGGCAAAATCGTCGAATGGCTGGGGGACCGCACCCTGACCGAAGCCGACCGTGCAGAGGTGGGCGCCAGTCTGCTGGTGCAAACCAGTGCGCGCCGCTTTACGAATCCGGTCAAGCGCTATGTCGACGGCATCCCAAAACGCTACCGGGCTTTCCGGCGGCAACGCCAGGAGGATGGCACCTGGTACGTCAAGGATGGCTTCGAGGCCCGCGACATCCATCCGCTCGAACTGGACCTGGTGCTACTGGCCATTCTGCGCGCCGCGGGCGATCTGATCAGCAAGCCGAATGTCCTGCGCGACATCGACAGCCCGGCCTGGTCCTCGCTTCAACCTTTCCTCGGGCATTTCCGCAACCAGATCCTGGTCGACGAAGCGACCGATTTCTCGCCCATTCAGCTCGCCTGCATGGCCGCATTGGCCCACCCGCGTTTGCGCTCTTTTTTCGCCTGCGGCGACTTCAACCAGCGGTTGACCACCTGGGGCGCGCGTTCCACCGACGACTTGAAGTGGGTGTTTCCCGACTTCGACATCAAGGAGATCACGGTCTCCTACCGCCAGAGCAAGCAGCTCAACGAGCTTGCCCGCGCGATGATCCGCGCTGTCGGCGGGACGGAGCAGCACGTCAGTCTCCCCGCACACGTCGACAGCAATGGCGTTGCACCGGCCTTGCTGGAATACGCCGCCGGTGAAGATGTAGTGGCCTGGCTTGCCGACCGCATCCGTGAGATCGAGCGCTTTGTCGGCCAACTGCCGTCCACGGCCATCTTCGTGAATTCGGAGGCTGAAGTCGCCCCGGTTGCCGATGCGCTCAACACCGTCCTGGCCGAGCACAACATTCAAGTCATCGCCTGCCGTGAGGGCCAGGCCGTAGGACAGGAGAGCAACGTCCGGGTCTTCGATGTCCAGCACATCAAGGGGCTGGAATTCGAGGCGGTGTTCTTCGTGGCCATTGACCGGCTCGCCGCCTTGCATCCCGAGCTGTTTGACAAATACCTCTACGTTGGCACCACCCGCGCAGCCACGTACCTGGGCATGACCTGCGAGGGAGCAATGCCGGCGGCCATCGAGAGCTTGCGCACTCACTTCGGCCAGGATTGGCGGACACCGGTGGCTGGCACAGCTTAGAACAATAGGAACCGACTGATGGCCTTCGACCAAACAACAAGAAACCGCCTGCAGCGCTTCGTCAACGAGGCGCGCCGCACGCTCGAGGAAGAGTTCACCCGCCAGCTGCAGAACGACTACGGCATGGATCCGAACGCGGGCTCCGTGGCGGAGCTGGCCAGCCTGCGCCATATCAACGACGCGCAGCGCGAAACTGCCCGCATCCTGCGCGACACCCTGGCGCACTACACCGCCAGTGGCGACATGAATGCCACCCAGGGGCTGGACCGTATCGTCCGCGAGCAGGCCTTTACCGTGCTGAACCGCCTGGCGGCGCTGCGCATGGCTGAGGCGCGTGGCTTGTTGGTCGAATCAGTGGGCAATGGCTTCCAAGCCAAGGGATTCCAACTTTACGCGCGCCTGGCCGGCACCGGCCTGGGTGAAACCGGCGATGCCTACCGCGTGTACCTGTTCAGCGTGTTCGATGAACTCGCCCAAGACCTGCCGGGCCTGTTCGACCGCTATTCGCCGCAGGGCCGCCTGTTCCCGCGCGAGGCTGCACTGCTCCAAGTGCTGACCCTGATCAACGATGCCGACATTGCCCCGCTGTGGAGCGAGGATGAAACCATCGGCTGGATCTACCAGTACTTCAACTCCAAGGAAGAGCGCAAGGCGATGCGCGATGCCAGCCAGGCGCCGCGCAACAGCCGGGAACTCGCCGTGCGCAACCAGTTCTTCACTCCCCGCTACGTGGTGGAGTTTCTGGTGGACAACACCCTCGGGCGTCTCTGGTTCAACGCGACCGGCGGGGCAACGGGCCTGCGCGAGCGCTGCCAGTATCTGCTGGTGAAACCGGATGAGGCGCCCCCAGCCGCCACCAAGCTGCGCGACCCGCGCACACTGAAGCTGCTGGACCCGGCCTGCGGCTCCATGCACTTCGGCCTGTATGCCTTCGATCTGTTCGCCGAGATTTACCGTGAGGCATGGGCTTGGGAGCAACAGCACGGCCCGGGCTCGTTGGATGTCTCGACTCAGCCCCAGGCGTCCCTGAAGCCACTGAGCCAGACCTACGAAGATGAGGCGGCATTTCTGCGTGACGTGCCGCGCCTGATCATCGAGCACAACATCTACGGCGTGGATATCGACCCGCGCGCTGCCCAGATCGCCTCGTTGGCACTGTGGCTGCGGGCACAGCGTGCTTGGCACGATGCCGGCGTCAAAGCCAAAGACCGCCCGCTGATCGGGCGTGGCCATGTGGTCGCCGCCATTGCGCCGCCAGCAGAGCGTGAGCTGCGCCAGCAGTTTGCCGCCAACCTCGATCAGCGCGATGCCGAGCTGTTCGAGAAGACCCTGCAACTGCTCAAGGGCTTGCCGGAGCTCGGAGTGCTGCTCCAGGTTGAACGCGAGCTACCGAACTTGATTCGCCAGGTTTATGTGGGCAAGGGCACCGGCCTGTTTGCCCAACAGGAGCAAGAGAACTGGCAGCAAGCAGAGGCAAGGCTGCGGGGGGCACTCACCGAATTTGCCCAGGCTGCGAAATCGACTTACCAAGGACGTCTTTTTGCACAGGATGCCCTGCAAGGGCTGCGGCTCATCGATCTGTGCCGCGAAGTGTTCGATGTGGTGGTGATGAATCCACCGTTTGGTGCGCTTGCATCAAACACCAAGGATCAACTCGCCAAAGCCTATCCGCGCAGCAAGAACGACCTGCTGGCCATTATGGTGGAGCGTGGCTTGGAACTGCTGCGTGCTGGCGGACGTATCGGCGCCATTACCTCGCGCACTTGCTTCTTCCTGTCCAGCTTCCAGAAGTGGCGCGAGCAGGTGGTGTTGGGGATTTCCAAGCCAGAGGTGATGGCTGACCTGGGGCTCGGTGTCATGGATGATGCGATGGTTGAGGCGGCAGCCTATGTATTGGAGAAACAACGATGAGCCTGTTTCTACGTTTGGTCGCAGAGTTGGACAAAGCAACTGCTCTTGCTGAGGTTAGCGGCAGGTTTCGTGCTGGTGAGTCTGACGCACGAGTGATTTCTGTGTCACCCGAGGCGTTTGATGTTGTTCCAGGTAAGCCCTTTGCTTATTGGGTTAGCAGTGCGGTACGCGAAACCTTCCGGCGCTTTCCTGCGTTTGAGAGTGATGATCGTACTGTGAAGCAGGGTTTGGCAACCGCCGATGATTTCCGCTTCGTTCGTTCATGGTGGGAAAGTGGCATTTGTCAGGCGGCAGCAAAATGGTTTCCTTTTGCTAAAGGTGGGCGCTACTCACCTTTTTATTCCGACATCTTTCTGGTGGTTAATTGGCAGAACGAAGGCGCAGAGATAAAGAATAATCTCAACGAGAAAGGGAATGTGCGGTCCAACGTTTGGATGCTTCGAGATACCGCTGCGAATTACTTCAAGAAACCAGGGTTGACGTGGCCATCTCGTGCAAAGCGATTTTCGCCACAAGCATTACCTAGAAACTGTCTTTTCTCTCAAAGAGGATACTTGGCATATTTCCCGCATGGAGATCATGATCTTGGGCTAGGAATATTCAATAGTTCTGCGTTCGACTATCTGTTCAAGACGGCTCTAGGTCGATTCGGATACCCTGAGTTTCTGGTCGGCATTCTGCAAATCATGCCTTGGGTATCTGTTACCCACTCTCAAAAGGAGACTTTATGCAGACTTGCCCATCGCGCGTGGTCGCTGAAACGTACGCTGGATAGCATCGAGGAAACGTCTCATGCCTTCCTGCTGCCTGCGGTGTTACGTGTACGCCTGCGCGATTACGAACCACCCCTAATCGAAGCAGAATTGGCATGCATCCAGGCCGAGATCGACGCCATCGCCTTTGACCTCTACGGATTTTCGGATTCCGACCGCATTGCTGTGCAAATGAGCCAGGGCGTGACCATTGAGAGTGATGCCGAAAGTGGAGCTGATGTTGAGGAAGACGAAGAGAGTGTGGAGCCCATCGATCAAACGGCCGGCTTATTGAGCTGGGCAGTTGGTGTGGCATTTGGTCGTTTCGACTGGCGCCTGGCCACGGGAGAGCGCGCGGCACCTCCAGAGCCCGATCCTTTCGATCCGCTGCCCGCCAAAAGCCCCGGCATGCTGCCGGACGGTGCCGATCCCTTCCACGCGCATGCGGGCATCCTGGTCGACGACCAAGGACATCCGCACGACCTCGCGCGCTTGATTGAGGAGGTTCTAGCTCGTGTCGACGTGACCGTACCGGATGACGTGCGCCGGTGGCTGCAGCGCGACTTCTTCGCTTTTCATCTACAGCGCTACTCCAAGAGCCGCCGCAAAGCACCCATCTACTGGCCGCTGAGCACGACTTCCGGTAGTTACACGCTGTGGGTCTATTACCCCAGTCTCACCAGCCAGACGCTCTACACAGCAATCAACGACTTCGTCGAACCCAAGCTCAAACAAGTCGGGGCCGACGTGACGGCGCTGCGTAACAAGGGCGCGGCCCGCACCCGCGACGACGAAAAGCAGTTCGAATCCCTGCAAGCCTTCGAGCTGGAACTAATCGAGCTACGCGACACTTTGCTCAAGCTCGCGCCAACGTACAAACCCAACCATGACGACGGCGTGCAGATCAGCGCCGCGCCGCTGTGGCCGCTGTTCCGCCACAAACCCTGGCAGAAGGTGCTCAAGGACACCTGGGAGAAGCTCAAGAAAGGCGACTACGACTGGGCGCACCTGGCCATGAACTACTGGCCCGACCGGGTGCGCGAGAAGTGCAAGACCGATAAGTCGCTGGCCATCGCCCATGGGCTCGAAGATCTCTACGAGGAGCCGGAGGCGAAACCGAAGAAAACCCACGGCCGCAAGAAGGGAGGATGAAATGAGCGATGAGGCGCCGAACTTTGTCGAACGGATCGTGTGCCTGGCGAACTCCAGGAAGATCGCGGGCCGCTGTGTCGCGGGCAAGCGCATGGGCGACCAGTCGTGGTTCCGCCCGATCAGCGATCGGCCAGGGCACGAAATTTCCGAGTTCGACCGTCGCTACCCTGACGGCAAGACGGCGCAGTTGCTCGATGTCATCGAGATTCCATGCATCGAGGAACGGCCCCACGGGCACCAGAGCGAGAACGTGTTGATCGACGACAGGTTCTATTGGGAGAAGAAGGGGCGCGCGTCCTGGCAGGACATTCTTGCCCTGGTCGACCAAGACGCAGACCTTTGGGCGAACGGTTCCAGTGCGTACTACAACCGAAACAACCGCGTGCCGGAGGCGCTCATCGACGAAGACGGCGGGTCCCTGCGCTTGATCGAACTGGACGAGATCGTCCTCCACGCGGGCCCCAAGGCGCCGGATTTCGGCAATATGAAGCCGATCGTGCGGGCGAGCTTCGAGTACGGTGGGCATGAGTACAAGCTGGACGTCACCGATCCGGAGTATGAGCGGGCCTGCCTGGAAAAGGGGACTGGCGAGTATCATCTCAAGTCGGTGATCGCCTGCGTTAGCCTGGCAGAGCTGCACACGGATGGATATGCCTACAAGCTCGTGGCATCCATCATCACGCCAAAGAGGGCTGGTGCATGAGTGTGCTTTTCACCGTCGGACACTCCACTCACCCGATTGAGGTGTTTGTCGGGCTGCTCAAGCAGCACGGCATCACGGCGCTGGCGGATGTGCGCTCGCACCCCTACAGCCGACACTTTCCGCAGTATTCCCAGGAAGCGTTGAGGGCTGCACTTGCCAGAGAGCAGATCGCCTACGTATTCCTCGGCAAGGAGCTGGGAGCCAGGAGCGAAAACCCGGCCTGTTACCGCCAGGGCAAGGTGCAGTACGAGCTCCTGGCCAAGGAGCCGCAATTTGCCGTTGGGTTGGAACGTTTGCGCACGGGTATGGAGCGGTTCCGCATCGCCTTGATGTGCGCCGAGAAGGACCCCTTGGATTGCCATCGGGCCGTGCTGGTCGCGCGTCGGGTTTATGAGTCCGGCACCCCCGTTGAGCACATCCACGCGGATGGCCACCTGGAGAAGCATGCAGAAATGGAAGCCCGCATGCTCGATCTGCTGAAAATTTCTGATGCGGACATGTTCAGAAGCCGGGGAGAGATTCTCGTCGATGCCTACCGCATCCGGGGCGAACAAATCGCTTATGAAGACGAGGCAATGTTGCAGGAAGAGATCGGCGACAGGAGGCCGGGATGAAGGTATTTACCATCGGTTTCACCAAGAAGAACGCCGAGCAGTTCTTCACGCGCCTCAAGCAACCCGGCTTGGTCAGGCTGGTCGACGCGCGGCTCAACAACGTGTCTCAGCTCGCGGGCTTCACGAAAAAGGATGATCTTCGGTTCTTCCTGCGCGAGATCAACGGCATTGATTACGTCCACCGTCCCGACCTGGCCCCGACCAAGGAGATTCTTGACGAGTACAAGAAAAACGGGGGGGACTGGTCAGCCTACGAGCGGAAGTTCATCGAATTGATGGCTCGAAGAAGAATCGAGGAAAAGGTTCCCAAGGACCTCATTGATGGCGGGTGCCTGCTTTGCAGCGAGCCGACCCCAGAGCATTGCCATCGTCGGCTGGTGGCCGAGTACTTGCGGTCACGCTGGGGTGACCTGGAGATTATTCATCTATGACAGCTCGCCAAGGGGAAACTGGATAATGGCCATCGCCGATTTCATTCGTGAGGAGATCCTGCGGCCCCGTCTTGCCGCCGCGGGCTGCCTGGTCGTGTATGACGTCCAGGGGCGGTACAAGGACCTGTGCCTGGATCTGAAAGACGAGAAGACCCAGGTGGTCGACGCTTCCGAGAGTAGCATCGAAAGCCGGGAGGCGGCCCTTGCCGCATTGCGCACGGTGGGCCAGCCCAGCTCCAAGCTGCAGGGCGTGCTGATCTATGTGCCAAGCAAACGGCCTGAGACCGACGAGCAAAGGCAGATCGATCCGTTCTCCCCATTCGCCGCGTGTGGGTCAATCTTCCCGCAGGACGATGGCGACGAGTACTTGAGCCTTTGCCTGAAGGCGAAGCCGGATCACCACACGGAAATTCGCCGCGTCTTCTCTGCAAGCGAGGGCGCGCCCTCGTTTGCCGTGATCGACGCGATTGGCGGCGGGGTCAGTTGGCCGCAGTTGCGTGCCACGCTCAAGGCCGATTCGGCGCGCGAGATTCTGGCAGCCTTGCTGGCGCCGACCGAATCCCAGCTTGATGCGTTGAAGGCACAGGAGGGTTGGGTGCAGGAGGCGCGCGACTTCTTGCGCGCTTCGCTTGGCCTATCGCTCAAGACGCGCGGCAAGACGTGGGCGTCAGTAGCCGACGAGCTTTGGCGCTACGTGCTGTTCAGCGAGTTCGTGTTCGACCTGCCTGAACCGCTTCCCGAATCGCTCCAGGATGTGCCGCATGCGCCGATCGAGGCGAAGCCAGTGGTCGAGGACGTGTGCGACCAGCTCCGCAACGGGCCCAAGACGCGCGCCGTGTACATCGAGCGGGCCGAGGCCATCGAGTCCGAGCTGAACCTGGCGCTGGCGTGCCAGGCTATCGACGACCTGGGCGAACGCGACACCTTCCCGTTCGAAGAGCGCACGTTTCTTCGTGCTGCCATTAAGGGCATCAGCACCGGCGAAACCGACACGACCCGTGAAATCCTCGCGAGGCACAAAGGGTCGGTGTGGCGCGGAAAGGGGGAGAGCCAGGCTCAGTGGGATCTGGTGCGCGCGGGGCTGGCATTGGTGGAGGCGTGCGAGGACTTCGAGCGGCAGTTGCCAGATTACTCACGCTCGCAGGCCGAGTTGCTGGACTTCTATCTAGGGAGCCTGCGCGAGGCCGACCGGTTGCAACGAGAGTTCGAGCAGGCGGTGGGAGACTTTCTCGATCCGCACGGCCTCATGAATGAGGTAGTCCAGCAGGCCCGCGCACGTTATCGAAGGCTTACAGAGCGGGTGCAGGGCCTGTTTGTGAAGCATCTCGAAACCTCGGGTTGGCCCCCCGCCGGCCGGCTGGCGAACGCCGATGTATTCGATCGCCTGGTCGCCGACCGCCTGAAGGAAAAAGGCCGGAAGATCGCCTATCTGATGGTCGATGCGCTGCGCTACGAGCTGGGGGTGGCGCTGGAGAAGATGCTGTCGGAGGACGGGCCGGTGGAGCTTCAAGCGGCCTACGCCCAGTTACCCTCCATCACGATCGTGGGGATGGCAAGCCTTCTTCCGGGTGCACGCGCGGAGCTCAGTCTTGCCCTGGAGAAGGAAGCGCTGCTGCCCAAGCTGGCCGGTGTGCCAGTGGGCACAGTGGTTCAGCGCATGGATGCGTTTCGGAAGCGTTTCGGCGACCGATTCGCGGAGATGCAGCTCAACGACTTCGTGCGCGGCAAGCCGAAGGTCGCGGAGACGGTCGATTTGCTGGTGCTGCGCTCCACGGAGATCGACAGCCAGTTGGAAAACAACCCGGAATCCACGCTTGGCCTGATTCCTGGAATCCTGAAACTGATTCGCGTCGCACTGCATAAGCTGCGCGGGATGGGCTTCAAGGAGGCCGTGATCGCGACCGACCATGGCTTCTTCTTGAATGCCCAGGCCGAGGCCGGCGATGTCTGCAAGAAGCCAAGCGGTGCGTGGCCCTTCAATGCCCATGACCGCATGATGCTGGGCGACGGTGCGGGCGACGGCCATAGCCTGGTGGTGGCATCCGAAAAGCTCGGGATACGGGGTGATTTCGCGCAAGCCGCGCTGCCGCGGAGCATGGCGCCGTACCGCGCAGGACATCAGTATTTCCACGGCGGCGCATCACTGACTGAAGCTGTAGTGCCGGTACTGCTCGCCAGACTCGATGCCGCCGAGCAGCCCAAGATGGCGAAGGTGGCAATCGAGCTGTCCTACAAGAACGGGGCGAAACGAATTACTACGCGGGTTCCCGTGATCGAAGTGATACTGGTCTCCGAAGACATGTTCTCGCAGGGGATGAGTGTGGAGATTCTTCTTGAGGCCCAGGACAGCAAGGGTAATGTGGTTGGAGAGCCACGACCCGGCGGCGAGGTGAACCCGGCTACGCGCACCCTGAGCCTGATGCCCGGGCAGCGCAAGCAGATTGCGCTACGCATGGACCCGGACTTCGAAGGCAAATTCAGCGTGAAGGCGCTCAATCCGACGACGCTGGCCAGCTACTGCGCGCTCAATCTGGAAACGGACTACACGGTATGAACGAGCTGGACGAACTCGACAAGAAGCTGATGGCCGCCTTCGACGGCAAGGTGGTCCGAAAGGACTTGCTACACCGGATCAAGAAGGGAACAAACGTGCCGACCTTCGTCCTGGAATTTCTCCTGGCGCGGTTCTGCGCCAGTGATGACCAGGCGGAGATGGATGCGGGCTTGGAGGCAGTGCTGGCCACACTGCAGGACAACTACGTTCGCCCCGACGAGGCCAATGCTGCGCAGTCGCGGGTGGCGACCAAAGGGAAGCATCGCTTCATCGATAAGGTGCATGTCCGCTATGTCGAGAAGGAGAAACGCCACTGGGCCTCACTTGAGAACTTCAACTCGCAACGCATCGCCATCAGCGAGAAGTTCTACCGCGATAACGATCGTCTGCTAGAAGGGGGGATTTGGGCCGAGGTCACCATCTCCCACAACGATATCGAAGAGGACGACTACGCGTTCTACATCGAGGACCTGCGGCCGATCCAGCTCTCCCGCTTCGACTTTGAGCGCTACGTCGAGGGGCGCAATGCATTTGGCCGGAACGAGTGGCTTGATGCTGTGCTGCGGTCGGTGGGACTTGAGCCAGTCAAACTCTCCCATCGGGTGAAGCTGCACTTCATCGCCCGGCTGGCTGCATTGGTGGAACCGAACTACAACTACATCGAACTCGGGCCGCGTGGAACCGGTAAGTCCTATTTCTTCAGCGAGTTCTCGCCTTATGCCACGCTGATTTCAGGCGGCCAGGCGACCAAGGCCACCCTCTTCTACAACAACGCCCGCCGCAAGGTCGGACTGGTGGGTTATTGGGATGTGGTGGCGTTCGACGAGGTGGGGGGAATCAAGATTCGCGATCCGGACACCATCCAGATCATGAAGGACTTCATGGCCAACGGGCGTTTTTCACGCGGTGCCGAAGTGATCGCCGATGCCAGCCTGAGCTTTGTCGGCAACATAGATCTTTCCGTGCAACAGGTCGTGAACTCGGATCAGCATGACCTGTTCCAGCCGCTCCCGCCCGAACTCGACCTGGCGGTGATGGACCGCTTCGCGGCTTATATCCCAGGGTGGGAGATGCCGAAAAACAGCAGCGAGTTCTTGACGAGCCACTATGGCTTCATCACCGACTACCTTGCCGAGGCCTTCCACTATCAGTTCCAGCACACCAACCGGTACGAGGAGGTGAGCAAGCGGATCAAGCTGGGCAAGGCCATCGAGGGTCGTGACGAAAAAGGCATCAAGAAGACGGTTTGCGCCTTCCTGAAGATCCTGCACCCGAATGGCCAGCCATCTGACGACGAGTTTGAAGAGTACGTCGCCTACGCTGTGGAATGCCGTCGACGCGTGAAAGAGCAGATGAACAAGCGCAAACCGGATGATGAGTTTGCGCTGATCAATCTTTCCTACTTCAAGGGCAGTGGAGACGAGGTGGTGGTGTTCTGTCCGGAGTCAAAGGACGCGACGGCAACGCAGCGGCCCGCACGGCGACAGCTTCATCAGGAGGACGTCTCACTTGATCGAGGGGCTCAGACGGCGCCGCTTCCAGTCACTCCAGCGGAACCGCCGGTTGTGCCTGCTGATACTACGATGAGCCCGCCCGAGACGGTGGAAGAACTCAAAGAGCAGCATTTCACGATACTGTATGGCGATACCGGATACAGCTACGAGTCGATCATGGGACCGTACCTGCGTGGCGCAAAGACGGTGATCATCGAAGACCCGTACATTCGACTCCAGCACCAGATTCAGAATTTCGTCCGCTTTTGCGAAACAGTCGTGAAGGCGGGCACCGTCAGAAAAATCACCCTTTTCACCGGTTACGACGACAACACGCAGCTTGCCGACATTGCGGAAAAGCTGGACGAATTGAAGCAGAGCCTTCTGGAGCTGGACGTTGAGCTCGAAGTGAAGCTCAATCCCAACATGCATGACCGGGAAATCAGGCTGGACAACGGCTGGGTCATCAAGATTGGCCGCGGCCTGGATTTCTATCAGAAGCCCGGTAGCTGGTTCGAGGTCGGCGCCAACGATTTGAGCATGCGCAAGTGCCTCGAGACAAAGGTCGACATCTTCCGTGCCTGATAATCAGGACGTGGTTATCCGAGGAGAGCGCTTTCCGCCTCGCGTCGCGCTACCAGCCCTGGTAGGACTTTACCGCCGCCATACACCCACCGCCGCAGCTCGTTGACTGCGCTTGACCAGTCGCGCTGGTTGACGCGCCGCCGCAGCGTCGAGGTCTGCAGCCGCCCCGCGCCGAGGTTGAACGTGAAATCCACGATGGCTGCGAGCCGGCCCTCCGGCTCGGTCGCCAGTACCGGACAGTAGCGCAGTGTGGCGGCGAGCGCGGTTCGCAGATCCTGGGCCAGATAGATCTCGCCCTCGTCCTCCGTGATCGGCGGATGGTCGGGCTTGCAAAGGTGACCGTAGCCGATGGTCCAATACCCTGCCGGGCAGATGTAAGGGTGCGCGAGACGCTGCGGATCGTGCTTGGGAACACGATGGAAGCCCTCGAAGCGCTTGGCCAGGTCGATCGCGGCCGACGGGACTTCGATCACGGGCGCACCCGATCGAACACGCGGCCGAGGAACCAGAAGTTCAGCACGCCGGCCCATAGCGCCTGGTCCGCCTCCGTCCAGGCGGCCTGCACGGCCGGCATCCAATCGACGCCTGCATCGACGGCGCCGACGAAGGCGGCGGTCTTGGCCGCGCAGTAGAGCGCCATGAACCAGTAGGTGATCACCGGCCGCACGCTAAGGATGGTCTGAACAACCCGCCGAACCCTCGTGATTTCGCGGCTTGAAGGCCGAAATCGCGCCCATCCGGTCGGAATTCCACGTTTTGCCGCGCCGCCAGACGGGTTTCCCCGTCCAGCGGACGCACTTACCCCGCCGCCGGCAGCAAGCGCCGGC
>JAGXSL010000047.1 GCA_018333835.1 Lysobacteraceae bacterium
GGCGCGAATGTGGGTTGCCGGCGGGTAAGTTCACTCTGCCTGCCGGTAGAACTGCTCAAATTCGGGGAAACCTCTGCCGCGCAGGCGTGGCGATCCCGAGCGAAACTCCCCCTAGGGGGGAGGACGTGTAGAGACTGTACGGGCAGGTCGTAACGACAAGAGACAGTCCAGACCACAAACCCGAAAGGGGTGGCGAAAGCCATAGCTGGTACGCATAATCCGTTGGTGCCGTGTTCGACTCACGGGAGGCCCACCAATTTGAGAAAGCCAGCCTCGCGCTGGCTTTTTCTTTATCTGCCGCAGACGCCAGTGTTGGGGCGGGTAGCGACCGTATTGCTGTGTACCGCTTGCCGCTGACGCGGGCGTTTCCTGCTGATTTTCGCGCCCCAAACCTCTCTTTTCTCCGTTTGACCGGTGCCTGATAGCAGCACAAACCTCAGTATTTATGCGGGTTTGCGGCCGATGGTTGTCCGTCAACGCCGCCGACCACTCGCCCATCAAACCCATTCACGCATCGAACCTGCCGAAGAATTCCTGCTGCTCGCCCCACTCCCACGGCAACTCGTGTGTTTTCAGCCAGCGCATACTCAGCGTTTTGGGCTGGCGACCGTTGAGGATGTCGCGTACCAGCGTCGGCGATAGCTGGGTGAGCCGCAGCAGCGCATTGACGGTGGTCTGGTGCAAACCTTCGCGCCGGGCGATGTCCGATCCGCTGTCGACCACACCGGTGTCAAGCAGGCGTTGCCAGTGGTAGGCCCGCGACAGCGCGACGAGCATCGACGCATCGTGCTCAGGTTGCTGGTCTGGCAATGTCACCGCCGGGATGACCTTCTTGCGCCCGCCGTGCCATTTGATCTTCACCGGGATTAGCGTGGTCATTTTCCGATCTTCCAAATGGACTGGCTCACCGTTCTGCCGGATTTTCATAGCAGTGCCTCCTGTTGTTCGAGTTCCAGCAATTCCGCACCGATGGTGCCCGGTCGCATTTCACTCGCCAGCGTCGGCCAACCGGCCGCACGCCACGTGATCTCGATGCCCGCATCGCCCAGCGTCACGCGTTCGATCAGCAATTGGACGATGCGCCGCCGTTCCTCCGGAAACAACTGTTCCCACACTACGCCGATCTCGCGCAACTGCAGTACCACCTCCGGTTCCGAGATTTCCGGATGCTGGGCGCGAACCGCATCCCATACTGCCTGCACAGCCTCCGGCGCTTTCAGCACGGCGTAGACTTGGGCCAGCACCAACTGTTCAATCGGTTCCGCTGGCACACGCCCCGCTTCGCTGGCGTCTGCTCCGAAGCGGAGCTTGCGGATAGGAACGTAGTAACGGTAGAACTTGCCGTTGGCCTTGCGCGTATGGGCGGGTTGATAGCGTTCGCCGTCTTGCGTGAAGAACAACCCCAGCAATAAGGCATCCGGACTACGGCGTTGCCAGGTCTCCGATTGCCGCAGGCGGTTGTTGGCCGCGAGGATGGTGTGAACGGCATCCCACAGCGCCTGATCGATGATGGCCTCGTGCTGGCCGGGATAGCTTTTCTCCTTGTGCAGGATGTGGCCGAGATAGACCCGGTTGTGCAGCAATTTGTAGAGCATCTGTTTGCTGAATTTTGTGCCCGAGCGCGTGGTCTGGCCATTCGCCGCCAACTGTTTGACCAGATCGGTGGTCGAGCGGCAGCGCACGAATTCGTGGAAGATGTGCCGAACCAGCTTCGCTTCGGTTTCCGCGATCACCAGCCGCCGATTTTCGACGCGATAACCCAGCGGCGTGTAACCGCCCATCCACATGCCCTTGGCCTTGCTGGCGGCGATCTTGTCGCGGATACGCTCCCCGGTCACTTCGCGTTCGAACTGCGCGAAGGACAGCAGGACGTTGAGCATCAAACGGCCCATCGAGGTGGTGGTGTTGAATTGTTGGGTGACCGAAACGAAGGACACCTGCCGTCGTTCAAAGACCTCGATCAGCTTGGCGAAGTCGGTGAGGTTGCGCGTCAGCCGGTCGATTTTATAGACGACCACGATGTCGATCCGGCCTGCCTCAATGTCGGCCATCAGCCGTTTCAACGCCGGGCGCTCGATGTTGCCGCCGGAGAATCCGGGATCAATATAGTCGTCAGGCACCGGAATCCAGCCTTCGGCCCGCTGGCTGGCAATGTAGGCCAAGCCAGCATCCTTCTGCGCATCCAGCGAATTGAAGGATTGGTCGAGGCGTTCATCCGTCGAAACACGGCAATAGACGGCGCAGCGTTTGGGGGCGACGGTTTTCATTTTCCCGCTCCTTTCACGCCGAAGAACGCCGGGCCTGACCAGTGCGTGCCGGTGATGGCGCGGGCGGCTGCCGACAGGCTGCGATAGCGTTGCCCGTTCAATTCATAACTGCCATCGGGCAGGACCGTGACGCGGTATTCGTGGCGATCCCACTCGGGGATCAAGGTCGTGCCGGGCAACAGGCGCACCTCCGGCCCCCGGCCCATCTTGATCTTGGAATGCTTTTCGCCGCAATCGGCAAGATAAGTTTTGACGTCGGCAGGCAAACCGCCCAGCGCCTTTTCCTGCAAGCGATACGCCAAGCGTCCCTCCAGATAGTGCCGAACTACACGCATCGGCCGCCGGGAGAAATGCTGGTCCCACAGCGCCCAGAGTTCGGACATTGGGAGATTGGGCAATGCCGCGAGCTGGGCGGCGATGCTGGTTTTGTGTTTCCATGAATCGGTCATGACAGAGATTCCGAGAGTTGAGACAGGTGCATGAACGCGCTGTGCCGGGCAGAAGCCAAGTCAAACCGCGCTCTGCGCCGGGTCATCGATCTGACCTGTTGCCACATCAAAACGCTCGCCCAGCAGGGTCTGCTTGCGCCCGGTGCGCTTGTCCTGCACGCCCAAGATGTAGACCTCGCCGTTCCACACGCCACAGGCCACGTCGGTGTCCACTTCGTCGGCGGGCATCAACCAGCCCGTTACGCCTTCCGGCATCCGTAACAGGTCGGCGGGTTCACTGATCGGCACGTGGAATGCGGCATGCCGCGAATCAAGCCAGTGCAAGATTTCGAGCGGCGTGTCGGGAAAGTTCTCTTGGCTCAGGATCGGAATCCAGACCAGCGGCCTCCCCCTATCGAGCCAACCCTGCACGCGTTGGGCGACTTCTGGGTCGTGATAGGCCAGCGGCTGGCCGGGGATGGTGGTGTCAATCGTCGTGTTCATTTCATCTCCTTGAATGCTGGTAACCCGGCGCATTGCCGGGTGGTAACCGGTAACCTCGGGCGGTAACCCGGTTTCGGAATCTGTCGCTGACGAGGGAGCGCGGCTGCGCCCCCCGTATCGGTTTATGCGTGGGAAGGACCCCTTTCACCTGTGACGGCGATACCGACGTGGCGGGCGTTGGAAATGGCGATGCCACCAACGGCGCAAACGCCGGTCGATCCGTTCGGCGGCCAGAAACCACGGCCACCACCACGGCAGCCTGACCCGCACGCGCCGCGCCCTGCGCACGATGGAGGTCGACGTCCTGCCGGGTACGGAGAACGGTGTCTCGCTCCACGCTGCCTGTGACGCGGAAGGCAGCGCACCAATGCCGTCGTCACGCGAGATGGCGGCGTGTACGGCCGGTGGCAAAAGCCGTTGTCCGACCGGCAGACGCTTCAGTCCATCCGGACCGGGTGCAATGCGCGGCGACAGCGGCCCGAAACGATCCGGCTGATGCTGGCGAGAAGGTTGGATTTCCATGGTGGCACCCCTCACACATCCACGCGCACGACGGTCGACAGGCCATGACCGGGATCGAGATGCCGCTTGGGTGGATTGGGATCGGGCGCGTAGATACGGCGTTCGTCGTTATTGCCTTTGGGGTGATAGACCTTCAGGCCCCAGCCGTCGAAGCCCACGCTGCGCAGAGCGTTGTCCAGTGCTGTGACCAGTTCGCTGTCGGTACGAGTGAACTGGTCATTCAGATCTCGCAGTTCCTCAAATGGCAGCCCTTCGATGAGCGTGGGCAACAATTCACCGTCGCGCGCACGCCCGATCAGCTCGTGGTCATAACGGGTGCAGTGATCGCCGGTCACGCGGGTGTGGGTCAGGCGCACACGTTGAAGCAACACGCCTTCCACACTCTGCATCTCGCGCCACGCCAGCACAAAGGTCTTGGCGGCATCCAGCATCCGCTGCGCGCGGGGACGGAAGATGCGGCGGATTTCCTGATCGATCAGCGTCTCATCCAGCCCGCTCACCATCTGCCCCGCCAGATCATTGATGTACTGCTCCAGTGCCTTGACGCGGGACGGCGCTTCCAGCACCTGCTGCGAGGCCTTCACACGCGCAGCTTGTTCTTGTGCCAGCGCCTGCTGGTGCTCCTGATCGAACCGGGCCAATGCGTCCGTATCGCCCAAGGCAGCCAGCACCTCGCGCTGAATGGTCAGCGTCATCTCCGGCTCGGCGGGTTTGTCCCAGCCGCAGGTGATGCGATTGGCTGCGACCAGCGCGGCAATGGCCTGGTCGTATTGGGCGTTCTGCTGGCGCAGGCGGTCGAACATTTGCGCCACGGCGCTGACGTCCCCAATTTCGTTCAGGGGCGATGCGCCCTTGGCGGATTTGGGGGACGCCGCTGCGGCGGTTTTTTTGTTGAAGGGATTGACGTTCATTTGTGTTCTCCATATCGAATGCCGCCCACAGAGGTGCGGGAGACGCCGGGCGGCGTGGCGTGCTGTTTTTGGGTGGTGATGCGCCAAAGCGCACCCTCCCGGCTGTGGCCGAGGTGGGTGATGTCGATGCCCTTGGCGCGGTAGGCCGGAGCAATGCGGCGCAATTGATCGGCCAGCCCTTTCGGGGAGCGTGGCCAACTGCTGCGATCCGGGATGCTGTGGGTATTGAGCAGGTCATAGAGCTGCCCGGCGGTGCCCTGCCAGTTGATCGGCAGAATGCGATCCGCGAGGTACTTGTCCAGAGCCTGCGCGACGGCGTTGCTTTCCAAGGCCCGGTCGATGCCAGCGCGCACGAGCTCTGCGTATTGCTGCTGGAATTCACCGGCCTCGAAACCGAGAGCACGCGCCACCGCCTCACCCAGCCGTTCGAAATCAGCCATGCGCTGCTTCTGGGTGAGCTTGACCGTCGGCAGAATGGCCAGCGCCGCCGAGAACAGATCGAGCAAGCCCGCGAACACCTTGGGCTGATCACGCTCCCAGCCTGCGTGCGTGTCGGCATCGTCGCGCCGGGCATCGGCGGGGATGGTCGGCAGATCGACGTGGATCACCCGGTCGATCAGGTCGGGACGCGTGGCAACCACGGCAATGCCGTTGAGCACCACCGGCCGTTTGGTCTCCATGACGTGCTCTTCGCCATTGGTGTAGAGCTGGCGAGAGGCAAATCCACCGCCGGTGGCCAAGGTGCAAAAGGCATCCTGCTGTTCGGGCGTGAGGCCGGAGAGGTTCTCGTAGCTGACCAGCCAGTTGTTGGCGGCGGCGACGAACACGTCCTCCACCGTCTTGGGCCGCCCACGCAGCATCACTTTGTTGGGATCAACCAGGCTGCGCAGCACGGATTGCGTGGTCGACTTGGCCGAGCCTTGTTCGCCCACCAGTTCCAACACAGGGAAAGGGGTGTCAGGGCGGAAGCAGTCCAGCAGCCACGCCAGCACCATTACGCGACGGTCGGCGGGGATGTTGGTGTGCTGCCAGAGCAACCCGACATCGCCATGGGCGACTGGCATCGGTAGCGGGCGCATCGACGGCGTGCGGGTGAAATACACCGGCGACTCG
Source organism: Lysobacteraceae bacterium (assembly GCA_018333835.1). GTDB lineage: Bacteria > Pseudomonadota > Gammaproteobacteria > Xanthomonadales > Xanthomonadaceae > Silanimonas. The sequence continues at coordinate 5,746 of JAGXSL010000047.1, forward strand.
TTCACCACCCGCCAGCCTTGAGGGGTGACGTGTATGGCCTGCCACTGCTCATCAGCCAGATCGATCAGGTAGCCGTCGTCACACCGGGCGGCGCGGACGTGGACGACGATCTCGTCGCCATCGTTGATGCCTGCAGCGGCCAGTGTTGCCAGCGCCGACTTCATGGTGGATTCCGGCACACCCATCTCTTTGGCGCGCCAGTACGCCGCCCGCAGCCAGTCCTCGAAGCCGGAGGAATACACGCGCCACACTTCGCGCCGACCGGGCATGGGAATCACGGCGACCGCATTGCGGTCCGCGTCGTGGTGCAACTGGCACTGCGCCCGGGCCAAGGCGACCAGTTCATCGAGCGCGCTGGCATCGTCATCGCTGCCGGGCAGTTCGGCCCGCACCAGTTTGTCGAGTACTGTCACCGAGCAAGCCCGGTTGGCGATCTTGGCCGCGTGCCGCAGACGCAAGTAGCTGGGCAGGTCCGTGGCCTTGAGGATCGAGAAGGCGCGCACCACGTCCTCCTCGGCCAGCACACCCACGTCATCCACCAGACGGACCAGCGCCGCCTCGATCACGCCAACGGGATCGGTGTCGGGCGTGACGGCCGCGTTGCCAGCCATATCTGCATGCTGCGACTGCAACAATAGGGCGGCATCGTCACCACCATCACAACCATCACCGCTGTGACAGTGGTGATGATCGTGACGGTCCTTGTCTACTGACTGTGCCGGGGGAAGGATGGTGTCGGTCATCACGCCATCCCCACCCGCGAGGCCTTGGTGCGCTCGGCAATCCAGGCATCGATCTCGTGTTCCAGCCAGCCGACCGTGTTCGCAGACAGGCGGATCGGCGCCGGAAACTGCCCGGCGGCGATCAGGGCATAGAGGGAACTGCGGCCAAGTCCGGTCCGCGCTTCGACCTGACGGCGGCGCAGCACACACAGCCGGGGCTGGATCGGTTTGGACATCGGTGCAACCTCCTGTTTCGCGTTGGAATGCGATGGAGGTTGTTTGCCGTATCCATGCCGTAGCAAGCACGGAGGCAAAGCGGCCAGCGGGGAGGCGGGCTGCTGTGGAGAACTACGGCAAAGGAATTGCGGGGAGGCCGTGCCGGACTACGGCAAAGCGCTCAGTCGTCGCCGAAATAATCGGCGGCGTCGGCCCAGTCGGGGAAGCTGCGAATGAGGATGCGCTTGACGACCTTGGCCTGCATATGGCCCTTGTCCACCAACCAAGCCGCGATGAAATGCGGTTGCCAGCGGGACGGCTCGCGCAGGCGGCCAGCGTAGGTGCGTGCCCCCGTCAGGCCGTAATCCTTGGCTTCCCGCATGCGTGTCTTCCACCACTCGGTGTTGGCCTGCTCATCAGCAAGGACGGGAAATGCAGCGATGATCTCGTTGCTGGGCACATCGCCAGCAGGCGGGGTGAGATTCGGGCGATCTGATGCGATGGGTGCGGAAGCACAGCCCTCCTCGGCGGGGACTTCCACCCCCGGCTCTTCGGCCTGCTGAGTGCAGGCATCCGCTACAACGGGCAACACCGGCGAAGCTATCGGTTTGGCCCACGCAGGCGTCGGCGGCAAGGGCTGCATCGGGCGCGGCGGCCCGGCCAACGGACTGTTGCCGTCCAGCCGAATCGCCCAGGCCTCGAAGGACGCGCGCTCAATGATGAGAATGCGCCGCTCAGCCAGTTCGCGCACGGGATCGTCGAAATCCTTGCCATCGCGCCGACCGTACTGGACCTCCCTGCGCTCGCAGGCAGTCAGCAACGCTTCGTGCTTGGCCTGCCGACACCGATCATCGCGCTGGCACCAACGGTCAAGGATGTACCAGGGCGGCAGCCAGTCGGCGTGTTCCCAGTAGTGATCGCAGCTGTCGGCGGCCCAGTTCATTGCAGACGAGTATCCCGGTGACGATGGTGATGATGGTGACGGTTGTTCTCTATTGTTACGGTCGAGGAAGACGCACATGCCGCCCTCGTGTTTTGCCTTGCCAAATTTTGCCAAAGAATCCACACTTACGCCATGAGCACAATGAACATCTCTCTCCCCGACACCCTGAAGTCCTTTGTGGACGAACAGGTCAGCCAGCGTGGCTACGGCACGAGCAGCGAGTACGTGCGTGAGTTGATCCGCAAGGATCAGGACCGCCTGCAAATGCGCAACCTGCTGCTGGCCGGAGCGGCCTCGGCCCCGGCGGCACCTGCCGATGCCAGCTACTTCGAAGGCCTGCGGGATCGGGTGCGCAAGGCTGCACAACCCGCTGCCAAGGCGTGAAGGCCAAGCCAGTTATCCCGCGTGAGCAGGCCAACCGGGATGTCGACGATGCCGTTGCCTACTACTTGAACGAAGCCACCGAAGCCGTCGCGCTCGGTTTCATTGATTCGCTGGAGCAGGCATACACCCACATCGCTCGCCATCCGGCCACCGGCTCGCCGCATTACGCCCATGAACTAAACCTACCCGGCCTGCGCTCCTGGTCGCTGGCGCACTATCCGTACCTCGTCTTCTATGTTGAGCGTCCAGACCACATCGATGTCTGGCGTGTGCTGCACGGCCAGCGAGATATTCCCGCCTGGATGCAGGAGCCCGACGACGTGTGATGATTGTGATGATGGTGACGGTTGTTCTTTATTGTTATGTCCCGGGGACAGGCATATACCGGTGCTGAGAGCATCGTCACCAGCCCGCTAGCATGAGTCGCTTACTCAGTCACTTACAGAAAGCATGGCCGTGGCGTGATGATTGCTCGCGGAGAGATGTCTGTGTTTTCGGCGATGTGAACAATAAGAGCCAACCGTCACAACCATCACCATCGTCACACCGGGGCTGCGCTTGTGATGGTTGTGACGATGGTGATGGTCGTAGCCTTTCGTTATAGTCGGCGCACGAACATATGCCCCAGGCAAAAGGGGTCCTTCCCGGCCGAAAGCCAATGCGGGAGGCGCGAGCGCAGCATTGCGCTACCGTCCAACCAGAAAACGAGGTTTGCAGGGTTTGCGGTTCGCACCTGGGATGTGGGCCAGCGGGCTGAACGCCGCGCCCGTGCTGGCGTGGGTGGAATGGAGGGGAGTATGGAGGGTGCGAACCTGGGTGCGTACCGGGCTTGCAGGTTTGCACCCCGAGCACGCAAAGGGGTATCCAGAAACTGGACACCCTGGCCTTCATAGATCAGACCACGCGATACACCCGTTCGCCGGATTCCTTGTGTACCAGCACCACGTTCAGCCCCAGCTTCTTGCGCAGCATTCCGGAGATCGCGCCGCGCACGGTGTGCGGCTGCCAGCAGGTGGCCAGCATCAGTTGCAGACTGGTCGCGCCCTGCGGGCGGCGCAGTGCCATCACCAGCGCGGCCAGTTTGGTTCCGGGGCGGACCGAGATGCCCTCCAGAAGTTGGAGGTCGTCGATGACGCCCTTCGGTTGGACATCATCCGGCGGCGCAGGCCGTTGTTGGCCGATGGCCGCGTAGCCCGCGTCGGTCAGCACGTGGCCATCGTCGGCTGGCTCAATCCAGCCGCGCTGTAGCAGCGCGGTCAGCACCTTGACCCGCGCGCCACCGCGCAGGGTATCGGGCGGAATCACGAGCCCATCGGCATGTCGTGCGGCGGTGCGGAGAAGCAGGCTTTGGGCCGGGGAGAGTTTGATCAGGGTGTCCATGGTCGCCCCCTCACTTTGCCTGACCGTCGAAGATCGCCAGCAGGTCATCCAGCGCCTGACCCACCCGCCCGAGGTCGCCGACGTGCCCCCAGTGGATGGCGTCCGGGTCTTGGCCGAAATGGTCGGCTGCCAGTTGCCGCAGGGACTCGATCTTGCCGAGGATCATCGGCAGGCGTTGGAGGTAGGTGTCGAGGGCGGTGGGCTGGGTGGTCATGGCAGGCTCCGAGGTGATTGTAGACGCCACCATTCACGCGCTGAACGATCAGGAAGCCAAGTTGTTCATCAACATCTGGCTGCAGTTGTGCCACACTGATAAAATGCTTGACTTATGCCAAGCCAATCAGGAGATCCGAGATGAAGCGCTGCGTCGTCGGTATTCGCCATCCAAGTGCGCCGGAACAGATTCCGGGCAAGGAAACGCCAACATTCTGGTTCCCTTCGATGGCCACGATGGCTGCAGTTCTGTCCGAGGATAACCAGGCCCTGCTGCGCCTCATCCGCGATCAGCGCCCCAAGTCCCTGACGGAACTGGCAGAGCTAACTGGGCGGCAAGTGCCTAACCTGTCGCGCACGTTGCGAATGATGGAGGGGTATGGACTGGTGGAGTTGAAAAAGAACGTGCGCGAAATTGAACCTATCGCGCAGGCAACCAGTTTCAAGATCCTGATCGGTTGAGGCTGGCTGCAATGGCAAATCAAAAAATACCTGAGAAACATATCTTCGTTGAGCCAAGAAATCGCCTAATTGGTTGGGTGCGCAAGCAACTGATCGGGCCTCCCGATCCGCCGAAAAACGAAGGCCCTGATCTCGTTGGCGTGTTGCCAACTGAACGCTTCCCCTGTGGAGCGCTATACCCAATTTCGCCAGCTGGAGAAGGCATTGATCCCGCTGGCGACGATGGAAACGAAGATGACACTTTGCCCAATGCAACAGGTGAAACCAAAGAAGAGCCAGCAGTTGTTCGGCGCTATATACCACCATCATCACTTGGGTTCTCGTTCTTCATCAAAGGCGAAGATATTGGCTTTCAGGTGCTCTGCAGCGCGATTCAATATAAAGGCCAGGAGGGCGCGCGAGATGAAGCTGGGCACTACAAGAAGAACGAATGGAAACGCAGAAAATTGGTCTCCGATGCTCATGGAAACGAAGAGTTTTTCAGCGTCGAATGTCCATCGAAAAATTCGCGCCAGAGCTTTGAGAAACTTGATGGTAGCGCACGTGTAGACATCGAGTGGCGGACTTTTGCCGATGGTTGGATTGTCACAGCCTCCCTTTGTAATTCGAATGAAATCCTTTACGAAGAACAAACCGGACGGGATTTTGCCTTCGAACGCGCAGAAAAAACCCTGTTCGAAGCATCCCTGCGCTGTGTGATCGATACCGGCGAAGTGGGAACCTATCCTCGCGTAGATCGAAGTTTGCTCGACGAGGAAGAACAAGAGATCGAACTGCAATATGCCCGTCGGCATGTGTATGCCATTGGACATGGCTGCGCCGCTGAATGGAAAATCGAAAACGGCAAGGTGACCGAGGTTTACTCGGACACAATGCCAGCGGTTGAAGTGCCCCAGATGACAGCCGACACGGGCGCATACGGCGATCCGGTTCTATCACTCGTCAGGTTATCTGATATAGATAACCTGCATTCAGGCATTCAAGCTGAACTCGCCGCATTCGTGGATGGGTACGCTTCGTGGGTTGCCGAACAAGAGCGCAGCATATCCGAGCAATCGGCAGACGATCGCGCTGCGGCTAAACGCATCATGGATCGCATGGGTGTCGCAGTGTCGCGTATGCGCGCGGGGCTGGATCTGTTGAGTAAGGATGCTCGGATTCGTCAGGCCTTCTCTCTGGCCAATCGCGCCATGCTGAATCAAATGCGGCAAAACGATCAATTGCAAGGCAAGCCTCGCGGTGATGACGCTTACCGTTGGCGTCCTTTCCAATTGGCGTTTCTGCTGACCACGTTGGAGTCTGCTGCAAATCAGGAAAGCGAGTTCCGCGACACGCTTGACCTCATCTGGTTTCCGACCGGCGGTGGCAAGACGGAGGCTTATCTCGGCCTGATCGCAATCCAGATTACACTCAGACGCCTGCGCCACCCCGATACGGGTGGCGGGACGACGGTCTTGATGCGCTACACCTTGCGCCTGTTGACGCGCGATCAATTTATCCGCGCCACGCGCTTGATCTGTGCGCTGGAGTTGATTCGCCGTGAGCGCAATGACCTCGGTACGGAGCCGATCTCTGTCGGTATGTGGGTTGGTGATGCCACCAGCCCAAACACCTTCAAGAAAGCCGCCGAACTCGTGGAAAGGGCTCGCTCCACTGGCGACCAACCCGCACTTGTGCTCGATCATTGCCCTTGGTGCGGCAGTGCTTTCACGGCAGAGCGAAATTACGACAGTTCGGAACAGCATTTCCGTTTCTTATGTAGAAATGCAGATTGCAGTTTTGGTGGCTCAAACACTGGCAGGCTACCATGCAACGTCGTCGACGAGGCCTTATATGCTGAACCGCCGACCATGCTGGTTGCCACCGTGGACAAGTTTGCCCGACTGGCCTGGGATGAACGCGCTAATGCCTTCTTTGGCGGAGCGCGACATTTGCCCCCTGAACTCATCATCCAGGATGAATTGCACCTAATTGCGGGCGCGCTCGGCTCAATTGCGGGGCTATATGAAGCAGCCGTAGATACCGTTGTGCAATCGCGTGGCTTGTACCCGAAATATATTGCATCTACCGCCACCATCCGAATGGCGAGCCAACAGGTCAAACGTCTGTACGGCCGCGACGTGGCCGTGTTCCCACCGCCAGGCATAAGCAGCGATGATTCCTTCTTTGCCAGAACTGTGCCTTTGATCCAGCGCCCAGGTCGCATTTACGTTGGCTATCTGGCGCCCATGCTGAACCGCCAAGCGTGCATGGCCCCACTTGCCGCCACCCTACTTCTTGCCCCGAACGCTTTGTTCGAGAATGAGCAGGATCAGCGTGAATTATTGGATGCCTGGTGGACGCAGATGGTCTATCACGGCAGCCTGAAAGGCGTGGGCAACAGCCATACAGCGTTTGCCAGCGCTGTTCGGGATTTCATGCGGTTATTGGGTTCGAACCCTGAGAACGACAATCAAGCACAGCCTAATATCGACAACACCAGGGATTCGCACGCCTCCGAAAAGAGAGACGGCGGCCAACGGGCTACACCCAGCATTGCCCAACTCACCAGCCTGCAGACAGCCGAGGAAAATGCAGATATTTTCGCCAGACTGAACAGGCCGTGGGATGAAGAAGGCTGTCTAGATGCCGTACTGGCCACCAATATGATTTCAGTCGGGCTGGATGTGGGGCGGCTTGGCTTGATGATCATCAACGGCCAGCCTCTGACCACGGCGGAGTACATACAGGCCAGCAGTCGCGTGGGGCGGAGCGAAGTCCCCGGCGTGGTATTCGCCAACTATTATCGCGATCAGGCACGCAGCCTGTCGCACTATGAGAGCTTTCGTCCGTATCACGACGCGTTTTATCGCTTCGTTGAACCCACTAGCGTCACGCCCTATACCTACCAGGCACGTTTACGCGCCCTTCATGCCGCATTGGTCATCGTCATACGCCACACTGGAAAAGGGATGCTGGGCAACGAGAGCGCAGGCGATTTCGATCCGAGTGACGCATTGATTGCCAAAACCATTGATCGCCTGAAGCGCCGTTGCAGGCAATCCGTTTCCGGAAACCCGGGCGAAGTGGATGCACATATCGACGCCCTTGTCGCGGCATGGCAGAACGAAGCTGAACGTTGCCGTGACTCGCGCAGGAAACTGGAATATCAGGTTCCGGACCGAGAAACGGGGCGTGATCGTTTGCTCTACAACCACAATGACAGGATTCGTGGTCTTTGGCCGACATTGCAATCCTTGCGCAATGTCGAAAACAATGCTCTGCTCAAGGCGTTCTAACCCATGTCCAATGAGTTGATTCCAGTGCGTTTATCGCATGTGTTGGGCCAGAGCGGCGTCGGCGCAATTGTCCGTGGCGCGAATGGTCTGGTGGTCGTTCAAGACTCTCGCCAGTGGACTGATCGTCAAGGCCAGCCCGCCGGCAAACTGATTCCATATGTCGAGCGTGTCCGTGCTGCGCTGGGGATTTCACAAGTGTTGCGCGAACCGCCCATTGCCAAAGAGTTGGTCCATGGCCAAATCGACGGTGTATGTGTACCCGCAACGCGGTTTCCATCTTGGATGCGCTGCCCGAATCCAAAGTGCGGTGCGCTCTATCTGCGCCCGTGGAAAGATGCCCCAACGGAAGATGTCTCCCACTGCCGCTGCACGAGATGTGAAAAGAAACCCAGATTGGAGCAGGTTACCTGGGTCTTGGCTCACCAGGCTGGCTACCTGGCCGATGTGCCATGGCACTTTCTTGCCCATCGTGATGCACGTGCCCCAACCCAACAGAGCTGCAAGATACGCGACCAACTCCAATTGATCGATCGTGGCTTTGACCAGCGCATATTGCGTTGTGCGGCGTGCGGTGCTGAAGCCCGGTTTCATGGTGACGAGCGAATACCCTTCGGCCAACAACGCATGCAGCCATGGACAAAAGATGATCTCGCACCACCCGATGTCAGCCAGTCTGACAATGCCGATGAGGGCAGACAAAACCTAGCTCAGGCACTTGCCATTAATGACACCCGCGTCTATTCACCTGATGTGGTATCCGTACTGATCATTCCGCCGGAATCCCGCGTTCGCAAGGGCACGGTTGTTGATCTTCTGTATCGCAATTCGTCCGAGCGAAAAAAAATCGATAACGCCAGAACGCCATTGTCGAGAAAGTCGGCGATCAAAACGCTGGCAACCGAGTACCGGTGCCAAGCGCAGGATATCGAAGCAGCATTGTCCGATCTCGATCGCGGCTATCCCTTGTATGGCGAAAACCTCACGCCAGGACAATTACGAGAAAGCGAGTTCGAGGCCTTTCTGGAAGTGCTGCCAGATCAGCGCGATGACGAAGACCTTGTCACGCGAAACAGAAGCGAAGAATGGCACACATTGGAGACCGCTGATGACCAGTGCAAAAAATCAAAGACCATTATCAGTTGTGTTCAGCATCTTGTTCGGGTAGATCGCCTCAAGGCGGTGAGAGTGTTCAGAGGATTTACTCGCCTTGGCGGCGAAGACATAGTTCCGCCAGACATCGTCGGGCAGTCCGACTGGCTACCCGCCATTGAATTGTACGGAGAGGGGCTCTTCATAGCGTTGGATGAAGGCAGGCTGGAAAGGTGGGAACAACAACCAGCGGTACTCGCGCGACTGGAGAAACTGCAGCACAGGTTTGCCCAATCAGGGCGCACTGAACCCAACCCGTTGACTCCACGCTTCATGCTGCTGCATACGCTGTCTCACTTGCTGATGCGGCAAATCGAATCCGAAGGTGGCTATCCGGCGGCATCACTCATTGAGCGACTTTATTGCTCCCATGCGCCGAATCGCATGGCCGGCATTCTCATTCATGTCGCCGTTCCTGACATCGCTGGTTCGCTTGGCGGCTTGGCGGAACTGGCCGAGCCCAAACGGTTTCTGGGCATTCTGTCCCGCGCAATTGAACATGCCCGTTGGTGCTCACTTGACCCAGTGTGCAGTGAGCACGATGGGCAAGGGCCGGGACTGCTGAACCGAGCGGCCTGCCATGCGTGCACGTTGGTTCCGGAGCCCGCCTGTGAATACGGCAACACGTTGCTGGATCGCAGCTTCGTTAAGGGCGATGACAGTCACGGGCTACCTGCATTCTTCGGAGCGCCGTGATCATGCCTGTAGACCGCACTCGCCGCTTTGCCTTGCCCGGCATTCAGGATCTCAACAAAGATCAGGACGAGGCGCTAGCTCTTCCGTTCGAGGGACAGCATCTCATCATTGGAGGGCCAGGAACCGGTAAGTCGGTGGTGGCATTGCTGCGGGCAAAGCGACTAGCAGCAAGCGAAAAAACCTACCGGACGCTGGTCTACAACCACTTGTTGGATCATTCGAATCGACATCTTTTTGGCAAGGGGCAAGCCTTTTCTGCAAAGACTTGGGACTCGTGGTTCCGCGACATTTGCCGACATTTTCTTAAGTCGGTTCCGACGCGGGAGCCTGATTATCCTGGTGGCTACCGACCGATCGACTGGGGTGCGGTCCTGAGTAAAGTCCAAAATTTAGAAAACACGGGGGATCATTCTCAACGATTTCTGTTGATTGATGAGGGGCAAGACATGCCCCCCGCCTTCTACCAAGTACTTGTACATCTTGGATTCGAGAATTTCTATGTTGTGGCTGACCAAAATCAGCAGCTTGATCCAGATAGATGCAGTTCGCGTCAGGACATCGAAAACGCACTAGGGATTGACCAAATAGACACGCTAGAACTCAAAACCAATTATCGCAACACTCTTCCAATCGCGCAGTTAGCACAGCATTTTTACCCGGCCGATCCCGCCAGCCCAAGGCCTGAACTCCCCGATCCCAAGCCTGCAGCCACATCACCGGAGCTATGGAAATACGGCACAATCGGTCAGCCGTCATTGAATGAAATCGTGGACCGAGTCCTTCATTTGAGCGATCGCTTTCCAAGCAAACTGATTGGAATCATCACGCCAGATAATCAAGTCCGTGAAAAGTTTCACACCATGTTCAATAGAGCCAGTCCAACGCTGGACAACGGCAAGCCCCCCGTACAGACCTTTAAATCAGGGAGGCAGGAGCCGCTGGACTTTGGCAAGGGTGGAGTCATGATTATCAATGCCCAATCCTGCAAAGGATTGGAATTCGATATCGTCATTCTTGCCGACATCGATCAGCACAAACCAAAAGAAAATACTTATGCGTTGAAATCACGCTTTTATGTGATGGTAGCACGCGGCCGGGAACAGGTTATTCTGCTACGCACCGGAGCCACCTGCCCAGTCATAGAAAATTTGCTTCCCACTGACTCGACCATTCTCGTCAGGAAAGATCAATGAGCACTACAAACTCAAAAAAGCCAAATGCGCCGAAACCCCCGCAGCCATGGTATCTGGTTACCAACCATCTGAACTTGCTATATATGCTGGCCGCTGGTCTGGTGATGGGGCCATCCGGCTTCCGTGGAAAGCACTATGTTGATTCGTTGAGTGCCATCCCCGGCTGGGTTCCTTTTTTCCGTGACGCGGTTCCGGTCAAAACATTAGAAGAGGCTGTCAGCGAACGCAGGCACCTGCGCCCCTGTATCGTATCGTTTGACCTGTCAGGAATTTCTTGCCCTGTGGAGGTTCTATCCCGAGAAGGCAAGATTCGAGATGCTGCATTTCCCAATATACGACTTGGAAAGGAAGGAATTGGCATTCTTGTCCGAGCGCCTTTGCCGCTGACTTTTGTTTCTCGCATCTGTTTTCAGTCGGATGAAGATCAACAGATGTTTGAGGCAGCAGCCAAGGATGTTTCCAATGTGGACTTGAAGCCATATCGCTTGGCAGTTGAAGAATCCCTGTTTCGCAATGCGACCGATAGTGTCTGGCCACCGATGCAAACAGCTAAGGTGCGTCAGAATAGATCAAAAAATGAGTCTGGAGCCCAAGCGCCTCTTCCATTTGATTCAATACAGGGTGCTCAGAGGGATGTGGCGCCTCAAATAGAGCATCAACCCATTTCAGCGCAGTCTTTGGGGGGAGTGCTTTCCATGCTTTACCACTGTGCCAACCACAGTGAGTTGGGCGTAAAGGTGTTCCAACTGATAACAGGTGCCGCACACAATACGAACAACGCCTTGATTGAGGATCCAATATTGGCAGAACTGCCAAATTGGTTAAGCGGAGATGGAGTATCGGAGCACTCAAGTACTCCTGCAAAGCTGTATTGGGGGACGATTAACGCCCTTGTCGCTGCACAGGACGGAAACCACTCATCGCAACCTGTGGACGTAGCGCTTGAATACCTCGCCGCTCAAGCCGCGCAGTTAGAGGACGATAAATCCAAGTCTCGCTTGGAGCGATTGACCGTAGATATGCGGAGTTTGCTCGGCTTAGGTGGAGGAACCATTACTGAACTATTTGAGCGCCATAAAGGATCCCTATCTCGGCCATTGCTTTTGTTTTGCTTGCGTGAGCATTGCAAAGACCTGTTGGAATTCTCACATCCTCTATTGAGCGATGCCGAGCATCTGCTAGCGGGCATACTGTTCGGAGTACGGGATGGTTGGCTGAGGCTGTCTTGCGACATGCGCAACCAGTCGCTGTCTGCCTATGTCATGTACCGCATGGCAGGTGACACGCATAAAAAACAAGGGAACATGCGTCTCCCGGAAACGCCAGCCCCGCGACCTCTGCGCGCCTTCTTCCCTTGTGATGAGAAGCTATGGAGCAAAAGTCAAATCAACGCCGCCATTGAAATTACCAAAGCAAGTAAGTGGAGAGACTGCATTGAGACGATCATTGCCTCGGTTGATAATTTGCCCTTAGAGAATCCGAGGTATGAGAACGGAAAGTATATCTTTTCCGGAGAGGCGAGTCTGACGATAAAAGTCCGGCATGACGCCTTTCTGAAGCGTCTTGGAGAGTGGCCACCAATTGACGCGAAGTTGGAATCGAAGATACGGAATGACTTGAACTCGGCAAACAAAGAGGGGACAGATCAAGCATGAGGATGATTCCCAGCGAGCCTCTACACACCGACAGTCCTGCAGAAAAGCGCGTATTTGACCAATTACGGGCTTCGTTTTCTGGGTCGGATCAGACGGGGTGGTTTGCCATGCACTCACTCAATCTTCCCCGGCATGAATACAAACGGTTCGGCGAGATCGATTTCATCGTATGCGGCCCTGATGGCGTGTTTGTCCTGGAAGTGAAAGGGGGGGGCGTTTCCTGTCGTGATGGCGTCTGGGAAACACGGAATCGTTTTGGTGAAACAAATCGACTAAAAGAGTCCCCCTTCAAACAGGCGGAAGGCGCCATGCATGGTTTGATGAAGAAGTTGCCGCACACGCTGCATCATGCATTTGTTTCAGGTTACGGAGTTGTGATGCCCGATGTGGATAACCTGCCAGAGAGCGCTGAGTGGGATCGCACGGTGTTAGCAGACGCAAAAGACTTTAAACAATTCGAGAAGTGGCTGATCCGACTTATCAAGCATTGGCGAGAAAAAGATGCTCGCACACCACGGGCGACCTCCGATCAGCTAAAGCAGTTGCGGCAGCACCTTCGCCCTGACTTCGAAGCTGTAGTTCCGCTGCATGTCACTGCCGGCGAGGTCGAATCCCGCATCGCAAGACTGACAGAGGACCAATTGCGGTTAATCGATGCCGTTGAAGCTAATGATCGGGTTATTTGTTCTGGTGGTGCGGGAACAGGAAAAACAATGCTTGGACTTGAGTTGGCGAAGCGCTGGACGGCGGCTGGAATGAACGTCGCCATGACGTGCCACTCGCCGTGGCTGAAAAACTTTCTGGAGCGCAATCCACTCGTTGGTCTAACGGTTTGCCTATCTGACTCCATACATCTCGCAGCAAGAAGATCCAGCATCGATAATTTTGATGCGATTATTGTCGATGAAGGGCAGGACATATTGAATATGGAGAGCCTATCAAAGTTGGACATGTACCTGAAAGACGGGCTTGAAAAGGGGCGCTGGTGTTTTTTTCATGACATCAACAACCAATCCGGATTGTGTGGCGCGTATGTGCCTGATGCTTACGAATATCTGCGAAGTTTTTCACCAACAAAAATACCGTTAAGAACGAATTGCCGGAATTCGTTGCCAATATTGAATCGCATTCAGAGCGCACTTCAGGCTGACATGGGCAATTCTGGTGTCGGAGATGGGCCATCCGTCCGCGAGTCTTTTGCAGGCGATCGTCAAGAAGCGATCCAGCTTATTGAGCATGAGCTAGAAACGCTCACAGAGAAGGAAGGGTTCGTGTATGGCGACATCGTCATTTTGTCGCAGTTGCCGTTTGTAGATTCTTTGGCTTCATCCTTGTCTCCGCGTTGGCAAAAAACGATTTCCGTTCTCGATGGCGCTTCTCCGCTCAATTCAACCAGACAATCCATTGGTTTTGCCCAGATCCCAGACTTCAAAGGATTGGAGAGTGAGGCCATAGTCCTTATCGATCTACCTACACCTGGATCACGCGCAGACCTGCGGTCGCTCCACTATGTCGGGATGAGCAGGGCACGTGCTGTTTTAAGCATCATTCCAGCTGTTATCGCGTAGTGCCGCACCAATGCTCATTGGCCCCAATAGCGAGTGGTTTGGTTGCAAACTCCACACCACCATTTTTCAGCGTCGCCCTTGAGCCGCCAGTGTACGCACAGCTAAGGCGTTGCCCTATTATT
>JAGXSL010000048.1 GCA_018333835.1 Lysobacteraceae bacterium
GTGTTCGGGCCGGAGAGCGGCTCGCCGCTGGCCGGCATGTTCCGCTTCCTGCCGGTCGAGGGCAGCAACTCGATCATCGTCATCACCCCGCAGGCGCGCTACCTGCGCACCGCCCGCGAATGGATCGAGCGCATCGACCTGGCCGGCGAGGGCGCGCGACTGTTCGTCTACGAGGTGAAGTACATGCGCGCGGCCGACCTCGCCGCCCAGCTCGGCGCGGTGTTCGGTGCCGAGGTCGCGGTGCCCGCCGGTGGTGGACAGCCCGACCTCGCGCCGGGGCTGGAGCCGGTGGGCCTCGGCGAGGTCGCGCGCCGGCCCGAGCGCGTCTCGCGGCCGGAGCCGGCCCCGGCGGCCCCGGCGGTGGCCGCGGGCGGCGGCGAATCGGGCATCGGCATCAGCGCCATCGAGGAGAGCAATGCCCTGATGGTGCGGGCGAGCCCGGCGCAGTGGGAGTCGATCCGTCGCGCCATCGACCGCCTCGACGTGATGCCGGCGCAAGTCCACATCGAGGCGCAGATCCTCGAGGTCACGCTCTCCGGCAACCTCGCCTTCGGCGTCAACTGGTTCTTCGACAACGCCGTGCCCTTCGAACTGCGCGGCCAGCGGCCGGGGCGCGGCAGCCTGGGCCAGGTGGCGGGGCAACTCGCACAGGCGGCCGGCACCGGCGGCGCGCCCGGCCCGGCCTCGATGCTCTACACCTTCGCCTCGGCCGACTCGGCGGCCATCGTCAACCTGCTGGACAGCCAGACCGACGTGCGGGTGCTCTCCACGCCCTCGCTGTTCGTGCGCAACAACGCCGAGGCCTCGCTCAACGTCGGCCAGAACCTCGCCGTCGCCAGCACCAGCTTCGCCCCCGGCACCGGCCTGCCGACGCCGGGTGGCAACACCATCAGCACGGTGCAGTACCTCACCACCGGCACCAGCCTGCGGGTGCGGCCGCGCATCGGCGGCGACGGCATGGTGTTCTTGGAAATCGAGCAGGAGATCAGCTCGCCGACCGACGTGCCCGGTGCCGGCGGCAACCCCAACGTCAGCACCCGCACCGTGCAGACCGAGGCCATGGTCCGCGACGGCGACACGGTGATGCTGGCCGGCCTGATCAGCCAGACCGACGGCCGCTCCAGTTCTGGCGCGCCGGGCCTGTCGCGGCTGCCCTTCATCGGCGGCCTGTTCGGCCAGCAGGCGCGCAACGAGGCGCGCTCGGAGGTGCTGTTGCTGATCACGCCGCGGGTGGTGCGCGACGCGGCGGCGACCCGGGTGCTGACCGACGAGTACATCCAGCGCTTCCAAGGCCTCGCCCCGCCCGCCGCGGCCGGCCCGGCGGCGCGCTGAACGCCGCCATGCCGCCCGCCCATCGCGCCGTCCTGCGCGAACTGCTGCGGCGCGAGTGGCGCGAACGCTACCAGGGCAGCCTGGCCGGCGGCGCCTGGCTGCTGCTGCAACCGCTGCTGCAACTGCTGGTGCTGGCCTTCGTGTTCGGCAGCCTGCTGCCGGCCCGCGTCGATACCGCCGGGCTGTCCTTCCCGGTGTTCCTGGCGCTCGGCCTGTTCCCCTGGCTGCTGTTCGCCAACGCGGTCTCGCGCGGCACCACGAGCTACCTCGACCACGCCGGCCTGATCGCCCGCGTCCCGCTGCCGGCCTCGCTCTACGTCCACGCCCGGGTGCTGGCCAGCGTGCTGGTCGACGGCCTCGGCCTGCTGCTGGTGCTGCTGGTGCTGGTGCTCGGCTTCGGCCTCGGGCCGACGCCCGCCGGCCTCGCCGCCGCACTCGCCGGGCTGGCCGTGCTGGTGGTGGCGGCGCTGGCGTTTTCGCGCATCGCCGCCCTGCTGCAGGTGTTCGTGCGCGATTGCGCGGTGCTGGTCGGGCAGTTGCTGGGCTTGGGCTTCTTCCTCACGCCGGTGCTCTACGAGCGCGCCCAGTTGCCGGCGGCCTTCGCCGGCGCGCTGGCCTTCAACCCGCTCGCCGCCCCGGTCGAGGCGATCCGCCACGGCCTCTCCGGCCATGCCGGGGTGCCGTGGGTGGCGCTCGGCCTCTCCGGGCTGTTCGCCGTGCTGCTGCTGCTGGGCTCGATCGCCTTGCAGCGTCGCGCCGGCCGCCACCTGGAGGACTTCCTGTGACGGCGCCGCTCATCGAGGCGCGTGGCCTCGGCAAGCGCTACCCGGTGGTCGGCGCGCGCGGCGACCGCATCGCCGCGCTCTGGCACCTGCTGCGCGGCCGGCCGCCGGGGCGCGAGGTCGAGGTGCTGGCCGGCATCGACCTGCGCATCGCCCGCGGCGAATCGATGGCGGTGATCGGCGAGAACGGCGCCGGCAAGTCGACCCTGCTCAAGCTGCTCACCGGCACGCTCACGCCGAGTAGCGGCTCGGTGTCGCGGCACGGCCGCATCGGCGCCCTGCTCGAACTCGGTGCCGGCTTCCACCCCGAGCACAGCGGGCGCGACAACGTGCGTCTGGCCGCCGCCATCCACGGCCTCTCCGGCGTGGCGCTGGCGGAGAAGCTGCCGGAGATCGAGGCCTTCGCCGGCATCGGCCGCTACTTCGACGAGCCGGTCAAGCACTACAGCAGCGGCATGGTGGTGCGGCTCGGCTTCGCCGTGATCGCCGCGACCCGGCCCGACCTGCTGATCACCGACGAGGTGCTGGCGGTCGGCGACGAGCGCTTCCAGAAGAAGTGCATCCGCTGGATCGACGGCTACCTCGCCGACGGCGGCACCCTGCTGCTGGTCTCGCACAGCCTCTACCACGTCCGCAAACTGTGCCGGCGCGCCCTCTGGCTGCACGAGGGCCGGATCGCCGCCGAGGGCGAGGCGCATGCCGTGGCGCAGGCCTACGAGGCCTGGCTCGAAGCCCGCGAGCGCAGCGAGGAGCCGGCCGCCGCCGCGACCGGGCGGCCGGAGTTCCACGTCGCCACGCTGGCGCTCGCCGGCACCGACGCCGGGGGTGCGCTGGCGGCCGGGACGACGCTGGTCGTCGAGGCCGGCCTGCGCGGCCCGCCCGGCGAGCGTCCGCACCTGCTCGTCGGCCTGGTGCGCGCCGACGGGACGCCGGTCTACGGCGTCAGCAGCGAGATGGACGGCGTGGCGCTGGCCGCCGATCCGGCCGGACCGGGCGCGTGGCGCGCCCGGCTCTGCTTCCCCGCGCTCGCCTTGCTGCCCGGCCGCTACCGCGTGCGCGCCCACGCCATGGACCCGGAGGCGCTGCGCCTGTTCGACACCGTCGAGCGCGAGTTCACGGTGCGCGGCGAGGCCCGCGAACTCGGCCTCGTCCGCCTGCCGCACCATTGGGAGGCCCCATGAGCACGGCGTCCGCGGCGGCGCGGCTGCCGGTGGTGGTGGTGCCGGTGTTCAACGCCCTGGCGGCGCTGGACGCCTGCCTCGATGCGCTCGACCGGACCCTGCCGGCCGGCACCCGGGTGCACCTCGCCGACGACGCCTCGACCGACCCGCGCGTGCCGGAGCTGCTGGCGGCCTGGGCCGGGCGCAGCCGGCTCGCCGTCCGCCTCGTCCGCCGGCCGCGCAACCTCGGCTTCCCCGCCAACTGCAACGCCGCCTTCGCCGAGACCGGCGACGCCGACCTCGTGCTGCTCAACACCGACACCGTGCCGGCCGGCGACTGGCTGGCCCGGCTGGCCGCCTGCGCCGCCCACGACCCCCGCATCGCCAGCGCCACGCCCTGGAGCAACCACGGCGAGATCGTCTCCTTCCCGCATTTCGTCATGCAAAACCCGATGCCGGAGGACGCCGAGGCGCTGGCCGCCGCCGCCGCCCGGCTGCTGCCGCGCTATCCCGTGCTGCCGACGGCGGTGGGCTTCTGCATGTTCCTGCGCCGCGCCGCGCTCGACGCGGTGGGCGGATTCGACGACGCCACCTTCGGCCGCGGCTACGGCGAGGAGAACGACTGGTGCCTGCGCGCCGAGGCGCACGGCTGGCGCCACGTGCTCTGCGACGACGCTTACGTGGCCCACCTCGGCCACGCCTCGTTCGCCGCCACCGGCGCGGCTCCCGGTGGCGAGAACCTGCGCCGCTTGAACGGCCGCTGGCCGGGCTACAACGAACGGGTCGCGCGCTTCATCCTCGACGACCCGCTGCGCGGGGATCGCGCCCGGCTGGCCGAGGCCCTCGCTATGCTGGCCGCCGAAGGTCCGCAGGGCGACCTGTTTCGATAAACGTGTCTCGATGAGCGATGCCGTTCCTCCACTGGTCTTCACCGGCGAGCGTTACCACCCGGACCAGCCGCGCGAGATCGCCTACGAGCACTGGCACCGCTACGCCTTCGCCCAGCCGCTGGCGCAGGGCCGCCGCGTGCTCGACGCCGCCTGCGGCGAGGGCTACGGCGCCGCCCTGCTGGCCGGGGTCGCCGCGTCGGTGCTGGGCGTCGACCTCGCCGCCGAGGCCGTGGCGCATGCCCGTACCCGCTACCGGCACCCGCGCCTGCGTTTCGCGGTCGACGATGCCACCCGGCTCGCCGGCGTGGCCGATGCCAGCATCGACCTGGTGGTGAGCTTCGAGACGCTGGAGCACCTGGCCGACCACGACGGCCTGCTCGCGGCCTTCGCCCGCGTGCTCGCCCCCGGGGGGCTGCTGCTGCTCTCGACCCCGGACCGCCGCACCTACAGCGAACTGCCCGGCCACCACAACCCGCACCACGTTCGCGAGCTGGACCGCGCCGAGTTCGAGGCCCTGCTGGGTCGCCATTTCCCCTGCGTGCGGCTCTACGGCCAGCGGGTGATGAGCCACTCCGTGCTGTGGCGCCTCGACGACGGCCCCGGCCCCGCCGCCTGCTTCACCCTCGACGGCGAGCGTCCGTTGCCGGGCTTGCGGGCCGATCCGGTCTACCACCTCGCCGCCTGCGCCCGCGAGGAGGCGGCACTCGCCGCGCTGCCGGCGCTGTCGTGTTTCGCCGACGCCGGGCAGAGCCTGTACGCGCACTACCAGCAGGTGCTGCGCGAGTTGCTCGCCACCGACCGCTACGCCCTGGTGCTGCGCGAGCGCCTGCGCGCGGCCGGGCTTCCGGACGGCCCGTGAGCGCGCCGGCCTCGACGCCGTCCGGCGGCGTGGCCGCGGTGGTGGTGAGCTACAACAGCGCCACCACCCTCGAGGCCTGCCTCGACGCCCTGCGGGTGCAGCCGGAACTCGTCGAACTGCGCGTCATCGACAACGGCTCCAGCGACGCCAGCCTCGACCGGCTCGCCGCGCTCGCCGCCCGCGAGCCGCGGCTGCGCCTGCTGCGCCTGCCCGGCAACCCGGGCTTCGCCGCCGCCTGCAACCTCGGGGCCGTGGCCAGCCGCGCGCCTTGGCTGCTGTTCGTCAACCCCGACGTCGAACTGCCTCCGGGGGCACTCGCCGGCCTGCTCGCCCATGCCGGCCGGCTGCCGCGGCCGGGGGCGATCGGGGCCGACCTGCACGATGCCGAAGGTCGGCGCGATCCGGCGGCGCGCCGCCGTGATCTCTCGCTGCGCCGCCTGCTCGCCGGCCTCGGTCGCCGCGATGCGCTCGCCCTGCCGTTCGACGGCGGGCAGGCCCTGCAGCCGGTCGAGGCCGCTTCCGGCGCCCTGCTGCTGGTGCCGCGCAGCGCCTTCGAGGCGGTCGGCGGCTGGGACGCCGGCTACCGCCTGCACGTCGAGGACCTCGACTTCTGCCGCCGCCTGCGCGCCGCCGGCTACGCGGTGGCGGTGGCCAACGACCTGCCGGTGCTGCACCACCGCGGCGTGTCCAGCCGCTCCCGGCCGTTCTTCGTCGAATGGCACAAGCACCGCGGGCTGTGGCGCTACTGGTGGCGCTTCGGCGCGCGCGGGGCGGCCCGCTTGGCGGCACCGCTGGTGCTCGGCCTGCTGGCCCTGCGGCTCGTCGCCCTGGCCTGGCCGCGGGCTGTCGTGCAGGCGGCCAAAACCCGTGTAGTCTAGGAGGTTCATGCCCGCGGACCGGCTCATGGAAGGAACGTCCCCGCCCCGTCATGCCCTGGTCGAGGCCGCCGCCCGCGCCCTCGTCGACCCGGTGTTCGTGCTCGACCGCGAGGGCCGCTACCTCGAGGCCTTCGGCGGTACCGACCGCGAGGCCTACGACAGCCCCGACTACCTGGTCGGCCGCACCCTGCACGAGCTGATGGCGCCGGCCCGTGCCGCCCAGCTCCTCGGCACCGTGCACCGCGTGCTCGACAGCCGCCGCCCCGTCGTCTGCGAGTTCCGCCTGAGCGCCGCCGACTTCGCCGGCAACACCAACGACGGCCCCAAGGGCGAGCAGTGGTTCGAGGCCCGCATCGCGCCCCTCGCCGGCAAGCCGGGTGGCTGGCCCGACTGCGTGGTCTGGGCCGTCATCAACATCAGCCGCCGCAAGCGGTTCGAAGCCGAACTGGAACGGCTGGCGAGCCGCGACGAGCTCACCGGCCTGCTCAACCGGCGCGCCTTCCTCGCCTCGCTGGAGGCGGCGATGCGGCAGTCCCGGGCGGTCGCGGCCCCGCTCGCGCTGGCCATCCTCGACCTCGACCATTTCAAGACCGTCAACGACCGCTTCGGTCACCTGGTCGGCGACGCCCTGTTGCGGCATCTCTCCGCCCGTTTCGTCCACGCCGCCGGTGGCGCGGTGCTCGGCCGGCTGGGCGGCGAGGAGTTCGGTCTGCTGTTCACCGGCACGGACGTGGCGACCGCCTCGGCCCGCCTGCAGGCCATGCAGGCGCTGTGCGCCGAGGAGCCGTTCCGGCTCGGCGAGACGACGGTGCCGATGGGCTTCAGCGCCGGCGTGGTGGCGATGGGCGCGGACGACCAGCAGCCTTCCGACCTGCTGCGCCGCGCCGACCAGTGGCTGTACGCCGCCAAGCACGCCGGCCGCGGCCACGTCGCGCACCCGCAGGGCATGGCCGCCAGCCTGGGGCCTGCCGCCGCCCCGACCTTCAACGCCGGCGGTTGATGGCGTCGCGGGTCTCGCGTGCAGCGCGCGCGGCGGCTTCGGCGAAGTCGTTGCCGCTGCCGGCGTGGAGGATCGCCCGCGAGCTGCTGATGATCAGGCCGCTGCGCTCGGCGTTGAGCCCGTGCTTCAGCACCGCCTCGAGGTCGCCGCCCTGGGCGCCGATGCCCGGGACGAGCAAGGGCACGTCGCCACCGACGATCGCGCGCACCTCGCCGAGTTGTTCCGGCCAGGTGGCACCGACCACCAGCGCAAGGTTGCCGTGGCCGTTCCAGTCGCGCGCGGCCTTCTCGGCCACGCGCTGGTAGAGCGGGCGGATCGAGCCGTCGCTGCCGGCGACGGGCAGGTCCTGCAGGTCGGCCGCGCCGGGGTTCGAGGTGCGGCAGAGCACCACCACGCCACGGTCGGCGCGTTCGAGGTAGGGCGCCAGCGAATCGCCGCCGAGGTAGGGATTCACCGTCACCGCATCGGCGTGGAAGCGCTCGAAGGCCTCGGCGGCGTAGTGCCGCGCGGTGCTGCCGATGTCGCCGCGCTTGGCGTCGAGGATCACCGGGATTCCGGGATGCGCCGCGTGGATGTGCGCGATGAGCCGCTCCAGCGCACCCTCGGCACCTTGTGCCGCGAAGTGGGCGATCTGCGGCTTGAAGGCGCAGGCATACGGCGCGGTGGCATCGACAATCGCCCGGCAGAAGGCGAACGCGCGGTCCGGGTCGTCCGCCAGCGGCGAGGGATACCGCCCCGGCTCCGGGTCGAGGCCGACGCAGAGCAGGGAGCCGGAGGCGGCCCAGCGGCGCTTCAGTGCGGAATTGAAGGTCACTTCAAGGCCTTGAACCGGATGCGCTTCGGCGCAGCACCCTCGGCACCGAGGCGGCGCTTCTTGTCCTCCTCGTACTCGCGGTAGTTGCCCATGAAGAACTCGACGTGCGAGTCGCCCTCGAAGGCGAGGATGTGCGTCGCGATGCGGTCGAGGAACCAGCGATCGTGCGAGATCACCATCGCGCAGCCGGGGAACTCCAGCAGCGCGTCCTCCAGCGCACGCAGGGTCTCGACGTCGAGGTCGTTCGAGGGTTCGTCGAGCAGCAGCACGTTGCCGCCCTGCAGCAGGGTCTTGGCGAGGTGCAGGCGGCCGCGCTCGCCGCCGGAGAGCGAGCCGACCATCTTCTGCTGGTCCTGGCCCTTGAAGTTGAAGCGGCCGATGTAGGCGCGCGACTGGATCTCCACGCCGTTGATGTTGAGGATGTCGGCGCCGCCGGAGATCTCCTGGAAGACGTTGTGGTTGCCCTCCAGCTTGTCGCGGCTCTGGTCGACGTAGGCGAGCTTCACCGTCGGGCCCATCACGATCTCGCCCTGGTCCGGCTTCTCCTGCCCGGTGAGCATGCGGAACAGGGTCGATTTGCCGGCGCCGTTGGGGCCGATGATCCCGACGATCGCGCCGTTCGGCACGATGAAGCTCAAGTCGTCGATCAGCACCCGGTCGCCGTAGCTCTTGCTGACGTTCCTGAACTCGATGACGTTCTGCCCGAGGCGCTCGCCCGGCGGGATGAAGATCTCGTTGGTCTCGTTGCGGCGCTGGTAGTCGACCGACTGCAACTCCTCCAGACGGGCGAGGCGCGCCTTGCCCTTGGTGCGGCCGCCCTTGGCATTGCTGCGCGCCCACTCCAGCTCCTTCTGGATCGCCTTCTGGCGGGCCTTCTCCGAGCTTTCCTCCTGCTTCAGGCGCTCGTCCTTCTGCTCCAGCCACTGCGTGTAGTTGCCCTTCCACGGGATGCCGCGGCCGCGGTCGAGTTCGAGGATCCACTCGGCGGCGTTGTCGAGGAAGTAGCGGTCGTGGGTCACGGCCACCACGGTGCCCGGGTAGCGGGCGAGGAACTGCTCCAGCCACTCCACCGATTCGGCGTCGAGGTGGTTGGTGGGTTCGTCGAGCAGCAGCATGTCGGGCTTCTGCAGTAGCAGGCGGCACAGGGCCACGCGGCGCTTCTCGCCGCCGGAGAGCTTGCCGACGATGGCGTCCCACGGCGGCAGGCGCAGGGCGTCGGCGGCCACCTCGAGCTGCTGCTCGACCTGGTGCGCGTCGCCGGCGGCGAGGATGGCCTCCAGCCGCGCCTGCTCGGCGGCCAGCTTGTCGAAGTCGGCGTCCGGCTCGGCGTAGGCGGCGTACACGGCGTCGAGCTGGGCCTGGGCGCTGAAGATCTCGCCCAAGCCTTCTTCGACCGCCTGGCGCACCGTGTGCTCCGGGTTGAGCTTCGGCTCCTGCTCGAGGTAGCCGATCTTGATGCCCGGCTGCGGGCGCGCCTCGCCGACGAAGTCCTTGTCGACCCCGGCCATGATGCGCAGCACCGTGGACTTGCCGGCGCCGTTCAGGCCGAGCAGGCCGATCTTCGCGCCGGGGAAGAAGGACAGCGAGATGTCCTTGATGATCTGGCGCTTCGGCGGAACGGTCTTGGACACACCGTTCATCGTGTAGATGTATTGCATCGTTCACTCCATTCAGACGCGCCCGGCCGCGGCGGAGCCGGCGGCGGAAGGGGAGGGCGGGGACCCGGCCAGTATAGCCGAGCGCCCGCCCGGCCCCGCCGGCTTCCGGCAGGCGCGGGGAGGGGCGGCTACAATCGGGGACTTCCCGACACCCGCCCGAGACCCGCCCGATGTTCCCGAGCACCATGCGCATTGACGGATACGATCCCGAGCTGGCCGCGGCGATGGCCGCCGAGCGCCAGCGCCAGGAGGACCACGTCGAGCTGATCGCCTCGGAGAACTACGCCAGCCCGCGGGTGCTGGAGGCGCAGGGTTCGGTGCTGACCAACAAGTACGCCGAAGGTTACCCCGGCAAGCGCTACTACGGCGGCTGCGAGTTCGTCGATGTCGCCGAGAAGCTGGCGATCGATCGGTGCAAGCAACTGTTCGGCGCCGACTACGCCAACGTGCAGCCGCATTCCGGCTCGCAGGCCAACCAGGGCGTGTTCATGGCCCTGCTGCAGCCGGGCGACACGATTCTTGGCATGAGCCTCGCCCACGGCGGGCACCTCACGCACGGCGCCAAGGTGAACGCCTCGGGCAAGCTCTACCACGCCGTGCAGTACGGCGTGGACGCGCAGGGCCTGATCGACATGGACGAGGTCGCCGCGCTGGCCCGCGAACACCGGCCGAAGATGCTCATCGCCGGCTTCTCGGCGTATTCGCAGGTGCTCGACTGGGCACGCTTCCGCGCCATCGCCGACGAAGTGGGAGCCTGGCTGTTCGTCGATATGGCGCACATCGCCGGCCTGATCGCTGCCGGCGTCTACCCGAACCCGCTGCCGCATGCGCACGTGGTCACCAGCACCACGCACAAGACCCTGCGCGGCCCCCGCGGCGGCATCATCGTGATGAGCCGCGCCGGCGCCGGCGAGAAAGCGGAGGAGCTGGAGAAGAAGCTGCAGAGCATCGTCTTCCCCGGCATCCAGGGCGGCCCGCTGATGCACGTCATCGCCGCCAAGGCGGTGGCCTTCAAGGAGGCGCTGGAGCCGGAATTCAAGGCCTACCAGCAGCAGGTGGTGAAGAATGCGCAGGCGATGGCGAAGACGCTGATCACCCGCGGCTACCGGATCGTCTCCGGCGGCACCGAGAACCACCTGATGCTGATCGACCTGATCGGCCGCGAGGTTTCCGGCAAGGACGCCGAGGCCGCCCTCGGCGCCGCCCACATCACGGTCAACAAGAACGCCGTGCCGAACGACCCGCGCTCGCCCTTCGTCACCTCCGGGCTGCGCATCGGCACCCCGGCGGTGACCACCCGTGGCTACGTCGAGGCCGACTGCATCGAGCTGGCGGGCTGGATCGCCGACGTGCTCGACGCCCTCGGCGATGCCAGCGTGCTGGCCCGTGTGCGCGAGGCCGTGACCGCGCAGTGCCGGCGTCATCCCGTCTACGGTTGACGGATGCATTGCCCCTTCTGCCCGCACGAGGACACCCGCGTCATCGACTCGCGCGTGGCCGAGGACGGCAGCAGCATCCGTCGTCGCCGCGAGTGCCCGGCCTGCGGCGAGCGTTTCTCGACGGTCGAGCAGGTCGAGTGGCGGCTGCCCGCCGTGATCAAGA
>JAGXSL010000049.1 GCA_018333835.1 Lysobacteraceae bacterium
CCGAAGCAGTCGTACTCGCTCTCGCAGCGCTTCGGGAAGGGGGCGATGCCGCCCTTCTTCTTGACCGTGGTGATGCGTTCGCCGCGGCCGGTGAGGATCTTGTGCGGGTAGGTCTGGTGGCCGACATCCCAGACCAGGCGGTCGTCCGGCGTGTCGTAGACCCAGTGCAGGGCGACGGTCAGTTCGATCACGCCGAGGCCGGCGCCGAAGTGGCCGCCGCTCTGGCCCACGGATTCGATCAGGTAGGCGCGCAGCTCGTGCGCGATGGCCGACAGCTCCGTTTCCGGGAACTGGCGCAGGTCGGCGGGGAGGGTGATGCGGGAGAGGCGCGGGTAGCGCTCGGCGTCCATCGCGGCGGGAATCACGGATCGGGAAGGAATTGTCCGCCCGTGGGGCCAAGGCGGCAAGCCGGCCGTGCCGCCGCCGGTTCAGGACCGGGCTTGGCGCTTCGGCAGGTGGGCCTTCAGGAAGGCCATCTGGTCGGCCAGAATGTGGCGGTTGGAGAGGATCAGGTGCTCGACCCAGCTCGGCCGGAACGGCACCGCCAGCAGCGGCATGCCGGCCTGCTGCGGGGTGCGCCCGCCCTTCTTCGAGTTGCAGTGCAGGCAGGCGGCCACCACGTTCTCCCAGACGTCGCGGCCGCCCTTCGAGGTCGGCACCACGTGGTCGCGGGTCAGCGTGCTGCGCCGGCCATCCGCGCCGCAGTACAGGCACAGCCACTGGTCGCGGGCGAACAGCGCGGCATTGGTGAGCGCCGGCGTCGGTTCCACCATGCGCGCGTTGGCGTGGCCGCGGGCGGCGATGATCGGCGCCAGCTCGATGAGGCTCTGCCGGCCGGACCAGCGGTTCACCCCGCCGTGGATGGTCAGGCAGGGGTCGCCCAGCGTCCAGGCCACCGCGCCGCGGGCGTAGAGGCAGGCCGCGTCCTGCCAGGTCATCCAATCGAGGATGCGACCGTGCGCGTCGAGGCCGAGCAGCCGGGGCGCAGGTCCCTGGCGGAAGCGTTGGGGGGCGGGCTCCATCGGAGCATGAGCATACCCGGCTGCCGTGACAGCGCAAGCACGGCCTTCCGGGCACCGTCCCGTATCCTTGGCGCTCCCCCGACAGGACCCCGCATGGCCGCCCTCTACCCCGAACTCGAGCCCTTCGACACCGGCACCCTGCAGGTCGATGCCCGCCATCGCCTGCACTACGAGCAGTGCGGCAACCCTTCGGGCAAGCCGGTGGTGCTGCTGCACGGCGGGCCGGGGGCCGGCTGCGGCCCGAAGATGCGCCGTTTCCACGACCCGCGGCACTACCGCATCGTGCTGTTCGACCAGCGCGGCGCCGGGCGCTCGACCCCGCACGCCGACTTGGTCGACAACACCACGGCTCACCTCGTCGCCGACATCGAGGCACTGCGGGTCCACCTCGGCGTCGAGCGCTGGCAGGTGTTCGGCGGCAGCTGGGGCTCGACGCTGGCGCTGGCCTACGCCCAGGCCCATCCGGAGCGCGTCACCGAGCTGGTGCTGCGCGGCATCTTCCTGCTGCGTCGCTGGGAGCTCGAATGGTTCTACCAGCAGGGCACCTCGCGGCTGTTCCCCGACGCCTGGCAGCACTACCTCGACGGCATCCCGGCGGCCGAGCACGGCGACCTGATCTCGGCCTACCACCGCCGCCTCACCCACGCCGACCCGGCCGTGCGCCTCGCCGCGGCGCGGCGCTGGAGCGTGTGGGAGGCCGCGACCAGCTTCCTGCGCCAGGACCCGGACTTCATGGCCGGCCATGCCGAGGAGGCCTTCGCCCTGGCCTTCGCCCGCATCGAGTCGCACTACTTCGTCCACGGCGGCTTCTTCGAGTGCGACGGCCAGCTGCTGCGCGACGCCCACCGCATCCGCCACATCCCCGGCACGATCGTGCACGGCCGCTACGACGTGGTCTGCCCGGTGCAGAACGCCTGGGACCTGAAAGCCGCGTGGCCGGAGGCGAAGCTCATCATCGCGCCGACCGCGGGGCATTCCGCGTTCGAGCCGGAGATCGCGAGCGCGCTGGTCGAGGCGACGGACGGGTACCGGTAGCCGGGCTGCCGGGGGCGTATTCCGACCCGCCAGCCAGCACCTGCCGCGGCCAGCGCTGTTCCGGGCTCAGCCGGCGGCGCTGCCATCCGGGTTGCGCTCCACGAACCACAGCCCGGCCCACAGCTTCGGGTCCATCGCGTAGCCCTCGGCCATCTTCCGCGCCAGCCAGCGCGCGGCCTCGTCGACCGGCACCTCGTGGACGGTGATGTCCTCGCTCTCGTCGCCGCCGCCGGCATGGACGCGGGTGAGGCCGGTGGCGCGGCAGAAGGCGATGGTCTCGCTGCTCATGCCCGAGCTGGTCGGCCCCTCCATCAGCACCTCGACGTGGCCGGCCTGCCAGCCGGTCTCCTCCAGCAGCTCGCGGGCGGCGGCGGATTCCAGCGTGTCCTCGCCCTCGTTGTCGCCGACCAGGCCGGCCGGCATCTCGATGCTGCGCTGCTGCAGGGGCACGCGGAACTGCTCGACGAACAGCAGCTTCCGCTCCGGGGTGACGGCGACGATGATCACCGCCTTGCCCTCGGCGTGGGTGCGCTCGACGTATTCCCAGCTGCCGCGGGTGCGGATGCGCAGCCAGCGACCCTCCCAGGCGGTGCTGGCGGGGCCGGTGTGGGCGTCGGTGATTCGGCTCATCGGGGTTCCTGCGGCCAGGGGCTTGGGATCGAAGGGCTTGGGGTCAAGGCACGAGTCTCGCGCAGTCCTGGAGACGGCGGCGTGTCATCGGGCCGATGCGCAGGCGCTCGCAGAGGCGGTCGAGGCCCTCGCCGTCGGCCTCGCGCCGGTGCGCCGAGGCGAAGCCGTCCGGCAGTGGCGCGTCGCGGACGATGGTGGCGAGCCGCCGCGACAGCAGCGCAGCCTCGCGGTGTTCGCGCAGCCGCGCCGCATGCTGGGCGGCGCCGCGCAGCTTCAGCAGCGGCACTTCGTCGAGCCTGTCGAGCAGCGCGTCCAGCGAGCCGTAGAGGCCGAGCAGGATGGCCGCGGTCTTCGGGCCGATGCCGGGCACGCCGGGGATGTTGTCGCTGGCGTCGCCGGCGAGGCCGAGGTAGTCGGCGACCTGGTGGGCGTGGATGCCGAAGCGCGGCTTCACGCCGGCGCGGTCCCAGCGCTCGTCGCGGGCGAAGTCCCACTGCCAGTCGCCCTCGTCGAGCAACTGCGCCATGTCCTTGTCGGCGGAGACGATCACCACGGCATGGCCGTCGCGCCGCGCCTGCGCGGCGGCGGTGCCGATCAGGTCGTCGGCCTCGTACTCGGCGTGCGCCAGCACCGGCAGGCCCAGCACCTCGCCCAGCGCCTTGCAGTGGGCGAACTGCCGCTTCAACTCCTCCGGAGCCGGATCGCGGTTCGCCTTGTAGGCCGGGTAGATCGCGTTGCGGAAGCAGGAATCCAGCGCCTCGTCGAAGGCGAGGGCAAGGCGGGCAGGGCGGGTGCGTTCAAGCAGGTCGCAGAGGAAGCGGGCGAAGCCGTGCACGGCATTGACCGGCCAGCCGTCCTCGTCGCTGGCCCCGACCGGGATGCTGTGCCAGGCGCGGAAGACGTACAGGCTGGAATCGACCAGGTGCACGGCCTGCCCCTTGCCCCGTGGCCAGGCGGCCGTCGCCATCGGCAGCGTCGCCTCCGGGCTGCTCACGGCGTCCAGTCCGAGAGCCTGTCGTCGAGCGAGGGCCGCAGGCGCTCCGGCACCTCGCCCCGCGGCGTGCCGATGTGGATGAAGCCGAGCAGCCGCTCGTGCGCGGCGAGGCCGAGGCCGTCGAGGATCGTGCGGTCGTAGGCCGCCCAGCCGGTCAGCCATTGCGCGCCGAAACCGAGTGCCTGCGCGGCCTGCAGCAGGGCGAAGCAGACGGCGCCACCGGACAGCAGCTGTTCGATGACCGGCACCTTGTGGCCCTCGACGGGCGTGGCGATGACGGCCACCACCAGTGGGGCGGAGCGGAAGCGGGCACGGTCCTTCTCGATGGTGGCCGCCGGGGCGGCGGGGTCGAGTTCGAGGGCACGGGCGGCGAGGCACTCGCCGAGCGCGTGGCGGGCCTCGCCGCGGAGGGTGAGGAAGCGCCACGGTGCCAGCCGGCCGTGGTCGGGCACGCGCAGCGCGGCTTCGAGCAGGGTCCGGAGTTGGGCTTCGGTGGGGCCGGGCTCGCCGAGCTGGCGGCTGGGCACGGAACGACGCTGGTTCAGCAGATCGAGGGCATCCATCGCCTCAAGTCTAGCCGCATGGCGATCCGCGGCCCGCGGCAAGTGTCGGGTCGGTCACGGTTTGCATGTGTCAACGCGGCCACTATGCTCCTGCGCGCCCCTCCATCGGGGCGTCGAGCCCGTGCCATGACCCCGCAGACCCCGCGCCCCCCGATCCACGACGAGTTGCTGCGCGCCACCCGGCGCGCGGTGGTGGATCCGCTGTCGGCACTGGTGCTGGCGGTGCTGGGACGGGTCGACGACTGGCTGTTCGACCTCGCGCAGAAGGAGGGCGAGGGCGCCGATCCCTTCGCCCGTTCCCCGCGGCTGGAGGCGATGAACGCCCTGCGCGCCCACCGCAGTGCCATCGAACGGCAGTTCACCGCCCACTACGAGGGCCTCTTCGACGACCTGATCGAGGCACGGCCGGAGCCGCCCGCCACGCCCCGGCTGAGCCTGCTCGACGAACAGGAGCTGGAGCAGCAGCTCGCCTCCGACCTCATCGCCGAGGCCCTGCAGCGCAACCACGGGCATACCCTCGACGCCCTGGCCCGTGCCTTGGCCCGCGCCGCCGGCATCGAGGCGCTGACCCCGCGCCGGAACCCGCTCAGCCCGTTCAACCTCGGCCACGCCATGCACCGCGCGGTGCAGGGCATCGAACTGCCGCAGATGCTGCAGGTGGTGCTGTACAAGTACTACGAGCGCGAACTGCTGCAACGCTTCCCGCAGATCCTCGACCCGGTGGCGCAGCGTTTCGCCGCCGCTGGCCTGTTGCCGCGGCCCGCCGGCGCGCGTCCTCCGGCCGGCAGCCGGGCCCCCGCCCGCGTCGAGGACCGTGGCGACGCCCCCGCTGCCGGCGTGCCGGCCGCCGCCGGGGTCGATCCCGCGGCCTCCTCCTCCGGCCACGGCGGCGGGCAGGGCGACGACGGCAATGTCTTCGCCCTGCTGCGCGAGATGCTGCGCGCCCTGCGCCCCGAGGCGGCGCGCCCGGAGCGCGGCGAGCGCCACGAGCGCCGCGCGCTCGCCACCACCGAGATGCTCTCGGTGCTCTCGCTGATGCAGACCGAGGTGCCACCGGCGGTGCTGGAGACCATGGAGCGCCACGAGGCCTCGCTCTCGGTGCTGCTCAAGCGCGATCTGCTGCAGAGCGCCGCCCGCATCGGCCTCTCGCCCGACCAGGTGCGCCTGCACCCGGACGAGGAGGACGCCGTCGACCTGGTCGGCATGCTGTTCGACGTGCTGTTCGACGAGCACGACTTCGAGCAGCGCGCCCGCAACCTGGTGAGCCGGCTGGTGGTGCCCTACATCAAGGTCGCCCTGCTCGACCGCCGCATGTTCATGTACCGCAGCCACCCGGCGCGGCGCCTGCTCAACGCCGTCACCGAGGCCTGCGAGGGCAATGGCGGGCAGAGCGCGCAGGACCGCGAGATGCTGGGCAAGGCCGAGCAGATCGTCGATACTCTGGTCGCCGAGTTCAACGAGGACGTGGCGATCTTCGAGACCCTGGAGGCCGAGCTGCGCTCCTCGCTGGAGGCCCACCAGAAGCGCGTCGAACTCGCCGAGCGCCGCGCCGCCGAGGCCCAGCGCGGGCAGGAGCGGCTGGAACAGGCGCGCGCCCAGGCCGGCGGCGAGCTGGCCCACCGCGTCGATGGCCGCCGCGTGCCGGCGGCGCTGCGTGAGTTCCTCGCCCGCAGCTGGTCGCACCATCTCTCGCTGGTGGCGCTGCGCGAGGGTACCGGCTCGGCGCCGTGGGCGGCGGCGCTGGCCCTGGCCGACAAGCTGCTCGACCTGCTGCCCGGCGGCAAGGCCGCCGGCGTCGGCCTCGCCACCGCCATGCAGGGCCTCGGGGCCGACCTGGTGGCGGTGCTGGCCAGTTCCGGTGTGCAGGGCGAGGCCGCCGACCAGGTGGTCGCCGCCATCGCCGACGGCATCGAGGCGCAGCGCCGCGGCGATGCCGCCGCCGCCCAGCAGGCCGCGGCGGTGCTGCGGGTCGCCCCGGAGCCGCCGCTGGTGCCGGTGCCGCGGCTCAAGGTGGTCGGCGGCACCGAGGCCCACGGCCCGGCCGATCCGGCCGACCTCGCCCGCCTGCGCGAGCTGAAGGTCGGCGACTGGGTCAGCCTCGCCGGCGAGGACGACAAGCCGGCACCGGCCAAGCTGGCCTGGATCTCGCCGATCTCCAGCCGGCTGATGTTCGTCAACCGTCGCGGCGTGCGCCTGCTGGTCGCCTCGCTGGAGGAACTGGCCGCGCTGAAGAAGCACGGCCGGCTGGTGCTGCGCGAGACCCAGGGTGGGGCCTTCGAGGACGCCCTGCAGCGCATGGTCGGCCGGCTGCAGAAGGACGGCAGCTGAGCCCGCGGACGGCGGCGGCAGGAGCGTCGGGCTTCCGCTGGGTTCTTCCGCTGGGTGGTTCTTCCGCTAGGATCGGGGCCTCCCCGCCTCGGAGCCTTCCATGCCCATCGTGCTGGCCTGCCTGCAGGAGCGTGCGCCCGGCGAACGCCGCGTCGCCCTCACCCCGGAAACCGCCCGCAAGTTCGCCGCACTCGGCGCCACGGTGCGGATCGAACCCGGCGCTGGCGCGGAGGCGGGCTTCCCCGACGCGGACTACGCCGGCGTCGAGGTGCAGGAGCGCGAGGCGCTGCTGGCCGCGGCCGACCTGCTGCTCTGCGTGCAGTCGCCCGCCGGTGCCGACCTCGCGCGCCTGAAGCCGGGGGCCATGCTGGTTGGCCTCCTCGCACCGCACCGGGCCGACGGCCGCGAGGCCCTGCTCGCCGAGCGCCGGGCCACCGCCTTCGCGATGGAGAAGCTGCCGCGCACCACCCGCGCCCAGGCCATGGACGTGCTGAGCTCGCAGGCCGGCATGGCCGGCTACAAGGCCGTGCTGCTGGCCGCGCAGCTCTCGCCGCGCTTCTTCCCGATGCTGAGCACGGCGGCCGGCACCATCCGGCCCTCGAAGCTGCTGGTGGTCGGCGCCGGCGTCGCCGGCCTGCAGGCCATCGCCACCGCGCGCCGGCTCGGTGCGCAGGTCGAGGGTTTCGACGTGCGCCCGGAGACCCGCGAGCAGATCGAATCGCTGGGCGGCCGTTTCCTCGACCTCGGCGTCTCGGCGGCCGGCAGCGGCGGCTACGCCCGCGAACTCAGCGCCGAGGAGCGCGCCCTGCAGCAGCAGCGCCTCGCCGAGCACCTGAAGGGCATCGACGTGGTGGTCTGCACCGCCGCCGTGCCGGGCCGCCCGGCGCCGAGGATCATCACCGCCGCGATGGTGGCCGGCATGAAGCCGGGCAGCGTGGTGGTCGACATGGCCGCCGAGACCGGCGGCAACTGCGAACTCACGCGCCCCGGCGAGAACCTGCGGCACGGCGGCGTCACCGTCGCCGGCCCGCTCGACCTCGCCAGCAGCGGCGCGCTGCACGCCAGCGAGATGTACGCCCGCAACCTGCTGAACTTCGTCGGCCTGTTCCTGAAGGACGGCGTGCTGGCCCCGGACTGGAACGACGAGTTGCTGGCCGGCACCTGCTGGCAGCGGCCGGGCTGAAGCACGCGGCTCAGGGCTGGCGCGGCGGCGGGGCGACCCCGGGGCCGCCGGCCTCCAGCCAGGCCTGGCGCTCGGCGGGACTGAGCCGCCGCCAGGTGGCGCGCAGGGCCTCGCGCTCGGCCGGCGGCAGCGCCTCCAGCCGCTGCCAGACCTCGCGCAACTGGCC